>NZ_CP010776.1:2231243-2549992 GCF_001577755.1 Rufibacter sp. DG15C
CCTGGCGAAGTAGAAGCTGTCCACCCCAAAACCGCCGGTCACATCTGCCAGCGTTTCTCCCTGCACTAATCCGCTTTTATAGGCCGCTGTCACCTCTGACGAACTCTGCTCTAGGGACAACATAACCGAAAACACCACCTCTGGATGGTTGGCCCAGGTAGGCAACTTCTGCAGGGCCTTCTGTCGGGCTTTTATCTGGGGCACCAGCTCCTGCATGGGCAAGTGAGGAAACCGCTTGGCCTGCAACATCAACTGCGCTGGGTCATGGGATAGATGTTTGAGAATAAACTCTTGTTCCTCAGGTAAAAATATGCGCATACAGGTGCTTGGTAGACTAGAGGGGCAAAGATACAGAATTGACTAAGCCAACGCAGCATGCATGTTGTGGAGCGTTTGGTGTTGTTTTGTTAAACAAATTGGCTGATAGGCAGTTAAGTAGAAGTAAGTCCTAATTTTTAACTTAAAGCAGAAGACGTATGAAAAAGTGGATGAAACTATGCCTGATGGCTGCTTTGCCTACCTTGCTCTTTACTACCGCCTGTGATGACGATGATGAAGATGCGCCGGCTGTGGAGCAGAAAGCCAATGTGATGGTAGTGCATGCCTCGCCCAACGCCCCAACGGTTGATTTATATGTAGACGGTACCAAAGTCAACAATACCGCCCTTGCCTACCCTAGAAATACGGGGTATTTACAAGTAGAAACCGGAACCAGAAACATAAGAGTGACGCCTTCGGGCTCTGGTGTGGCCAGCGCCGTGATTGACGCTAACCTTACGTTGGCTGCTAACATGAACTACTCTGTATTCGCCGCTGGGCCGGTCAACAACATTACCGCCGTGGTGGTAGAAGACAACCTCACGGCACCTGCCGCCGGAAGAGCCCACGTACGCTTCATTCACCTGGCGCCAGACGCGCCTAACGTAGACGTGGTGGTGCAGGCGACCAATGCCAATCTGTTTTCGAACATTGCGTTTAAAGGTTCTACTGCCTTTACGCCGGTGAACGCAGGTTCTTACACGCTGCTGGTACAGCCGGTAGGCACAGATGTGAACGCCGTAACGGCCACCGTCAACTTGCAGGCTGGTAAAATCTACACCGTCTTCGCGAAAGGCTTCTTAGTGCCGCCGGCTGGCAACACCAACACACTGGGTGCCGAAGTGATTGTGAACAACTAAGCATACCCTATTTGATAACTGATTTTAAAAGCCCGCCCTAATAGCGGGCTTTTCCTTTTTCCGTTTTTGACCTGTTTTGACCAAAATAAGCTAAAAACGAAGAGGTATAAGTGGTGTAACCGGCGTTTCCGTTGAGGAAGATAAACTTATTGCGTACCTTTGCGGTTCTTCTGTAAAACCCTGAACTACAATGGTAGAAACGTATTTGAAGTACAAAGTAAAAGATATTTCCCTGGCTGAATGGGGAAGAAAAGAAATTAAACTAGCCGAAGCAGAGATGCCAGGCTTGATGGCGATCAGAGAAGAGTACGGCCCAAGCCAGCCTTTGGCGGGTGCGCGTATTGCTGGTTGCTTGCACATGACCATCCAGACGGCGGTTTTGATTGAGACGTTGACGGCCCTTGGCGCTGAGGTGACTTGGTCTTCTTGTAACATCTTCTCTACCCAGGACCACGCCGCTGCCGCCATCGCCGCGGCTGGAATTCAGGTGTATGCCTGGAAGGGCATGAATGCAGAAGAGTTTGACTGGTGCATTGAGCAGACCTTGTTCTTCGGTGAAGATCGTAAGCCCTTGAACATGATCCTAGACGATGGTGGTGACTTGACCAACATGGTGTTTGACCAGTTTCCAGAATTGGCCGCTGGCATCAAAGGTCTTTCTGAAGAGACGACTACGGGCGTGCATCGTCTGTATGAGCGTATGAAAAACGGCACTTTGGTGATGCCGGCTATCAACGTAAATGACTCTGTGACCAAGTCTAAGTTTGACAACAAATACGGCTGTAAAGAATCACTGGTAGACGCCATCAGACGCGCTACAGATGTGATGATGGCTGGTAAAGTTGCCGTAGTGGCTGGTTACGGTGATGTAGGAAAAGGTTCTGCCGCGTCTTTGCGCGGTGCCGGTGCCCGCGTGATTGTAACTGAGATTGACCCAATCTGTGCCTTGCAGGCTGCTATGGACGGTTTTGCCGTGCGTAAGATGGAAGAGGCTATCAAAGAAGCCGATATTGTGGTGACCGCTACCGGTAACTTCAACATTGTGCGCGGTGAGCACTTCCAGGCCATGAAAGACAAGACCATTGTCTGCAACATCGGTCATTTTGACAATGAGATTGACATGGCGTGGTTGAATGAGAACTACGGTCACACCAAAGATACTGTGAAACCACAAGTGGACCTGTACACCATCAACGGCAAAGACATCATTGTTTTGGCTGAAGGTCGTTTAGTAAACCTTGGTTGCGCTACAGGTCACCCATCATTCGTAATGTCTAACTCGTTCTCTAACCAGACTTTGGCCCAGATTGAACTGTGGACCAACACGGATGCCTATGAGAATAAGGTATACACCTTGCCGAAGCACTTGGATGAGAAAGTAGCCCGTCTGCACTTAGCCAAAATTGGTGTGGTGTTGGAAGAATTGACCCCAGAACAAGCCGCCTACATTGGCGTGGAGGTAGAAGGTCCTTTCAAGCCAGAGTACTACCGTTACTAATATTTCCTTTTTTGGGCTATTTCCCGGAAAATAAGCCAAAAACGCCCGGTTCTTCTTTAGAGGAGCCGGGCGTTTTTATTTAAAGAGTTAGGCCTGTTCTGTTTAGTCTTTTAGGTCATCCTTCTCATAGCAGTTGAACAACAAAGAATAGCCGGTCTCAAGGGCCTCTTTGTAGTAAGGAAGGTATTCCTCTGACACATCTTCTGGAGAGGTAAAGAGCAGATACTCATCCTGTATTTCATCAATCACCCAGCCGTCATCTTCTATATAGAATTTGGCTAAGGCGTAGGCGCCGTCTATGTCTTTGTAGTCAATGAAAATCACTGCATACGCTCCCTGCGCTTTGCCAAACTGGCTAGAGTCTATGGACGGTAACACATGCGCGTTTATCTGAAACATGTTATTCGTTTTGAGTAGAGGATATTACCGCAAAAACTTATCTATCCCGTTCTGGCACCATGTGGCTTTCTGCGCAATGGCGTCGGCCAGAATCTTGTCGTTGGCCGGCAGGGAGGTTCTGGGTTTTTCCTCATGGTACAGGTGATAGCCTACGCCGCCCAAGACCAGGTTCTTCCGGATGACGCCAGCATTCAGCAGTCTCTCGGCAAACTCGCTGTCCTCACGGCCCCAGCCCACAAAGTCATTGTTGAAACCGTTTATGCGCAGCACGTCTTTTCGCCAGAAGGCCATGTTACAGCTACGGATGGACCGGATGTCAGGCTGCTTCTTGGAGAGAAGGTTGGACAGAACCGGAATGGAAAGCGTGTTCAGCCGATTGATGATGCCGCTGGAGAACGGCGTGACGTGGTATTGCCTGGTCTGCAGAATCTGCTGGGTGAGTACTGGCTGCAATAAGACGCGTTTGCCGTGCATAAAGGTGTCTGGCTCTGCGGCGCGCTTATGGTCTTTCACGAAATCAGGGTGCAGGACCATGTCGCCGTCAATAATGATGAGGTAGTCTCCCGTAGCCATCGCCATGGCTCTGTTGCGACTCTCAGCGGCTCTAAACCCTAAGTCCTCCTGCCAGCTGTGCTTGAGCGGTACTGGGAACGTGGCTTGGTACTGCTTAATTACCTCAGTGGTGTCTTCTCTGGACCCGTCATCGGCTATGATCACTTCCTCGGGCATCTCTGTCTGCGTGAGCACGCTTTTCAAGACTACCTCTAAGGCTTCTTTCCAGTTGTAGGTAGTGATGATGAGGCTGGTGGTCATGTCAGAAGAAGAAGTAAGATTATCTAAAGGTGTTTTCCGCTTGCGAGTACTCATTTTTGGCTTGTTATCTGGAAAACAGGCCAAAAACGGGTGCTTCTGCATGTTGTTTTGTTTTTTGATCTAGGCTTTTTTTCTAGGGTCTACTATCTAACGTCCAGTATCTAGAATCCGGTGTTTTGCTTATTGGGGTTGCTGGCGTTATGGTTTGCTTCCCAGAGTTTGGCGTACTTCATCATGGGGTAGAAGCCTGAGAAGAACGAATAGATAAAGCCCGGTACGCCGTTCCAGATGCAGCCTTTAATTAAATACGTCTTAAAAAACGCAATAGGGCATTTTAAGACCATGAGCGCGAACGGCACCTCTTTCTTTTTCTCATGCAGGCTCACCGCGGCTGCCGTGCTGTACTGGTTCATCTTCCTGAAGTAGTCCTGAATATCCTTGTAGCTGTAGTGCAGCATCTCGCCTTTTAGATCACCTAGAGTGCCGTTCAGCCTCACTTTCTCGTGCACCGCGGCGGTGTCATAATTGCCATACTGTTTGTTGAACAGCCTCAGAAATTTCTTAGAGGCCTCAGACTTGATGCGCGCGCCCAAGAACATCAACGGAATACGAACATAATACCCTGCGTGGGTAGGAGCGGGTTGGCTCAAGACGGCTTGTATCTCTGACCGCAGTTGGTCCGTGACCACTTCATCGGCGTCTACAGACAATATCCAGTCATGAGAAGCTAATTCCACAGCAAAGCGTTTCTGTTCTCCGTAGCCGGTAAATTTCCTGTATTCTACACGGCACCCGTGCTCTTGGCAAATCTGCAGGGTCTGGTCCGTGCTGCCAGAGTCTACCACCACCAGCTCGTCACACCAGGATAAGGCCTGCAAGGTGGTTCTCAGAATTTCGCCTGCGTTTAAGGTGATCAGGACGGCACTTATTTTCTGCATAGACTTTGTAAAACGCAAGAAGAGATTGGGTAGGTAAACTTTTTTGCTGGCAGTGAGTTAGCTAAAGAAAAGGCTGGTATTCTGGTAGAAAAACAGAGGTTTCTAGAGCGTATTGTAAACATCTGCCCTAATATTCGTATGCACCTATGTATATTTAATTTCTATATTTGCGTATAGGTACCTTTATCAGAGCTGTAAAAGTACAAATTTAAGTCAAATGAGCGAACAGAGAGGGAATTCAATGAGTAAAGAGGAAAAGGACGCCCGCTTTGAGGCGGAGTTAATGCCGGTCATTTCCTCTCTCTATAACTTCGCCTTCCGTCTTACCCTGGACGAAGACGATGCCAATGACCTTGTGCAGGAGACTTATCTTAAGGCCTATCGATTCTTTGATTATTTCGAGCCCGGAACTAATGCCAAAGCATGGCTGTTTCGCATCCTAAAGAATTCATTCATTAATGACTTCAGAAAAAAGAGTAAACAACCTGCCAAAGTAGACTACTCTGAGGTAGAAGGTTACTACAATTCTGAAGACGTGGACACCGAGGGAGACAGCTCCGGAGGAACCACGGATCTGCGCATGGAAAGTGTGCAGGACCTGATAGGGGATGAGGTGGCAAGTGCGTTAAACTCTCTGCCAGTAGACTTTAGGACGGTAATCATTCTTTGTGACTTAGAAGGATTCACCTATGAGGAGATGGCCAAGATCTTGGACATTCCAATTGGGACCGTGCGGAGTAGACTACACCGGGCAAGGCACTTCCTGAAGGAAAAGCTAGAGAAATACGCTAAATCGATGGGTTATAACAGCTAACAGGGCATACATGATGGGAACGACAATTACAGACGAAAAAATGAGCGGCTCCGCCTCTGAGGAGAATCACCATTCTGATTGTGAGAAGGTGGTAGACGTGTTTGAAAAATGGCTGGAGGGCAAAGCCTCTGAAGCCGATGAAGAGTTTCTGGCCGAACAGGCCGATGAATGCTCTCCTTGTTTTGAAAGCATTGACAAGCAAAAGCAGTTTGTCCAGTTCCTAAACAACGCCCTGCGCAGACCTGGCACACCCGCCTCTCTGGTAGACACCATCAAAACTAAAATTCACCATAGCGCTTAAGTTCTTTAAGCCTCCCCATCCAGGATGCAAGGTAAAATCATCATCTTCTCGGCACCGTCCGGAGCCGGCAAAACCACTATTGTTCATCACTTAGTTAAGCAACTGCCGGAGTTAAGTTTCTCTATCTCAGCGTGTACGCGTGACCGCCGCGGGCGCAGTGAAGAAAATGGCAAAGACTATTACTTCATTACGCCAGAAGAGTTTAGAGAGAAGATTGACAATGATGAGTTTGTGGAATGGGAAGAGGTCTATGAAGGCGCTTTCTACGGTACTCTCAAATCTGAAATTGAACGCATCTGGGCAGAGGGCAAACATGCCATCCTGGATGTGGACGTCAAAGGCGGCCTAAGCGTGAAACACTTTTACGGTGATCGTGCTTTGGCCGTTTTTGTAAAACCTCCTTCCATAGAAGAACTCTCTAAGCGTCTGGTTGCCCGCAACACAGACTCTGCCTCCAGCATTTCTAGCCGCGTGTTCAAAGCCAAGTTTGAAATGAGCTTTGAAGACAAGTTTGACACCGTGATTGTGAATGAGCATTTACAGGAAGCGTGTGAAAAAGCAGAAAAGCTGGTGCGCGACTTCATCTACCAAGAGGACGCTATTCTGTAGGCATGCGGGTGGGTCTGCTCTTCGGGTCATTTAACCCTATCCATATTGGGCATTTGATTCTGGCCAACTTCATGGCCACCAATGCCAATGTAGACACGGTTTGGCTGGTGGTGAGTCCGCAGAACCCGTTCAAGCCCAGCAACAGTCTGTTGCATGAGTTTGACCGCCTGCACATGGTGCGCCTGGCTATTGCCGACAATCCCGATCTAGGTGTGACGGACATTGAGTTTAGAATGCCCAAGCCAAGCTACACCATAGACACGCTCACCTGGCTCAAGGAGAAATACCCCACCTATCAGTTTTCCCTGATTATGGGTGAAGACAACCTGGCCACATTCCATAAGTGGAAAAACTACGAGCAGATTCTGGACCAGCATGAGATCTTGGTGTACCCAAGACCCGGTAGTGCGCCAATTCCAGATGCTTTGGCTGGTCATGCCAGAATACAAGTGGTAGAAGCCCCCTTGCTAGACATTTCGGCTACCTTCATCAGGAAATGCCTTAAAGAAAATAAGTCGGTGCGGTATCTATTGCCCGAAGTGGTGGAGGACTACATCAAATCTAAAAAGCTGTATTCTTAGCTTTTGATCATTATTCATCTAACTAGTGCAAGAAACTTTAGGCTGAGGCAAAATATTTGTAACCTTCTGATTATAGTTGCGTTTAATAATAGTTACGCCTTTTGGTGTATTAGTTAAATGCAATTTTATCTAAAGTAAAGCTTGTGCTTTTGAACGGTCAGGTGTAATTTGCTATTCGTTTCAGGGCAAGAGCAGATAGAAGAATGAGTGATCAAATCCTATTTTCAGATACATACCTCACACTTTCTTACCACAAATCCTTAGACTGTATTTATGCAGATTGGATAGGTTTCCAGAACCTGCAGACTATACAGGATGGGTGTGAGCGTTTATTAGAAGCAATGGTGGAGAAGGGTTGCACCAAAGTATTGAATGACAATACCCGGGTAGAAGGCATCTGGTCCAGCGCCGCCGAGTGGGTGGGGGTTGATTGGTTTCCTAGGGTAAGACAGGCGGGCATGAAGTGTTTTGCCTGGGTGTATTCACCCAGCGCTTTTAGCAGGCTGTCTACAGACAAGTCCCTCAGATTTACCAATGACGTAACAGGCATCCAGATCTTTGACCAAAGAGCCGAAGCCGAGGCTTGGCTGGCCGGAATCTTGGAGAAGTCAGTGAACTAAGCCATAAATTCTATTTCTAATTTAAAACGAAAAGGCCGCTCTTTGCAAAGAGCGGCCTTTTCGTTTTTGGCTTGTTTTGGCCAAAAGAGGCCAAAAAGGGGTATCAGATGGTCATGATCTCTGCTTCTTTCTTAGAAAGCAGTTCGTCCATCTTTACAATGTAAGAATCAGTTAGTTTCTGCACTTTGCCTTCGGCGTCTTTCACGGCGTCCTCGGCGGTGCCTTCTTTCTGCAGTTTCTTCAAAGAGTCGTTCACGTCCTTGCGGATGTTGCGCACTCTGATCTTGCCGCTCTCGGTTTCGTTTTTGGCTTGCTTTACCAATTCTCTGCGACGCTCTTCGGTCAAGGCAGGAATATTCAAACGCACGGCATCTGCCTCAGTCAAGGGATTCAAGCCCAGGTCGCTGGCTTTGATGGCTTTGCTGATCTCACCTATCATGTTTTTCTCCCATGGTCTGATCAACAGCGTGCGGGAATCTGGCGCAGAGATGTTGGCTACCTGTGAGAAAGCAGTTGGCGTGCCATAGTAGTCAACTTTTAAGTCTTCTACCATGGAGGCGCTGGCTCTACCGGCGCGTATCTTGGTGAGCTCTACGTTGGTGTGCTGCAAAGCCTTTTGCATAGACTCTTCGGCTTCGCTCAAATAAAAATTAATTTCTTCGGTCATTGGATTGTCAATTTAGAAAGATAACGAAGGGTGCCACCCCAGCCTTGGCCTATGGCGGCGCTAAGTTCTTAATTTATTCTTTAAATATATACCGTGTGCCAGCAGTTTGCTTACATAGAAACCAAGGTCCCTATTTTATCGCCGCTTACCAATTTGGCTAAGTTGCCGCGTTGGTTAATATCAAACACTACTATGGGTAGGTTGTTCTCTTTGCAAAGGGTAAACGCCGTCATGTCCATCACGTTCAGGCCTTTTTCAAACACCTCGTTAAACGTAATGTCTGTGTAGCGGGTAGCGGTTGGGTCTTTCTCTGGGTCTGCGGTGTAGATGCCGTCTACGCGCGTTCCTTTCAAAACCACGTCTGCCTCAATCTCAATGGCGCGTAAGCTAGCTGCTGAGTCTGTGGTAAAGTAAGGGCTACCAATTCCGGCGCCAAAGATAACTACGCGGTTTTTCTCCAGGTGACGCATAGCCCTGCGGCGGATGTACGGCTCGCATACCTGCTGAATGTTGATACCCGATAGCAAACGCGTGAAGACACCGGCTTTCTCTAAGGCACTCTGCAACGCCATGCTATTGATGACAGTGGCCAGCATGCCCATGTAGTCACCTTGCACTCGGTCCAAACCTACAGACTCAGCCTGTACGCCTCTAAAGATGTTCCCACCTCCAATCACCACGGCTACTTGCACGCCCATATCTACAGCAGACTTAATCTCCTCTGCATACTGCACCAGCATGTTGGTATCAATGCCATACTGCTGATCGCCCATCAAGGACTCACCGCTCAACTTTAGTAGTATTCGTTTGTATTGCATGCGCTTGTTTTAAAAGTATTATGGTAGATATGGAATTCCGTTTTTGGGCTATTTCTTGGAAAACAGGTGAAAAACGCCTTGGCTAGAAAAGCACCAGCACCTGGTTTTTCTCCACGTTCTGCTTCACGTTTACCTTGATAGCGCTCACCACGCCGTCACCAGGAGACTTGATGATGTTCTCCATCTTCATGGCTTCCAGAATCAAAATAGGATCACCTTTCTTCACTTCCTGGCCCACCTCCACTTTAATGTCCAGGATAAGTCCCGGCATAGGCGCCTTGATGTCATTGATCTTCTGCACCAGTGCTTGGTCCATGCCCAGGCTAGCCAGCAGCAAGTCCATGCGGTCCTGCACCTGCAGGGTATGCACGTTGCCGTTGATCTTGATCCGGAAGGTTTTGGTGTCTGCCTCTATGTCCAACAGCTCAGCGGTATACGATCGGCCGTCTTTGAGGATGTGGAAAGAGGTAGGAGTGAGTGGGAGTAAATCCCAGGTAAAAGGTGTGTTGTTAAGAAGGATCTGATTTTTCTCTAAGACAACTTGCCACGTTTGGGCGGCTGATTTTACCTGCAACATGAAGCGGAGGGTTAAGACCGTGTGTACGTAAGTTTGAAAGTAATTTCTCAACTTAGCCTCACAAAGTTAATAATTTCCCTGCATGAACCATATCCTTTCCCGCGCCTTCTTCGCCTTTGGCGTCAGTCTTTTCCTGGCAGGGTGCGCCGCCAAGCAACCTAGTACGCCTATAGCCTCTTCAGAAGAAACCGGAATGGCTCTGGACACCACCGCTCTTCTGGATTCTGTAGCGGCGTTTGCCAAGCCTAAGACCAGCAACGGCCCCTACCAGCCCGCCGCAGAGCGCAAAGTAGATTTGCTCCACACCCGGCTGGCTGTCAAGTTCAACTGGGCCAAGCAGCAACTGATGGGCGAGGCCACCTTGACGCTAAAACCCTATTTCTATCCGCAGACGCAAGTGGTGCTAGATGCCAAGGGCTTTGATGTGCACAAGGTGGAGTTGCGCCAAGGCAAGATGGGGAAGGCACTGCCCTTTACCTATGACCAAAAGCAAATCACCGTTCAACTGGGCAAGAGCTATACGCGCAAAGACACGCTTCAACTGTTTATTGCCTATACCGCCAAGCCCACTGAGTTGAAGGTGACGGGCAGCGACGCCATTGTGGCGGACCAAGGTTTGTATTTCATCAATCCCCTGGGCACCGATCCTAACCTTCCTCAGCAGATTTGGACCCAGGGCGAGACAGAATCCAGCTCCTGCTGGTTTCCTACTATTGACAAGCCCAATGAGCGCATGACCCAAGAACTCTTCATCACTATTGAGGATAAGTTCAAGACCTTGTCTAATGGAAGATTGGTATCTTCTAAGAAAGAAGCCAACAACCTGCGCACAGACCATTGGAAACTAGACCAGCCCCACGCGCCTTACTTGGCCATGATGGCCATTGGGAACTATGCCGTGATTAAAGACACCTGGCGCGGAAAGGAAGTAAGCTACTGGGTGGAACCAGCCTACGCAGCCACCGCCAAGGCCACGTTTGGGCGAACTCCAGAAATGTTGGAGTTTTTCTCCCAAAAGCTAGGCGTGAGTTTTCCTTGGAATAAATACGCGCAAGTGGTGGTGCGCAACTTTGTGTCTGGCGCCATGGAGAATACCACCGCCTCTACCTTTATGGAAGCTTTACAACAGGACCGCCGCGAACTGCTAGACAAAAACTGGGACCATATCATTGCGCATGAGTTGTTCCACCAGTGGTTTGGCGATTATGTCACCACCGAGTCCTGGGCTAACCTTCCCTTGAATGAATCCTTCGCCGATTATTCTGAGTACCTCTGGGCTGAACATAAATATGGTCCTGAAGAAGCGGCCCTCACGCACCAAGAGGCCTTTCACCAATACCTGCAAGAGTTCCAGTCTAAACAGGAGCCGTTGATCAGGTACAAATACCTGGACAAGGAAGATATGTTTGACAGTCACTCGTATGCCAAAGGCGGACGGGTACTGCATATGCTCAGAAAGTTAGTGGGAGATGAGGCCTTCTTCGCCTCCTTGAATCTGTACCTCACGCTACATAAGTACACCTCAGTAGAGATTGACGAGTTGCGCCTTGCCTTTGAAGATGTCACTGGCCAAGACTTGAACTGGTTCTTTAACCAATGGTTCTTGAGCCCGGGCCACCCTGTGCTAGCAGTAACCAAATGGCAAGCGGGAGATTCCTTAAAGATAAGAGTCGCCCAACTACAGGATAGCGTTACCCGGCCTGTTTACCGTTTTCCATTAACCATAGAGGTAAAGAAAGGGGACAAAAGGGAAAGGGTGGTGTTTCAGATAGCAAACAGAGTGGACACGCTTTCAATTCCTATGACGCATTTACACGAGGTGTTTATAGTGGACCCAGAGCAAGAGTTACTGGCGCAGATCATGGAGGAGAAGACGCCAGAAGAATGGGAAGCCCAGTTCATGGATGGTTCTACCTATGCCGCCAAGTCTTTGGCGCTGTTCCATTTGATAGAAGGTGAGAAGCGATCAGAGCCCGTGATGGAGAAAGCGTTGTCAGATCCCTTCTGGAAGATAAGAGCGCTGGGCCTGGAGCTGCTGGCAGGCTCTGAGAAGTTAAAGGAAAGACAGTACCAATCTAGGTTGCAGCAACTATCTCAGCAGGACAAGAATAGTCAAGTAAGAGCCATGGCCATATATGTATTGAGCAACGTGCCAGAAATTGCCTCTACTACCTTTGAACGCGGCCTACAGGATAGTTCTTACCAAGTAGTGGGCGCTTCCATATTTGCCTATGCCAAAGCCAAGGGGCCGCTTGAACCGTTGAAAAAGTTTTTAGGCTATAAAAATCCAGAGGTGGTGAACGCCTTGGCCGCCAGTTTCACAGAATCAACAGAGGATGAAATCTATGATTGGTACTTGCAGAGAGCGCCGCAACTCAAGAATGAGAACCTGTATTACTTCTTGCAAAGCTTTGGCGCGTTCCTTTTGAAAAAAAATATTGATGACCAGGAGAGAGGATGGAAGGTGCTAGTAGAGGTGGTAGAGAAAGAGAAGGTAGCGGTAGTGAAACAGACTGCCTTTCAAGTGCTTCTGTGGATAGCAGAAACCGAAGACCGTAAGATGGAAGTGTCTAAACTGTTGGAAAAGCACCCGGATTTAGCTGCCTGGATGAACCAGCAACCATAGCCAGAGAAAATATTTTTGCCCAAATGTTTGACACGGAACAAAAAGCCGTTAATTTTGCATCTCCTTAGAACGGAATCAGCGATTGAAGACGGAAAAAGGGTTCTTTGACAAAAAGATTGGGGGGATTCCAGAGTGGCCAAATGGGACGGACTGTAACTCCGTTAGCGTAAGCTTTCGAAGGTTCGAATCCTTCTCCCCCCACACTTAGATTGGTTAGAAGCTGAAACAAGGTTACAGGTTGTTTTAAAAAGGCTTCTGATTTTTTACCAGGAAACAAGCGGGAGTAGCTCAGCTGGTAGAGCGACAGCCTTCCAAGCTGTAGGTCGCGGGTTCGAACCTCGTCTCCCGCTCTTGAAAGAAAAAAGGAGGATGCAGCGCAAGCTGCATCTTTTCCTTATGCCGACGTAGCTCAGGGGTAGAGTACTTCCTTGGTAAGGAAGGGGTCGTGGGTTCAATTCCCATCGTTGGCTCGAAGAGTAATATTATTTGTCAAATAATACGTCTATTCAACTCAGAACTTAATACTATCTAAAATGGCTAAAGAACAATTTGATCGCTCCAAACCGCACGTAAACATCGGTACTATTGGGCACGTTGACCACGGCAAAACAACCTTGACTGCTGCTATTACTCAGGTTTTAGCGGGCAAAGGTCTAGCCGCAAAAAGAGATTTCTCTTCTATTGATAACGCTCCAGAAGAAAAAGAGCGTGGTATTACTATTAACACGTCTCACGTTGAGTACGCTACTGAGAACCGTCACTACGCGCACGTTGACTGTCCTGGTCACGCTGACTATGTGAAGAACATGGTTACTGGTGCTGCTCAGATGGATGGTGCTATCTTGGTAGTTGCTGCTACAGATGGTCCAATGCCACAAACTCGTGAGCACATCCTTTTGGCTCGTCAGGTAGGTGTTCCTGCTCTTGTTGTGTTCATGAATAAAGTGGACATGGTAGACGATCCAGAATTGTTAGAGCTAGTTGAAATGGAAATCAGAGAGCTTCTTTCTTTCTACGATTTCGACGGTGATAACATCCCAGTTATTCAAGGTTCTGCCCTTGGTGGTTTAAACGGCGATGAGAAATGGGTGAAAACCATTGAAGAATTGATGGATGCAGTAGATAGCTACATTCCAATTCCTGCTCGTTTAACTGACCTTCCATTCTTGATGCCAGTTGAGGACGTGTTCTCAATCACTGGTCGTGGTACAGTAGCTACTGGCCGTATTGAGCGTGGTATCATCAACTCTGGTGAGCAAGTTGATATCTTGGGTATGGGTGCTGAAGGCTTGAAATCAGTAGTAACTGGTGTAGAGATGTTCCGCAAGATCCTAGACAGAGGTGAAGCTGGTGACAACGTAGGTCTATTGCTTCGTGGTATTGAGAAAACTGATATCCGTCGTGGTATGGTTATCTGCAAGCCAGGTTCAGTAACTCCTCACTTGAAATTCAAAGCTGAAGTTTACGTTCTTTCTAAAGAAGAAGGTGGACGTCACACTCCATTCTTCAACAACTACCGTCCACAGTTCTACTTAAGAACTACTGACGTAACTGGTGTTATCACTTTGCCAGAAGGTGTTGAGATGGTTATGCCTGGTGACAACATCACTATCACTGTTGATTTGATCAACAAAGTAGCGATGGAGAAAGGTCTACGTTTCGCTATCCGTGAGGGTGGTAGAACAGTAGGTGCTGGTCAGGTAACTGAAATCCTTGACTAATTAGTCATAAAAAATAAAATCCGCTCTACTACTTCAGTGGAGCGGATTTGTTTTTTTGAGAAACAAATAATACATTTGCACTCCATTTAACGATGGCGTGCATTTTTTTACGGGAGTAGCTCAATTGGTAGAGTAGTGGTCTCCAAAACCATTGGTTGTAGGTTCGAGTCCTACCTCCCGTGCAACAGAAGTTAATAGCAGCAAAAGAATGGAAAAGCTGAGAAAATTTTTCAATGACACAGTAGAGGAGATGCAATACAAGGTCTCCTGGCCAACCTATTCTGAACTACAGAAGAGTTCTATCTTGGTATTGGTAGGGTCATTGGTGTTTGCTCTACTGGTAGGTGCTATGGACTTGGTATACGATTCCACCTTGTCATGGTTTTATAACCAATTCTAAAAAAGAAGAGGACGCATGGCAGATTTAAAGTGGTATGTAGTACGCGCTGTATCAGGTCAAGAGAAGAAAGCAAAATCTTATCTTGAGAATGAGGTGGCTCGTCATAATCTAACGGAGATGGTGCCCCAGGTGCTAATTCCGTCTGAGAAAGTCTATGAGATGCGTAACGGCAAGAAGCGGGTGCGTGAGCGAAGTTTCTTTCCAGGATATGTGCTGGTGCATGCAGATTTGGCCAATGGTGAGATTGAGCACTTAATTACTAGTACCCCTGGCGTTATTGGTTTCTTAGGAGCTGGAACAGGAAGCGCGCCGTCTAAGCCGGTTCCTTTGCGCATGTCTGAAGTTAACCGAATCTTAGGAAAGGTAGACGAGACAGACGAGCAAGTGGAGACGTTGGAGACTCCTTTCATTGTAGGAGAGACCGTGAAAGTAATGGATGGCCCATTCAATGGTTTTGCCGGTACAGTGGAAGAGGTGTTTGAAGAGCGCCGCAAATTAAACGTGATGGTGAAGATCTTTGGCCGAAACACGCCAGTAGAACTAAACTATATGCAGGTAGAAAAAGAACAGTAGTAATAAATAATAATGGCAAAAGAAATAAAAGGTTATCTGAAGCTTCAGGTAAAGGGAGGCGCCGCGAATCCATCGCCGCCGATTGGACCTGCACTTGGTTCTAAAGGCTTGAACATTATGGAGTTCTGCAAGCAGTTCAACGCTAGAACTCAGGATAAAGCCGGCCAAGTATGCCCAGTTTTGATTACAATTTACACTGACAAATCATTTGACTTTGTAATTAAAACTCCACCGGCACCGGTTTTATTGATGGATGCAGCTAAAATCAAAGCTGGTTCTAAGGAGCCTAACCGTAACAAGGTTGGTTCTGTAACTTGGGATCAGATTAGAGAGATTGCAGAAATCAAAATGCCTGACTTAAACGCATTCAAAGTTGAGTCAGCAATGAAATTGGTTGCAGGTACCGCGCGCAGCATGGGAATCACAGTGTCTGGTACGGCTCCTTGGAGTGAGTAATTAAAAAACAAATGGCTAGAATTTCTAAAAACAGAAAAGCAGTTTTAGCGAAGTACGATCCTGCCAAGGAGTACGCATTGTTAGAGGCTGCGAACGTTGTGAAAGAGATCACTTTCACCAAGTTCGATGCATCCGTTGACATTGACGTGCGTTTGGGGGTTGATCCTCGCAAAGCTGATCAGATGGTAAGAGGTGTTGTGACACTTCCCCATGGAACCGGTAAAGATGTTCGTGTATTGGTGCTTTGTACGCCTGACAAAGAGCAGGAAGCAAAAGACGCAGGAGCGGACTTCGTAGGTTTAGATGAGTACATCCAGAAGATTGAAAAAGGATGGACTGACATTGACGTAATCATTACCATGCCAGCGGTAATGGCTAAAGTAGGTAGATTAGGTAGAATCCTAGGACCACGTAACTTGATGCCGAACCCTAAAGCAGGTACTGTAACTACAGATGTTGCCAAAGCAGTGAAAGAAGTTAAGGCTGGTAAAATCGACTTTAAAGTTGACAAAACCGGTATCATTCACACCAGCATCGGTAAAGTATCTTTCGGACCAGAGCAATTGTTTGAGAACGCTACAGAAGTAATCGCTACTTTGAACCGTTTGAAGCCCTCTTCTGCCAAAGGAACTTATATTAGAAGCATCACATTGTCTAGTACAATGAGCCCTGGTGTGGTGGTAGATAAAAACTCTATTTAACGAGACGAAGAGATGACAAGAGAAGAAAAAGAAATCATTGTACAGGACTTGGGTGAAAAGTTTGCTCAGTCTGGATTCTTCTACATCACTGATGCTTCAGAACTGACGGTAGCAACTATCAATAGCTTCAGAAGACTTTGTTTTGACAGAGGGATTGAATACAAAGTGTACAAGAACACTTTGATCCGCAAAGCCCTAGATACTCTTGATGCAGATACATCTTCAATGGATGTAGCCTTGAAAGGTTCTTCTGGGATTTTGTTTGCCAATGGCGCAGGAAATGGTCCAGCAAAATTGCTGAAAGATTTCCGCAAGACTGGCGCAAAGAAGCCTCTTTTGAAAGGTGCTTACATTGACAGCAGCATTTACCTAGGTGAAGAGCAGTTGGATGCGTTGAGCAACATCAAATCAAAAGAAGAATTACTGGGAGACCTTATCGGACTTCTTCAGTCACCAGCCAAAAACGTTATCTCTGCTCTACAGAGCGGTGGCAACATCCTGGCCGGCGTAGTGAAGACTTTATCAGAAAGAGAACAATAAACTTAAATTTAAAACAACTTTTAATTACTAATAAAAATGGCAGATTTGAAAGCATTCGCTGAGCAGTTGGTTAACTTAACTGTAAAAGAGGTTAATGAACTTGCTACGATCCTTAAGGATGAGTATGGTATTGAGCCAGCAGCAGCTGCTCCTGTTATGATGGCTGGTGGTGCTGGTGGAGACGCTGGAGCTGCTGCTGAAGAAAAAACATCTTTTGATGTTATTCTTAAGTCAGCTGGTGCCTCTAAACTAGCAGTTGTGAAGCTGGTTAAAGAATTAACAGGCCTAGGCTTGAAAGAAGCAAAAGAACTAGTTGATGGTGCTCCAAAGCCATTGAAAGAAGGTGTTGCTAAAGATGAAGCTGATTCATTGAAAAAAGCATTGGAAGAAGCTGGTGCTGAAGTGGAGGTTAAGTAATCCACACTACACCATCCATTACCACTAAGGGTTAGACCTGGCAATTTCGTCAGGTCTTTTCCTGTTTGTACCTAGAAAGGAATTTCTAGAAAAATTAATGGCTAGTGCCTGATTCTCAGGCCTTAGCGCGACAAAGTTTAAACGTTTAAATCAGACAACTTTGGCTACAAGTAAAACGACAGAGCGGATTAATTTCGCTTCCATCAAAAAGGTCATTGAGTATCCCGACTTTTTGGATGTACAGCTGAAGTCCTTCCAGGACTTTTTCCAATTGGAAACAGCCGCCGAAAACCGCACAGAAGAAGGTCTTTTCAAAGTGTTTGCAGAGAACTTTCCTATCTCTGACTCAAGAGAGAACTTCGTTCTTGAATTCGTTGACTACCACGTTGATCCTCCAAAATACTCAGTTGATGAGTGTATTGACCGCGGCTTAACGTATTCTGTTCCGTTGAAAGCAAAACTTCGTCTCATCTGTAATGATGATGACAATGAGGATTTTGAGACAATTGAACAAGAGGTGTTCTTAGGGAACATCCCCTACATGACTGAGAAAGGTTCATTTGTGATTAATGGCGCCGAGCGCGTGATTGTATCTCAGTTGCACCGCTCACCTGGCGTGTTCTTCGCGCAAAGCAAGCACACCAACGGTACCAAACTATATTCTGCCAGAATCATTCCTTTTAAAGGATCTTGGATAGAATTCGCGACAGACGTGAACAACGTGATGTACGCATACATTGACCGTAAGAAGAAATTCCCGGTTACCACTCTTTTAAGAGCCATCGGTTATGGTACTGACAAAGACATCCTAGACTTGTTCGGGTTGTCTGAGGAAGTAAAAGCCGATAAGAAAACGCTTAAGAAAGTTGTTGGTAGAAAGTTAGCTGCACGGGTTCTTAGAACCTGGACAGAGGACTTCGTAGATGAGGACACTGGTGAAGTAGTTTCAATTGACCGTAATGAGGTAATCTTAGAGCGTGACTCTGAGGTAACTGAGGACGATCTTGATATCATCATTGACTCTGGTGTTAAGTCTATCATTCTTCATCGGGAGAATGTAAACATTGCAGACTACACCATCATTTACAATACTCTACAGAAAGATAACTCTAACTCTGAGCAGGAAGCCGTAGAGCAGATCTACCGCCAGTTGCGTAACACAGAGGCGCCAGACGTTGAGACGGCTAGAGACATCATCCAGAAGTTGTTCTTCAGTGATAAGCGTTATGATCTAGGAGATGTTGGTCGCTATAGAATCAACAAGAAGCTAGGCCTTGACAAAAACTGGGAAGCCAAGGTATTGACCAATGAGGACATCGTTCTTATTGTGAAGTACCTGATTGGTTTGATTAACTCACGTGCGGTAGTGGATGATATTGACCACTTAAGTAACCGTAGAGTAAGAACCGTTGGTGAGCAGTTGTATGCGCAGTTTGGTGTAGGTCTTGCCCGTATGGCCAGAACCATCAAGGAGCGTATGAACGTGCGTGACAACGAGGAGTTCAAGCCAGTAGACTTGATCAACGCCAGAACATTGTCTTCTGTGATCAACTCTTTCTTTGGTACCAACCAGTTGTCTCAGTTCATGGACCAGACCAACCCATTGGCAGAAATCACGCACAAGCGTCGTGTGTCTGCACTAGGGCCAGGAGGTCTATCCAGAGAGCGCGCCGGTTTTGAGGTTCGTGACGTTCACTACACCCACTACGGTCGTCTTTGTACTATTGAAACACCAGAGGGACCAAACATTGGTTTGATTTCTTCTCTGTGTGTGCACGCACGCGTCAACAGCATGGGCTTTATTGAGACACCTTACAGAAATGTGGTGAACGGTAAAGTGGATGTGACGTCTACCGTGAAATACCTGACAGCTGAAGAAGAAGATACCCACCACATTGCACAGGCAAATGCCCGCATTGATGAAGAAGGTAACTTCGTAAACGATAAAGTAAAAGGCCGTTTTGAAGGTGACTTCCCGGTAGTAGAGCCAGAGCGCTATACCTACATGGACGTTGCTCCTAACCAAATCGTTTCGGTAGCAGCCTCATTGATTCCTTTCTTGGAGCATGATGATGCTAACCGTGCCTTGATGGGATCTAACATGCAGCGCCAGGCGGTTCCTTTGGTGAAGCCACAAGCTCCAATTGTAGGAACTGGTCTAGAAGGCAGAGCCGCTTTGGACTCCAGAGCTTTGGTTCGTGCTGAAGGCGAAGGTGAGGTTCATTTTGTAGATGCAGATAGAATCATCATCCGTTATGACCTAAGCGATATTGAGAAGCTAATTAGCTTTGACGCTGAGTTTGTAACCTATGACTTGATCAAATTCCGTCGTACCAACCAAGACACTTGTATCAACTTGACTCCTTTGGTTAAAAAAGGAGAGAAAGTAACCAAGGGTCAGCCATTATGCGAAGGTTACGCTACTAACCAAGGCGAACTTGCCTTAGGTAGAAACTTACAGGTTGCGTTCATGCCTTGGCAAGGATACAACTTTGAGGATGCTATTGTTATCTCTGAGCGTGTAGTGAGAGATGACATCTTTACTTCAATTCACATTGAGGAGTTTGAACTGGAAGTTCGTGAGACGAAGCGTGGCGAGGAGGAATTAACCTCTGAAATCCCGAACGTGAGCGAAGAAGCAGTTCGTAACCTGGATGAGAACGGTATCATCAGAATTGGTGCCGAGGTACGTGAAGGTGATATCTTGATTGGTAAAATCACTCCAAAAGGAGAGACGGATCCAACGCCAGAAGAGAAACTTCTTCGTGCCATCTTCGGTGACAAAGCCGGTGATGTGAAGGATGCATCCTTGAAAGCGCCGCCATCCTTGAATGGTGTGGTTATTGAAACCAAACTCTTCTCTCGTCCTAAGAAAGACAAAAACCTTCGGGCCAAGTCTAAGAAGGAAGTAGAAGACCTGAAAGTGAAATACAACAGCGAGCTTAAAGCAGTGAAAACTGTGATGGTTGAGAAGCTGATTGCTCTACTTGAAGGTAAAACTAGCCAAGGCGTCCGTCACCGTTTCGGGGATGAGATGATTGCCAAAGGTGCCAAGTTTGGTAAGAAGAACATCACGGAAGGTCTATTCCCTGATAAGAACCCTTACAAGGACGAAAGCAACTATGCCGTAGCCGAAGAGGTGAACATCTTTAAGGATCTGATCCTAGAAGGATGGACCGCAGATGAGCAGACAAACAAAATGTTGTTGGAGTTGGTGAAAAACTACACCAAGCGCCGCAACACTATCTCTGCCCGTTTCAAACGTGATCGCTTCACTCTTGAGGTAGGTGATGAGTTACCAGCCGGTATCGTGCAGTTGGCCAAAGTCTACATCGCTAAGAAGCGCAAGCTGAAAGTAGGTGATAAGATGGCGGGTCGTCACGGTAACAAAGGGGTTGTAGCTCGTATCGTGCGTGATGAGGACATGCCGTTCTTAGAAGATGGAACACCAATGGACATCGTTTTGAACCCACTAGGGGTACCTTCCAGGATGAACATCGGGCAGATCTACGAGACCGTACTTGGTTGGGCTGGTCTGAAATTGGGACGCAAGTATGCGACGCCAATCTTTGACGGTGCTTCTGAAGAAGAAGTATCTGCTGAGTTGAAAGAAGCAGGCGTTCCTGTATATGGCCGTACCTATCTATTTGATGGTTTGAGCGGAGATCGTTTTGATCAACCAGTAACCGTTGGTGTGATTTACATGCTGAAACTAGGTCACTTGGTAGATGATAAGATGCACGCACGTTCTATCGGACCATACTCATTGATCACGCAGCAGCCATTGGGTGGTAAAGCCCAGTTTGGTGGTCAGCGTTTTGGTGAGATGGAGGTGTGGGCATTGGAGGCCTTCGGTGCCGCCAACGTTTTACAAGAAATCCTGACCGTGAAGTCAGATGACGTGATTGGTCGTGCAAAGGCCTATGAAGCCATTGTAAAAGGAGACGTGTTGCCTAAGCCAAATATCCCTGAGTCGTTCAACGTGTTGATTCACGAACTCAGAGGCTTGGCCCTAGAGATTACGCTGGACTAATGTGATACAGTTTTGAGGAGATTTCAGAAAAAGAGGCCAAAAACGGCTCTTTCTGGAGTCTCCTTAACTCACATTAAATGCCTTAAGAACAAATAGGAGTTTTACATATCTAGCAACACATAACATGGCGTTAGCAAGAAATAAAAAGTTAGTTCAAGACTTCTCTAAAGTAACCATCAGCTTGGCTTCTCCAGAATCAATCCTGGAGAGATCAAACGGAGAGGTGACTAAGCCGGAAACGATCAACTACAGAACCTACAAGCCAGAGATGGGTGGTCTGTTCTGCGAGCGTATTTTCGGACCAGTGAAGGATTGGGAGTGCCACTGCGGTAAATACAAGAGAATCCGTTACAAAGGGATTATCTGTGACCGTTGCGGAGTTGAGGTAACTGAAAAGAAAGTGCGTCGTGAGCGCATGGGCCATATTGAATTAGTAGTACCGGTAGCACATATCTGGTACTTTAAGTCATTGCCAAACAAAATTGGTTATCTATTGGGTCTGCCAACCAAGAAATTGGACCAGATCATTTACTATGAGCGGTATGTAGTTATTCAGGCAGGTATCTTGGCAGAAGACGGTGTGAACACACTGGACTTCTTGACTGAGGACGAGTACCTGGACATGATTGACAAGCTTCCTCGTGAGAACCAAATGTTGGACAACCATGATCCAAACAAGTTCATCGCGAGAATGGGTGCCGAGGCGTTACAAATGCTTTTGGAGCGCATCAGCTTAGATGACCTATCGTATGATTTGCGTTACTCTGCCGCTCATGAGACTTCTCAGCAGCGTAAGGCAGATGCTTTAAAGCGCCTTCGCGTGGTTGAAGCATTCCGTGACGCTTCTACCAGAATTGAGAACAAGCCTGAGTGGATGGTTATCCGCATGGTGCCTGTGATTCCGCCGGAATTGCGTCCATTGGTTCCCTTGGATGGCGGTCGTTTCGCAACCTCAGATTTGAACGACTTATATCGTCGTGTAATCATCCGTAATAACCGTCTTAAGCGCTTGATAGAGATCAAGGCGCCAGAGGTGATTCTGCGGAATGAGAAGCGTATGCTACAAGAGGCCGTGGATTCTCTGTTTGACAACTCACGTAAAGTGAATGCTGTTAGAGCAGAGGGTAACCGCGCCTTGAAATCTTTATCTGACATGCTGAAAGGTAAGCAAGGACGTTTCCGTCAAAACTTGCTTGGTAAGCGTGTGGATTATTCTGGCCGTTCTGTAATTGTAGTAGGACCAGAGTTGAAACTGCATGAGTGCGGTCTACCTAAGAACATGGCGGCTGAGCTTTTCAAACCGTTCATCATCCGTAAGCTTATTGAGCGCGGTATTGTGAAGACGGTAAAGTCTGCTAAGAAAATTGTAGACAGAAAAGACCCAGTGGTTTGGGATATCCTTGAAAATGTATTGAAAGGACACCCAGTACTATTGAACCGTGCTCCTACGCTCCACAGATTAGGTATTCAGGCATTCCAGCCAAAGCTGATTGAAGGAAAAGCAATCCAGTTGCACCCATTGGTGTGTACGGCCTTTAACGCTGACTTTGACGGTGACCAGATGGCGGTGCACGTTCCACTAGGACCTGCTGCTGTTTTGGAAGCCTCTATGTTGATGCTGGCTGCCCACAATATCTTGAACCCTGCTAACGGTGCTCCAATTGCAGTACCTTCTCAGGACATGGTATTGGGTCTGTATTATGTAACCAAAGGAAAACGTACCACTGAGAAGGAGAAAATCCAAGGTGAGGGTATGTCTTTCTATAGCGCTGAAGAGGTAATCATTGCCATCAATGAAGGTAGATTATCTAAGCAAGCATATATCAAAGTTAGAGCAAAAGTTGCCGGCGAAAACGGAGAGTTAACTACTCAGTTAATTGAAACAGTTGCCGGTAGAGTGCTCTTTAACCAGTTGGTACCAGAGGCGGTGGGCTATGTAGACGAACTTCTTACTAAGAAGAAGCTACAGCAGATCATCTCGCGTGTATTCAAGGTGACAGGAATGGCCAGAACGGCTCAGTTCCTGGATGATATCAAAACCCTAGGATTCCAGTCTGCTTACAAAGGCGGTCTGTCCATGGGTCTTGGTGACATTGTGATCCCGAAAGAGAAAGACATCTTGGTAGCAGAAGCTAAGAAAGATGTGGACGCTGTTTGGGCCAACTACTCAATGGGTCTTATCACAGACAATGAGCGTTATAACCAAGTAATTGATATCTGGACACGTATCAACAACCAGATCACAGAAACGTTGATGAGCCGTCTTGAAAAAGACGATCAAGGTTTCAACTCCATCTTCATGATGATGCACTCCGGAGCCCGTGGTTCTAGAGAGCAGATTCGTCAGCTGGGTGGTATGAGAGGTTTGATGGCTAAGCCACAAAAATCATTGCAAGGATCTGTAGGGGAGATTATTGAAAACCCAATTCTATCTAACTTTAAAGAAGGTCTAGATGTAATTGAGTACTTCATCTCTACCCACGGTGCCCGTAAAGGTCTAGCGGATACTGCCTTGAAAACGGCAGATGCGGGTTACTTGACTCGTCGTCTGGTAGACGTTTCTCAAGACGTAATCGTGAATGAGCCTGACTGCGGTACTTTGCGTGGTCTTGAGGTGAGCGCCTTGAAAGACAACGAGGATATTGTTGAGTCTCTATCTGAGCGTATCCTGGGCCGTGTGAACGTTCATGATATCGTGAACCCACACACCAATGAAGTTATCCTTGAGTCTGGTAATGAAATTACCGAGGAGGTAGCTAAAATCATTGAAGGTACCGCCATTGAGGCTGTTGAGATCCGTTCAGTGTTGACGTGTGAGACCAAGCGTGGTATTTGTGCCAAATGCTACGGTCGTAACTTGTCTACGGGTAGAATGGTGCAGAAAGGGGAAGCCGTTGGGGTTATCGCCGCACAATCTATTGGTGAGCCAGGTACACAGTTGACCCTTCGTACTTTCCACGTAGGTGGTACTGCCTCTAACATTGCGGTAGATGCAGCCATCCGTGCCAAGTTCAACGGTAAGATTGAGTTTGAAGACGTTAGAACTATTGATACCACCAATGCTGAAGGTGACCGCGTGAAAGTGGTAATGGGACGCTCTGGTGAAGTTAAAGTAGTTGATCCTAATACCGGCAAATTGTTGATCAGTAACCACGTTCCTTATGGTTCATTTTTAGTAGTGGATGAAGGACAAGAGGTTGCCAAAGGCGATGAGCTATGTAACTGGGATCCATACAACGCGGTTATCTTGTCAGAGTTTGACGGGTCTATTGAGTATGATTCCATCGTGGAAGGTATCACCTACCGTGAGGAGTCAGATGAGCAGACTGGTCACCGTGAGAAGGTTATCATTGAAACGAAGGATAAGACCAAAAACCCTGCTATCGTCGTGAACCCTGCCAATGGCGAGCCGAAAGGTTACAACATTCCAGTAGGTGCCCACATCACGGTAGAAGATGGTCAGAAGATCAACGCTGGTCAGATTGTGGCTAAGATCCCTCGTGCCATTGGTAAAACCCGCGACATTACGGGTGGTCTACCACGCGTTACGGAGCTCTTTGAGGCACGTAACCCGTCTAACCCAGCCGTAGTGAGTGAGATTGACGGCGTAGTAACCTATGGTGGTATAAAGCGCGGTAACCGCGAGATTTATATTGAGTCTAAGGATGGCGTGAAGAAGAAGTACATGGTGCCTCTTTCCAAGCACATCCTAGTTCAGGACAATGACTTTGTGCGTGCCGGTGTTCCATTATCTGATGGTGCCATCACTCCAAATGACATCCTGAACATCCAAGGCCCAGGTGCCGTGCAAGAATACCTAGTGAATGAAATTCAGGAGGTATACCGCTTGCAAGGTGTGAAGATCAATGACAAGCACATTGAAGTAGTGGTTCGTCAGATGATGCAGAAAGTGAATGTTCTTGACCCAGGTGATACTAGCTTCCTAGAGAACCAGACAGTGGACAAGGTAACGTTCATGGAAGAGAATGACATGATCATTGACATGAAAGTAGTGGAGGATGCAGGAGACTCAACCGCCATGAAACCAGGTATGATCGTGACGGCTCGCCGTCTGCGTGATGAGAACTCTAGCTTAAAGCGTCGTGACCTTCGCATTGTGACGGTACGTGATGCCCAGCCAGCGGTGTCTAGACCAACCCTACAAGGTATCACACAAGCATCCCT
This sequence comes from Rufibacter sp. DG15C, assembly GCF_001577755.1. Taxonomy (NCBI): domain Bacteria; kingdom Pseudomonadati; phylum Bacteroidota; class Cytophagia; order Cytophagales; family Hymenobacteraceae; genus Rufibacter; species Rufibacter sp. DG15C. The sequence goes on from NZ_CP010776.1 coordinate 2,256,709, forward strand.
TGGTACGCAAAGCTTTATCTCAGCGGCATCCTTCCAGGAGACTACTAAGGTATTGAGCGAGGCAGCTATCAAAGGAAAGGCGGATGAGTTGTTAGGCTTGAAAGAGAACGTAATTGTGGGTCACTTAATCCCGGCAGGTACTGGACTTAGAGAGTACACTAAACTAATTGTTGGATCCAAGGATGAGTATGAAGCTCTTACTGCCAGCAGACAGTCAGGTGTGAAATCTAAGCAAGGCGAACTGCAGGAGAAATAAGATGGCAGCTACGGAACAGCAAAGTCAGATAAACATTGAGCTGACCGAGGAAATTGCAGAAGGGGAATACGCTAACTTAGCCATGATTGCCCATTCACACAGTGAATTTGTAATTGACTTTATCCGCTTGATGCCCGGCATTCCGAAAGCCAAAGTAAAAGCAAGAGTGGTGATTACTCCAGAGCATGCCAAGCGTTTTTTGGCTGCTTTGGAGGAAAACATCCAAAAGTATGAAGAAAGTTTTGGGGGCATAAAGCAGACGCAGGAAGCCCCCAGCTTTCCTCTAAACTTTGGCGGAACCATAGGCGAAGCCTAAGCCATTAATAATAAGTGAATTAAAACTTTGAATTTGCAAAGCAAAATTTATACCTTTGCAAACCATTTTTTGAAGAGAGAAATCAGTTTAAAAAGTTAGTAAATGCCTACTATACAACAATTAGTAAGAAAGGGAAGAGAGAAACTAACATCTAAGTCTAAATCCCCAGCCCTTGACTCATGTCCGCAGAGACGTGGCGTGTGTACACGCGTTTACACAACCACACCTAAGAAGCCTAACTCAGCAATGAGAAAAGTGGCTCGTGTGCGTTTGACAAACGGCAAAGAAGTCAATGCTTACATCCCTGGTGAAGGCCACAACCTACAGGAGCACTCTATTGTGTTAATCAGAGGTGGTCGTGTGAAAGACTTACCAGGTGTAAGATATCACATCATCCGTGGTGCATTGGATACAGCTGGTGTAAACGGTCGTCTACAGTCCCGTTCTAAGTACGGAGCTAAACGTCCTAAGCCAGGTCAGCCAGCGGCTGCAGCAGGTAAAGGCGGTAAGAAAAAATAATAAGGATTTAGATAATGAGAAAAGCAAAACCAAAGAAGAGAATTCTTCTTCCTGATCCTAAGTACAAAGAGACTCTAGTTACCAGATTTGTGAATTACATGATGGTGGACGGTAAAAAGAGTACTGCATACAAGATATTCTACGATGCTTGCGACTTAGTTGAGAAAAGAACTAAGGAGAGCGGTCTTGAGACCTGGAGAAAAGCATTGAACAATATCATGCCAGGTGTAGAGGTGAAAAGCCGCCGCGTGGGTGGTGCTACTTTCCAGGTGCCAACTGAGGTACGTCCGGATAGAAAGATTTCACTCGGAATCAAATGGATGATTTCTTATGCTCGCAAGAGAGGTGAGAAAACAATGATGGACAAATTGGCCGGTGAGATCATCGCTGCGGCTAAAGGAGAAGGTGCCGCTGTGAAGAAGAAAGACGATACTCACAGAATGGCGGAAGCCAACAAGGCATTCTCACACTTTAGATTCTAATTAATGGCTCGGGATTTAAAATACACAAGAAATATAGGTATTGCTGCGCATATTGATGCCGGTAAGACCACGACTACTGAGCGTATCCTTTACTATGCTGGTGTAAGCCACAAAATAGGAGAGGTGCACGATGGAGCCGCCACCATGGACTGGATGGAGCAGGAGCAGGAAAGAGGTATCACTATTACCTCTGCCGCTACCACTGTAAACTGGGACTACAGAGGCGAAAAATACCATATCAACATCATTGATACACCAGGTCACGTTGATTTTACCGTAGAGGTAAACCGTTCCCTTCGTGTATTAGATGGTTTAGTTTTCTTGTTTAGTGCAGTGGATGGTGTAGAGCCACAATCTGAAACTAACTGGAGACTAGCTGACAACTACAAAGTTGCCCGTATTGGTTTCGTTAACAAAATGGACCGTTCAGGCGCAGACTTCTTAGGAGTATGTAAGCAGGTGAAAGAAATGCTAGGTAGCAATGCCGTAGCATTACAGTTACCAATTGGTGCAGAAGATAACTTTAAAGGAGTAGTAGACCTAGTAAACTTCCGTGGTATCGAGTGGAATGAGTCTGATAAAGGTATGACCTTTACTGAGGTTCCAATTCCAGACGATATGTTGGAAGAGGCAGAAGAATACAGAGAGAAATTGTTAGAGGCAGTAGCTGATTACGATGAGGCTCTAATGGAGAAATACTTTGAGGATCCAGCATCAATCACTGAGGCTGAAATCATTGAAGCACTTCGTAAAGCAACCATTGACATGGCGATCGTGCCAATGCTTTGCGGTTCTTCTTTCAAAAACAAAGGTGTACAAACAATGCTTGATTATGTGATGGCTCTTATTCCATCACCTCTAGACAAAGAAAATATTGTAGGTACAAACCCAGATACAGGTGAAGAGGTAACTCGTCAGCCAAGTGAAAGCGAGCCATTTGCTGGCCTAGCTTTCAAAATTGCAACTGACCCTTACGTAGGACGTCTTTGCTTTGTACGCGCCTATTCAGGTGTGTTAGAGTCTGGATCTTACGTGTACAATACTCGCTCAAATAACAAAGAGCGTATCTCTCGTATCTTCCAGATGCACGCCAACAAGCAAAACCAAATCGAAAGACTAAGTGCTGGAGATATTGGAGCGGTTGTAGGTTTCAAAGACATCAAAACCGGAGATACCCTTTGCGACCAGAACGCGAAAATCGTTTTGGAATCAATGGACTTCCCAGAACCAGTAATTGGATACGCCATTGAGCCTAAAACTCAAGCTGACTCTGATAAAATGGGAATGGCGATTGCCAAGCTTATTGAAGAAGATCCAACCCTACAGGTAAATACTGACGAGGAAACTGGTCAGACTATCTTGAGAGGTATGGGTGAGCTTCACTTAGAGATCATCATTGACCGCATGAAGCGCGAGTTCAAGGTTGAGTTGAACCAAGGTGCGCCTCAAGTAGCTTACAAAGAAACCATCACCAAGACAGTTGAGCACAGAGAAGTGTTCAAAAAGCAGTCTGGTGGTCGTGGTAAGTTCGCGGACATCGTGTTCAACATGGGCCCTCGTGAAGATGGCAAGCAAGGTCTTGAGTTTGAGAATGCCATTGTGGGTGGTGTAATCCCTAGAGAATTCATCCCTGCGGTTCAAAAAGGATTCGAAGAGGCCATGAAAAATGGTATCTTAGCAGGATTCCCAATTGATTCAATGAAAGTGCGTTTGTTCCACGGATCATTCCACGACGTTGACTCAGACTCACTATCATTTGAATTGGCAGCCCGTCAAGGCTTTAGAGAAGCTGGTAAGCAGTGTGCTCCTAAGTTGCTTGAGCCAATCATGGCGGTAGACGTTGTGACTCCAGATGAGTACACAGGTCCAGTGACAGGTGACTTGAACAGAAGAAGAGGTATCATGAAAGGTATGGATACCAAAGGGACTTCTACAGTAGTGAAAGCTGACGTTCCTTTATCAGAACTGTTTGGTTATGTAACTGACTTACGTACCATTACTTCTGGCCGTGCCACTGCATCACTTACTTTCTCTCATTATGAGCAAGTGCCGCAAAACCTGGCAGATGGTATCATCGCAAAATTAAAAGGAACAGCTAAATAAGTTGAAATAGAATGAATCAAAAGATCAGAATTAAGCTGAAATCTTACGATCACAATCTGGTTGACAAATCATCAGAGAAAATCGTGAAAGCGGTGAAAGCGACTGGCGCGATCGTGAGTGGTCCCATTCCTTTGCCAACTGAGAAAGATATTTTCACAGTATTGCGTTCTCCACACGTAAACAAAAAAGCGCGTGAGCAATTCCAACTTTGTACCTACAAAAGATTAGTAGATATCTATTCTACTTCTTCTAAAACAGTAGATGCTTTGATGAAGTTAGAGTTGCCAAGTGGTGTTGATGTTGAGATCAAAGTCTGATAATACAAAATCCATTAAAAAGGGAGAGGGGTAACCTCTCCCTTTTTTTTTATCCATTCGTCGTTTTTGCCCTGTTTTCAAGAAATCAGGGCAAAAACGACGAATGGATAATTTAAGAATAATTAGTAAAGATTTGGAGACTATAAATTCGAAAGCCTAGGAAGCTAAAAGGAGTTTGATGGATAATAATATTCCAAATCATTAGTATCTGAAAACAAATAATTTAGAGGGGCTTGTAAAAGAAAAAATAAATAATGAACTTTGCACTCCCAAATAACACCTAAACGGGTGTATTATATTCATTGTTAAATAAATAAAGTAGAATGCCTGGAATTATCGGTAAGAAAATCGGAATGACAAGCCTCTTCACACCTGAGGGTAAGAGCGTGGCCTGTACTTTGATTCAAGCAGGACCATGCGTTGTGACCCAGGTCAAAACGCAGGAAGTGGATGGCTACACAGCTATCCAGCTTGGATACGGAGAGAAGAAAGTTAAAAGAACAAGCAAAGCGCTTGCTGGCCACTTCCAAAAAGCTAACACAACTGCTAAGAAAAAGCTAGTTGAATTTAGATTAGACGACGTAGCTTCTTATTCTTTAGGAGACGAAGTAAACGTTGGTTCATTTGAAGAAGGTGAATTTGTAGATGTAGTAGGTACCTCTAAAGGTAAAGGTTTCCAAGGCGTTGTAAAACGTTACAACTTTGCCGGTGTTGGTGGACAGACTCACGGTCAGCACAACAGAGCAAGACACCCTGGTTCAATTGGTGCCTGTTCATGGCCATCCAGAGTATTCAAAGGAATGCGTATGGCTGGTAGAATGGGTGGTGACAGAGTTAAAATCCAAAACCTTCGTGTGCTTAGAATTTTGCCAGAACAAAACGTTTTGGTGGTAAGTGGTTCTGTGCCTGGTGCTAAAAATTCATTTATCGTAGTTGAGAAATAAGATGGAGATATCAGTTTTCAATAGTAAAGGCCAAGATACAGGAAGAAAAGTAACGCTTCCAGAGTCTGTGTTCGGTGTTGAGCCGAATGAGCATGCCATGTATCTGGATGTAAAGCAATACTTGGCTAACCAACGTCAAGGAACGCACAAGTCAAAAGAGCGTGCTGAAATTGCTGGATCTACTAAAAAGATCAAAAAGCAAAAAGGTACAGGTGGAGCCAGAGCTGGTTCATTGAAGTCTCCAGTGTTTGTAGGTGGTGGCCGTGTATTCGGACCTAAGCCAAGAAACTATAGCTTCAAGCTGAATAAGAAGTTGAAAGCAGTGGCAAGATTGTCAGCCTTGTCAACTTTGGCGAAAGGTGATAGAGTTGTCATGTTGGACAACTTGGTGATTGACACTCCTAGAACAAAGGATTTCATTGCTATTTTGAATGGCTTGAACCTAACTGCCAAGAAAACGCTTGTGATCACTAATGAAGTGAACACCAATGCAGTATTGTCTAGCAGAAATGTTCCTAAAGTGAAGATTGCTACCGCTTCAGGTTTAACAACCTATGATTTGTTAAATGCTGATAGAGTAATTTGTTTAGAAGAGTCTCTTTCAGTTCTTGAAGAACTTTACGCCACAAAATAATGAGCATTTTAAAAAGACCATTGCTTACTGAAAAGCTGACAGCCCTTACAGAAAAGGGTGTGTTTGCCTTTGAGGTTGATAGAAAAGCAAATAAGATTGAGATCAAGAAAGCGATCCAGTCTAAATACGGAGTTACAGTAGAGAAAATTTCTACTATGCGTACCCAAGGCAAACTGAAATCTAGAAATACGAAATCAGGTGTTGTGACAGGTCGTACAGCCTCTACCAAGAAAGCTATTGTAACATTGAAAGAGGGAGAAGTTATTGACTTCTACAGCGGCATCTAAGTTTAAAATAGAATGGCATTAAGAAAACTAAGACCAACAACACCAGGTCAAAGATTTAGAATCGCGCCAGCCTTCACTGAAATCACGAAGAGCGAGCCTGAGAAATCTTTGTTGGCATCCAAGAAAAAATCTGGTGGACGTAACAATGCGGGTCGTATGACCATGCGCTACATAGGCGGTGGACATAAGAAAAGATTCCGTATCATCGACTTCAAAAGAACGAAGTACGGTGTTCCTGCAACAGTAAAAGCGATTGAGTACGATCCAAACAGAACGGCCCGTATTGCTTTGCTTTACTATGCAGATGGTGAGAAAACCTACATCATTGCTCCAGCAGGCTTGGCAGTGGACGCAACAGTAGTATCAGGACCAGGAGTAGCTCCAGAAGTGGGTAACGCTCTTCCTCTATCTGATATTCCTCTAGGTACCATTGTACACAACATTGAGTTAACTCCAGGTAATGGTGGAATCATGGCAAGAAGTGCAGGTTCATATGCACAGCTTGTAGCAAGAGAAGGCCGTTATGCAACCTTGAAGTTACCATCAGGTGAAATGAGAATGGTTCTGGTTAACTGTATGGCTACTGTAGGATCAGTGTCAAATGCAGACCACATGAATGTGAAGTTGGGCAAAGCCGGACGTAGCAGATGGATGGGTATCAGACCACGTGTAAGAGGTGTTGCTATGAACCCTGTCGATCACCCAATGGGTGGTGGTGAAGGTAAGTCATCAGGTGGTCACCCACGCTCACGTAATGGCTTATATGCCAAAGGTCAGAAGACCAGAAACAAAAATAAATACTCAGAGAACCTGATCGTTAATAGAAGGAAAAAATAAGTAATGGCAAGATCATTAAAAAAAGGGCCTTATATTGACTTTAGGCTCGACAAAAAAGTCCAGGCAATGGACGAATCTGGTAAAAAAGCGGTAATCAAGACTTGGTCACGTCGCTCAATGATTTCCCCAGATTTCGTAGGTCATACATTTGCAGTACATAACGGGAATAAATTCATCCCAGTTTATGTAACTGAAAACATGGTAGGTCACAAGTTAGGTGAGTTTGCTCCAACCAGAAACTTCAGAGGCCATATTGCTAAAAAGGATAAAGGTAAGAGATAATGGAAGCGGTAGCTAAACTAAATAATGTACCAAGCTCACCTCGTAAGATGAGATTGGTAGCGAACTTGATTCGTGGCAAAAGTGTTACACGCGCTCTTGGCTTGCTTAAATTTGAAGCCAATGCAGGTGCACCAAAGCTAGAGAAGCTATTATTATCTGCTTTATCTAACTGGCAAGCTGCTAATGCGGATGCTCGTATTGAAGATGCTAATCTTTTCATCAAAGAAATTAAAGTTGATGAAGGAAAGATGTTGAAGCGTCTTCGTCCAGCTCCTCAAGGTAGAGGTCACCGGATCAGAAAAAGATCAAATCATGTAACGCTTGTGATTGATTCAAAACCAGTAGTGGAAGCAGTTGAATCATCCGAATCTAACAAAGCCAAATAGTTAAAATGGGACAAAAAGTTAATCCAGTTGGCCTAAGACTAGGTATCGTTAAAGGCTGGGACTCTAATTGGTACGGAGGAAAGGATTTCGCTGACAAACTTATTGAAGACGAAAAAATCCGTAAATATATTCTTGCCCGTATTCCTAAAGGTGGTATCTCAAAGATCATTATTGAGCGCACCCTTAAGAGAATCACCATCACTATCAACACGGCCCGTCCTGGTGTAGTAATTGGTAAAGGCGGTCAAGAGGTTGACAAAATCAAAGAAGAGCTAAAGAAAATCACTAGCAAAGATGTTCAAATCAATATCTTTGAAATTAAACGTCCAGAGCTGGATGCGAAATTGGTAGGTGAATCTGTAGCTCAACAACTTCAAGCGCGTATTTCTTTCAGAAGAGCTATGAAGCAAGCAATTGCTTCTGCTTTGAGAGTAGGTGCTGAAGGTATCAAAATTCAAGTTTCAGGCCGTTTGGGTGGTGCTGAAATGGCACGTACTGAGCATTACAAAGAAGGCCGCACTCCTCTACATACATTGAGAGCTGATATTGACTATGCATTGTCAGAAGCTCAAACTGTATATGGTAAATTGGGGATCAAAGTTTGGATCTTCAAAGGAGAAGTTTTCGGAAAGCGTGACTTATCTCCAAACGCCGGTCAGCAAAGCGGTGGTCCTTCAACAGGAGGCCCTCGTAACGATCGGAATGAAAGAGGTGGCAACGACCGTCGTGACGGTCGCAACAAACGCCCTGGTGATGTCAACCAGAAGCGAAGTAGTGGTGCCAAACGCAAGTAGTTGTTCAACCATTTTAGGTTAATTAAAAATGTTACAACCAAAACGGACTAAATATAGAAAGATGCAGAAAGGCCGTGTCCGCGGTCTGGCCCAAAGAGGAAGTACAATTTCTTTTGGATCATTTGCTATCAAGTCGTTAGAAGCCTCTTGGATTACTAGCCGTCAAATTGAAGCTGCTCGTATCGCAATGACGCGTGCAATGAAACGTGAAGGCCAAGTATGGATTCGTATTTTCCCTGACAAACCTATTACTAAGAAGCCTGCAGAGGTTCGTATGGGTAAGGGAAAAGGATCTCCTGAGTATTGGGTAGCTGTGGTGAAACCAGGTACCATTATGTTTGAATCTGATGGAGTTCCACTAGAAGTAGCTCAAGAATCTCTGCGTTTAGCTGCTCAGAAGTTGCCTGTCAGAACTAAGTTTGTTGTACGTAGAGATTACGTTGAGAAATAATCATGAAGCAGTCTGAGATAAAGGCTTTCTCACTTACAGAAGTGAAGGAGCAACTTGCAGCAGAGAGAAATAACCTGGAGAACTTAAAGTTTGCCCATGCTATTTCTCCGTTGGAAAACCCCAGCAGAATTAAGCACACAAGAAAAACCATCGCCAGACTAGAGACTCAATTGCGGTCTCTAGAACTCAATGGCTAATTTAGAGATCCATGGAGACTAGAAATTTAAGAAAAGAGAGAACTGGACGCGTGGTAAGCAACAAGATGGACAAGTCTATCACAGTTGTAGTAGAGAGCCGTATGAAACACCCTATCTACGGTAAATTCCTTTCCAAGTCCAAGAAGTTCATGGCACATGATGAGAAAAACGAGTGCGGTATCGGTGATACTGTACGCATCATGGAGACTAGACCAATGAGCAAGAACAAGTGCTGGCGCTTAGTTGAAATTATAGAAAGAGCTAAATAAGATGATACAACAAGAATCAAGACTTTCTGTTGCTGATAACAGTGGTGCAAAAGAGGTATTGTGCATTCGTATCTTAGGTGGTACAGGCAAGAAATACGCTTCTGTAGGAGATAAAATTGTTGTAACGGTAAAATCAGCTCTTTCTTCCGGTAACGTTAAGAAAGGTACTGTTACAAAAGCAGTGATTGTTAGAACGAAAAAAGAAGTACGTCGCAAGGACGGTTCTTATATCCGATTTGACGATAACGCTGCAGTATTGTTGAACAACAACGACGAGCCTCGTGGTACGCGTATTTTTGGGCCAGTTGCCCGTGAACTACGTGAAAGACAGTTTATGAAAATTGTTTCTTTGGCTCCTGAAGTATTATAGACCTTAGAGAGAGGAAAAGATGACAAAGAATAAACTTCATGTAAAAAAAGGCGATACTGTTAAAGTTATTGCTGGTGACGATAAAGGTAAAACTGGTACTGTTACCACTGTTTTGGTTGACAAACAGAAGGTGGTTGTAGAAGGTCTGAACCTTGTATCTAAACACCAAAAGCCAAGTGCCAAGAATCCTCAGGGAGGTATCAATAAAATTGAAGCTCCTATCCATGCTAGCAATGTTATGCTGGTAGAGGCTGGTACTAATGTAGCTACTAGAACTGGTAAAAAGTTGAATGAAGGCGGTAAGCTTCAACGCTATTCCAAAAAATCTGGAAATTTAATTTAACATGGCGGCTAGACTTAAAGAAAAATATACAAAAGAGATCATGCCTTTGTTAAAGGAGAAATTCCAATACAAAAGTGTGATGGAGGTTCCAAAGATTACCAAGATTAGCATCAATAGAGGTATTGGTAATGCCGTGGCTGATAAGAAATTGGTAGACATTGGAGTTGATGAGTTGACAATCATTGCTGGACAGAAAGCAGTTCAAACGAAAGCTAAAAACTCAATCTCAAACTTCAAACTAAGAGAAGGTATGCCAATTGGCGCCAGAGTGACTCTTAGAGGGGAGAGAATGTATGAGTTTTTAGATCGTTTGATGACCATCGCTCTTCCACGTGTTCGTGACTTCAAAGGTATTAGTGACAAAGGTTTTGATGGCCGTGGTAACTATACATTAGGTGTAAAAGAGCAGATTATCTTTCCTGAGATAAGCATTGACAAGATCAAGTCAATTGCTGGTATGGACATCACGTTTGTGACGACTGCCAAAAACGATGAAGAGAGCTATGAGCTTTTAAAAGCGTTTGGAATGCCTTTCGTCAACTTAAAGAAATAAGAAAATGGCTAAAGAATCAGTAAAAGCTAGAGAGCTTAAAAGACAGAAACTAGTTGCCAAATACGCTGCCAAAAGAGCTACTCTAAAAGCAGCTGGTGATTATGAAGGCCTGGATAAATTGCCCAAGAATGCCTCTCCAGTTCGTCTGCACAACCGTTGCAAATTAACAGGAAGACCAAGAGGATATATGAGAAAGTTCGGTATCTCTCGTGTTACTTTCAGAGAGATGGCCTCAGCTGGCAAGATTCCTGGAGTAACGAAGGCAAGTTGGTAATTATTACACCTACTGTTTTATAAGTTAAGAAAGATTAGTATCTTTGCGGCTCCCTAAAAAGAGCGGAATCTAAAATTATAGTCTAATGCATTCAGATCCGATAGCAGATTATTTAACTAGACTACGGAATGCCATCAAGGCAAATCACCGTGTAGTTGAAATTCCGGCTAGCAAAATAAAAAAGGAATTAACCAAAGTTCTCTACGAGAAAGGTTATATCCAAAGTTACAAGTTCGATGATAGCTCAATTCAAGGCTCTATTAAAATTGCCTTGAAGTATGATCCAGCTACCAAGCAGTCTGCTATCGTGAAACTTGAGAGAGTCTCTAAGCCGGGGCTCCGCAAGTACGTGCACTTAGAAAAGTTGCCACGTGTATTGAATGGATATGGTATTGCCATTCTTTCTACCTCTAAAGGGGTAATCACAGACAAAGAGGCCAAAGGTCTTAATGTAGGTGGTGAGGTATTGTGTTACGTGTATTAATTAGTAGAAAATGTCACGGATAGGTAAACTTCCCATCACGCTTCCACAAGGTGTTGAGGTGTTGGTAAATCAGGATAACCTGGTTACAGTGAAAGGCCCTAAAGGATCGCTTTCTGCTCCTGTTGATACAGATATTCAGGTTCAGGTAGAAGATGGAGTACTAACTGTAATCCGTCCTACTGAGCAGAAGAGACACAAAGCCTTACATGGTCTTTATCGTTCTATCATCAACAACATGATAGTAGGGGTAAGCACTGGCTATAAAATTGATTTGGAACTAGTTGGTGTAGGTTACAAAGCCACAACTACTGGTCAAACTTTAGAGTTGGCACTTGGATATTCTCACAATATCTATGTAGCACTTCCTGAAGAAATCAAAGCTAATGCTGTAACTGAAAAAGGTAAAGCACCTGTTATTTCATTAGAAGGAATTGATAAGCAGTTGATAGGCCAGGTAGCTGCTAAGATCCGTTCACTTCGTAAAGTTGAGCCTTACAAAGGTAAAGGTATTCGCTTCGTTGGTGAAGTTGTTAGAAGAAAAGCTGGTAAAACTGCTTCTAAATAAGAAAGAGTATGTCATTCGATAAAGCAAAAAGAAGACTTAGAATCCGTCGAAGCATCCGTAACAAGGTTTCTGGCACAGCACAACGTCCGCGTCTTGCTGTATTCAGAAGCAATAAGTTTATCTATGCTCAAATTATAGATGACGTTAATGGTGTTACCTTGGCTTCTTCTTCCTCTGCCAAAGTAGAGGCAGCTGCCGGTGAAAACAAAACAGGAGCTTCAGCTCATGTTGGACGTGATATCGCAGCTAAAGCCCAAGAGAAAGGTATTTCTGAAGTTGTATTTGACAGAGGTGGATATCTTTACCATGGTAGAGTAAAATCATTAGCTGATGCGGCTCGTGAAGCGGGTCTAAAATTCTAAGAAGATGTCAAAATTGAATATTAGAAGTATCAAAGCAAGCGAGATCGAGCTGAAAGAGCGCGTAGTAGCTATTAACCGTGTGGCCAAGGTAGTAAAAGGAGGTAGAAGATTTAGCTTCTCCGCTATCGTGGTAGTAGGTGATGGTGCTGGTGTTGTAGGTTATGGTCTAGGTAAAGCCAATGAGGTAACCGACGCTATTGCTAAGGGTATTGACGATGCTAAGAAAAACTTAGTTCGTGTACCATTGTTCAAGCACACAGTGCCACACACAATGGAAGGTAAATTCTCTGGAGGATTTGTGTTGATTAAGCCTGCTGCAGCTGGTACTGGTGTAATAGCTGGTGGTGCAATGCGTGCAGTGTTTGAAAGTGCAGGTATTAAAGATGTATTGGCTAAATCTAAAGGTTCTTCCAACCCACACAACGTGGTAAAAGCAACTTTTGATGCCTTGTCTAAAATGCGTGATCCTTTGGTAGTTGCTCAGCAACGTGGTATTAGTTTACAACGAGTTTTCAACGGGTAATCATGGCACAAGTTCAAATCACCCAGATTAAAAGTATTATTGATCGTCCTGAAAGACAAAAGGCTACTATGAAAGCTTTAGGTCTTGGTAAAATCAATAAGACTGTCATAAAAGAGTTTACTCCTCAAATTGCAGGAATGGTAAACCACGTTCAACATTTAGTAGCAGTTAAGGAGGTCTAATAATGAACTTAAGTACATTAAAACCTGCTGAAGGTTCTGTTAAGGATCGGAAGAGAATTGGTCGCGGAACTGGTTCAGGTAAAGGTGGTACTTCCACCCGTGGACACAAAGGCGCCAAATCTCGTTCAGGATATTCTTCTAAGGCAGGATTTGAAGGTGGTCAGATGCCATTAGTGCGTCGTGTTCCTAAATTTGGTTTCAAGAACTTCAACCGTGTTGAATATTCAGCGGTTAACTTAGATGTTCTTCAAAACCTTATCACTAAAACTGGTTCTTCTGTTATCAACTTTGATACTTTCCGTCAAAACGGCTTAGCTTCTAAAAATGATAACATCAAAATCTTAGGTAGAGGTGAGATTACAAGCGCCATTGAAGTGCATGCGCACGCATTCTCTCAGACGGCAATTGAAGCAATTGAAAAAGCAGGCGGCAAGGTTGTGACTTTGTAATACATGAAGAAGCTGATTTCTACGATAAAGAACATTTTTGCCATTGAAGATTTGCGAGTTAGAATCCTAAATACTTTAGGATTCATCGCAATTTTCAGGCTAGGATCATATGTGGTATTGCCAGGAATTGATCCTTCCAAATTAGAATCTAGTGCGCAAGGAATTTTAGGTCTTTTAGATACCTTCTTAGGTGGAGCATTTGGTAATGCCTCCATTTTTGCGTTGGGTATTATGCCTTATATTTCTGCGTCTATCGTTTTACAGCTTCTTACTATTGCTGTTCCTTATTTCCAAAAGTTACAGAAGGAGGGTGAGTCTGGCCGTAAAAAGATTAACCAGTACACTAGAGTATTGACTATTGCAATTACCCTAGCTCAGTCTGTTGCTTTTATTGCTACCATTAATGCAGAAGCTATTAATCCTGCAGTAAACAACACACTCTTCACCATTTCTTCTATGATCATCTTAACTGCCGGAACTATGTTCTGCATGTGGTTAGGTGAGAAAATCACTGATAAAGGGATTGGTAATGGTATTTCTATGCTGATTATGATTGGTATAGTATCCCGTCTCCCAGGCGCTTTAATCGGTGAGGCTATGGCTTTAGGATTAGGTAAAGCTCTTATTTTCATCATTGAGCTAATTGTTCTTTTCTTTGTTGTGATGAGTGTAGTTATGCTCACTCAAGCTATCAGAAGAATTCCAGTTCAATACGCTAAGCAAGTTGGGGGCAGCGCTTCTTTAGAGGCAGGTCAACGTCAGTTTATTCCTTTAAAAGTGAATGCTGCTGGTGTTATGCCTATCATATTTGCTCAGTCCTTAATGTTCCTGCCAGCAATGGTTGCCTCTTTCTGGCAAAATGAAAGTGAGTTAGCCAGTGAGATTGGTTCTGTATTCTCAGATTATACCTCTTGGCAATACAATGTTTCATTTGCTGTATTGATTATCATTTTTACTTTTTTCTACACAGCCATCAGTGTGAATCCTAACCAGATTTCAGATGACTTGAAAAGAAGTGGTGGCTTTGTGCCAGGTGTGAAACCAGGTTTAGCGACTTCTGAATTTATTGATGAAGTTTTGACCAGAATCACTTTACCGGGTGCTATATTCCTTGCGATAATTGCTATCCTACCTTCCATTGCTATGCTGTTTGGTGTGACCAGAGAATTTGCTGCCTTCTTTGGAGGTACGTCTCTTATCATTCTTGTAGGTGTTGTATTGGATACGCTAAACCAAATTGAAAGCTATCTTTTAATGAAACATTATGATGGAATGATGAAGTCTGGTAAGCTTAGAGGTAGATCTACTTCAAATATTGCGGTTGCTTCTTAAGAATGATTGTTTACAAAACTGAAGAAGAAATTGAGATCATAAAGGAAGGTGCTCAGATTCTCGGGAAAGCACATGGTGAAGTCGCCAAAGCTATTTCAGAAGGAGTTACTACCTTGCAGTTAGATAAAATTGCCGAAGAGTATATCTTTGACAATGGAGGTTCGCCTTCTTTTAAAGGCTACAATGGATTCAAAAATAGCTTATGCATAAGCTTGAATTCAGCAGTAGTTCATGGAATTCCTAGTTCATATGCTCTGCAATCAGGAGACGTTCTGTCTGTTGATTGTGGAGTTTATTTTAAGGGCTACCATAGTGACAGTGCTTACACCTACGCTGTAGGGCAAGTTGATTCAAGTGTTGCTGATCTGTTAGCCCGCACCAAAGAATCCTTGTATAAAGGAATTGACTGGGCGGTAGCTGGTGCCAGAATTGGAGACATTGGGTTTGCTGTGCAATCTCATGTGGAGCAATTTGGTTACGGTGTGGTTAGAGAGTTAGTGGGGCATGGATTAGGCAAAAGCTTACATGAAAGCCCTGAAGTTCCTAACTATGGTAAACGTGGGCAAGGCATGAAACTACAAGAAGGTTTGGTAATTGCCATTGAACCCATGGTTAATTTAGGTTCAAGACACGTAGTTCAGGAAGAGGATGGTTGGACAATCCGGACGCGTGACAAAAAACCTTCGGCACATTTTGAGCATACTGTGGTAGTTAGAAAGGGGAAAGCCGAAATTTTGACTACTTTTGAATACATAGAAAAAGCATTGAACTAATTCATGGCTAAACAGTCTTCTATTGAACAAGACGGTACCATCATCGAGGCGCTATCCAACGCAATGTTCCGGGTAGAATTAGAAAATGGCCATCAAGTAATCGCTCACATTTCAGGTAAGATGCGGATGCACTACATCAAAATTCTTCCTGGTGATAGAGTGAAATTGGAAATGTCTCCCTACGACCTAAGTAAAGGAAGAATAGTTTACAGATACAAATAAGCAGATGAAAGTTAAAGCGTCAGTAAAAAAGCGCAGTGAAGACTGCAAAGTGATCAGACGTAAAGGGAAGCTTTACGTGATCAACAAGAAGAATCCACGTTATAAACAAAGACAAGGTTAATTTTTAAAACATGGCTAGAATAGCAGGAGTTGATATTCCAGATAACAAAAGAGGCGAAATTGCCTTGACGTACATTTTCGGTATTGGCCGGAAATTGTCACAGTCTATTTTGGTGAAGGCTGGGGTGGATCTTGACAAGAAAGTTAAGGATTGGACGGAGGATGAGGCGGGTGAAATCCGTAACGTTATCGCTTCAGAGCACAAAGTAGAAGGTGTTCTTCGTTCTGAGGTACAATTGCACATCAAGCGTTTGATGGACATTGGATCTTACCGTGGACTACGTCACAGAAAAGGTTTGCCAACCAGAGGTCAGAGAACTAAAAACAACTCTAGAACCAGAAAAGGCAAGCGTAAGACTGTTGCAAACAAGAAGAAGGCATCTAAATAATTAAACTACAATGGCTCAGAAGAGAAAAGATAAAGCCAAGAAGCGTGTGGTTGTTGTGGAGCCTGTTGGTCAGGTGCACATCAAAGCTTCGTTCAATAATATCATCATCTCTGTTACCAACATCAATGGCCAAGTTATTTCTTGGGCATCTGCTGGTAAAATGGGATTCAAAGGATCTAAGAAAAACACTCCTTATGCCGCTCAGATGGCTGCCGCAGATTGTGGTAAAGTAGCCTATGAAGCTGGTATGCGTAAAGCAGAGGTTTTTGTTAAAGGTCCTGGTGCTGGTCGTGAGTCAGCTATCCGCACAATGCAGAACGTTGGTATTGAGATTACTTCTATCAAAGATGTAACGCCACTTCCGCACAACGGATGTCGTCCTCCCAAACGCAGAAGAGTTTAAGGATATTATTAAGAATTAGAAATGGCAAGATATACAGGCCCTAAGAGTAAAATCTCTAGAAGATATAACGAACCAATTTTTGGACCAAGCAAAGCCTTAGCTAAGAAGGCGTATGGTCCAGGTCAGCATGGCCGTGGTCGTAGAAAAAAGCAATCTGAGTACGCTATCCAGTTAATGGAGAAGCAAAAAGCTAAATACATCTATGGTGTATTAGAGAAGCAATTTGCTAACTTGTTTGACAAGGCTGCTCGTAAGACTGGTATCACTGGTGAGAACCTATTGGCTCTTTTGGAGGCAAGATTGGATAACACTGTTTACCGTTTAGGTATTGCTCCAACTAGACGTGGTGCACGTCAGTTGGTACTTCACAAGCACATTTTGGTAAATGGTGGCATTGTGAACATTCCATCTTACACGCTTCGTCCTGGTGATGTAGTGAGTGTTCGTGAGAAATCTAAATCATTAGAAGCAATTACTACTAGCTTAGCTGGACGTAATGCTCGTCAATTCACTTGGTTAGAGTGGGATGCCTCACAATATGTAGGTACTTTCATTGCGGCTCCTCAGCGTGATCAAATCCCTGAGAAAATCCAAGAGCAGCTGATCGTCGAGCTTTACTCTAAGTAATCAGTTCTAATTTTAAGTGTCAACCTTAACCCAGCAAACATGTCAATATTAGCATTTCAAATGCCAGAGAAAGTCGTGATGGAGAAATCCGATGACTTCCACGGGCAATTTGAATTTAAGCCGCTAGAGAAGGGCTATGGTGTTACCATTGGAAACGCACTGAGAAGAATTCTTCTATCATCTTTAGAAGGATATGCTATCTCCAGCATTCGTGTTCCTAGTGTACTCCATGAGTTCTCTACCATTGAAGGTGTGGTTGAAGATGTCTCTGAAATCATCCTGAACTTGAAAATGGTTCGGTTTAAAAAGGTTGGTGACTTAGTTGATGACAAGATTACTGTCAGCATCAGCAAGCAAGACACCTTCACTGCCGGTGACATCAACAAATTCTCAGGTTCATTCCAGGTATTAAACCCTGATTTGGTTATCTGTCATTTAGATCCAGAAGCATCTTTTGAGATTGAGTTGACTATTCAAAAAGGCAGAGGCTACGTACCTGCCGAGGAGAATAAGCCAGTAGATCAGGTGTTTGGACAAATAGCTATTGACGCTATCTTCACACCTATTAAGAATGTGAAGTACAGCGTAGAAAACACGCGTGTTGAGCAGAAGACGGATTATGAGCGCCTTTTATTAGAAATCTCTACGGATGGATCTATCCACCCTGAAGATGCTTTGAAAGGAGCTGCCAACATTTTGATTCAACACTTCATGTTGTTCTCAGACAACACCATGACTTTTGAAACTGTGAAGCCTGAAGAGGAAGAAGCGGTAGATGAAGAAATGCTGCACATGAGAAAAGTATTGAAGACGCCATTGCATGACATGGATCTTTCTGTACGTGCCTACAACTGCTTAAAAGCAGCTGACATTAGAACGTTAGGAGACCTAGTGCAATTAGACTTGGCAGATATGATGAAGTTCAGAAACTTCGGTAAGAAATCTCTTACTGAGCTGGAGAACCTAGTATCTGAAAAAGGTCTTAACTTTGGGATGGATATCTCAAAGTATAAATTAGAAGAAGATTAGTAATCCTACGGCATAATTCCCGATCCCGTAAAGGTTGATCGACGGTATGCACGTGCACAATTAGAAAAATGAGACACGGTAAAAAGAACAATCACTTAGGTAGGACTGCTGCCCACCGCTCAGCTATGTTATCAAACATGGCGGCGTCATTGATCCTTCACAAGCGCGTTATCACAACGGTAGCTAAAGCTAAAGCGCTTCGTAAGTATACTGAGCCTTTGTTAACCAAAGGTAAAAACGATACGACCCATTCTCGTCGTACTGTTTTCTCTTACTTGCAAAGCAAAGAAGCTGTGAAAGAATTATTTGACAGTGTTGCAGGTAAAATCGCTAATCGTCCAGGAGGTTACACACGTATCCTTAAAACTGGCAACCGTCTTGGTGACAACGCAGACATGTGTATCATTGAGTTGGTTGACTACAACGAGGACATGTTGTCATCAACAGGAACTGCCGCTGCAGGAAAAGCCAAAACAAGACGTCGTTCTTCTGGTAAGAAGAAAGAAGGTTCTGAGGCTACTGCTACTGAAACTTCTGCTCCAGCTCCTTCTACTGAAGAAGCAAAAGCAGCAGAGGCTCCAGAAACTCCAGCTGCTGAGTAACGATAATGAATCATTTATAAAAAAGGGATACGGGTTTACTCGTATCCCTTTTTTATTTTTGTCCCATACTTAGATAGAATGAAGCTTCAGACAACAACAGATGCAGTATTGGTGCTAGAAGATGGCACCGTTTTCCAGGGTAAGAGCCTTGGTAAGATTGGTACTACCGGTGGTGAGGTGTGCTTTAACACGGGTATGACCGGGTATCAAGAGATTTTCACGGATCCTTCTTACTATGGGCAGATTGTAATTACCACGGTGTCACATGTGGGCAATTATGGTGTGCAGCCAGAAGAGGTGGAATCAAATGCCATTCAGATAAAAGGACTTATTTGTAAGGATTTCTCTACAACCTTCTCCCGTAAAACAGCTGAAGGCTCTTTGCAGGAATACTTTGAGAAAGCGGGAGTAGTGGGTATCTGTGAGATTGACACCAGGGCCTTGGTGCGTTACATCAGGGATAAGGGCGTGATGAACGCCATCATCTCCTCTGAGGAGACCGATGTGGAGAAGCTGAAAGAGCAATTAAAGCAGGTTCCTTCTATGGATGGCTTGGAGCTTTCTTCTCACGTTTCTACCAAAGAACAGTATCAAATTCAACCTACCACTACTAGATTTAAAGTGGCGGTCTTGGATTTGGGCGTGAAGCAGAATATCTTGAACAACCTAGTAGAGCGTGGTTGCGAATGCCGCGTGTTCCCCTATGGAACGTCCTTTGACGAAATGGAAGCTTGGGGGCCAGACGGCTACTTCATCTCCAACGGCCCTGGTGACCCTGCGGTGACCACAGAGGCGGTAAAAAGCGTGGAGCGCATTCTGGAAGTAGAGCGCCCTATGTTTGGGATATGCATGGGACACCAGATCCTGGCGCAGGCCAACGGAATCCCTACTTATAAGATGCACAACGGACACAGAGGCTTAAACCACCCGGTAAAGAATTTGATTACGGGTAAGAGCGAGATTACGTCGCAGAACCACGGTTTTGCGGTGAGTGCAGACGCCGTGAAGCTGAACCCAGATGTAGAAATCACGCACATTAACCTAAATGATAATACGGTAGAGGGCATCCGGTTGAGAAATAAGCCTGCTTTCTCTGTGCAGTACCACCCAGAGTCTTCTCCGGGGCCGCATGACTCAGGCTACCTGTTTGACCTGTTCCTGGAGATGCTGGAAAACGACAAAAAGAATAAGTAACAAAATAAAACGATTGAATATGAGCTTAATTGAAGACATCAAAGCCCGTCAGATTTTTGACTCCCGCGGTAACCCCACCGTTGAAGTAGATGTAATCACCCAGAACGGTATTGTAGGCCGTGCCGCGGTGCCGTCTGGTGCCTCTACCGGCAAGCACGAAGCGGTAGAGCTGCGTGACGGTGACAACAGCAAGTACATGGGCAAAGGTGTTTTGCAAGCCGTGAACAATGTGAATGCCATCATTGCTGATGAGCTGGTAGGCTTCAACGTGTTTGAGCAAAGCCTGCTGGACAAAATCATGATTGAGATTGACGGCACGCCTAACAAAGCCAAGTTGGGCGCCAATGCCATCTTGGGCGTTTCCCTGGCAATTTCCAAAGCGGCGGCCAAGGAAGCAGGACAGCCGTTATTTCGCTATGTAGGTGGCGTGAACGCCAGCACCTTGCCGGTTCCAATGATGAACATCTTGAACGGTGGTAGCCACGCAGACAACTCCATTGACTTCCAGGAGTTCATGGTAATGCCCATAGGCGCGCCAACATTCTCTGAGGCGTTAAGAATGGGCTCTGAGGTATTCCATCACCTGAAGAACGTGCTCAAGAAAAAAGGCATGTCTACCAACGTAGGCGATGAAGGTGGCTTTGCCCCGAACATCGGGTCTAACCAGGAAGCCATTGAGGTAGTATTAATGGCCATTGAGGCCGCTGGCTACCGTCCAGGCGAGGACTTCATGATTGCCATGGATGCCGCCGCTTCAGAATTCTATGACGCTTCTACGGGCCATTACCACTTCAAGAAATCTACCGGCGACAAGCTGACTTCTTCTGAGATGGTGAGCTTCTGGACTGAGTGGTCAAACAAATACCCCATCATCTCTATTGAAGACGGTATGGACGAAGACGACTGGACTGGTTGGAAGTCATTGACCGACTCTATCGGGTCTAAGGTGCAGTTGGTAGGCGATGACTTGTTCGTGACCAACGTGGAGCGTCTGCAGCAGGGTATTGACCAGAAGACTGCCAACGCCATCTTGATTAAGGTAAACCAGATTGGTACCTTAACGGAGACCATCAACGCCATCAACCTAGGCCGTATCAACGGCTATAAGAGCATCATGAGCCACCGTTCAGGTGAGACCGAGGACAACACCATCGCTGACTTAGCCGTGGCCTTGAACACCGGTCAAATCAAGACGGGTTCTGCCTCACGTTCCGACCGTATGGCCAAGTACAACCAATTGCTCCGTATTGAGGAGGAGTTGGGCGAGACCGCTTACTTCCCGGGCCGCAAGTTCTAGGCAATTCGCGTAGAGGCTCGGCTTCTGATTTTGGCTTATTTTCTAGAAAGTAGGCCAAAAACGGGAAATGAAAAAGTTCTGGCAGGTGCACTACCTGACCTGCCGGAAATCTTAGTAAATTCATGGCGGCAAGGAGACTTGCCGCCATTTTTTATCTCCTTAGCATATGTTGGCGCGCGTTCCTAAATTCTTCAAGAACTTCTATTTTCTCACCGGCGTGGTGTTTTTGGTCTGGATGATTTTCTTTGACTCCAATGACTTTATCACGCAGTACCAGACCAGCCGCAAGCTGGCCATTCTGGAAGAGGAGCGAGACTACTATGTAGAGAAAATCCAGGAAGTGCAGAAGGACCGCAAGGAACTCTTAAGCAACCCCGAGTTGCTGGAGAAATTCGCGCGGGAGAAGTACCTCATGAAAAAGCCTACCGAGGACCTGTACATCATTGTAGAGAAAGATGAAGAGGAACTAGAGGCTGAACAAGAACAGAAATAAGTATCAACTCCCATAAAAGCAGAAGGCGCTATCCAATCAGGTAGCGCCTTCTGCTTTTAGATAACCTTCCGTTTTAGGCCTCTTTTCCAGAAAAGAGGCCTAAAAACGCTCTATTCAATCTTCTTGCCGCTCATGGCTTTCTTAATGGAGATTTGCATCACGCGCTCGGCAAACGGGCTTGTCTGCTCTTCCAAAGTATCCACCGCTTTCAGAATGGTGTCCTTATCCCCGGTTGGCAGAACGTCTTTCAGGTGCTGTAGATTCTGGCGGGTTAGAGTAATTTCTTCCTGGGTCAAATGCTCACCGTTCTTCTCCACAAAGCGCTCAACTTGGTAAATCATCTGCTCGGCGGTGGTGCGGGCTTCAATGACCATGCGGGTATTCACGTCTTCGCGGGCGTGAGTGATGGAGTCCATGAGCATCTGCTCTACCTGCTCATCTGTGAGGCCGTACTGCGGTTTCACTTCTACTTCTTGTCTGGTGCCTGACCGCAACTCAATGGCTTCCACCTTCAAGATGCCGTCGGCGTTCAGGATGAAGTTTACGTCCACCTTCGGGAAGCCCGCGGGCATGGCCGGAATACCTCTCAAGTCAAACTCGGCTAGTTTGCGGTTTTCTTTTACCAAGTCGCGCTCGCCCTGGTACACCGATATTTTCATGTTCACCTGCCCGTCCACGGAGGTGGTGTACTGGCGGCCGGCTTTGGTAGGAATCTTGGAGTTGCGCGGGATGATGGAGTCCATCAAGCCACCCATGGTTTCAATGCCTAGCGTGAGCGGCGTCACGTCCAGCAAGAGAATGTCTTTTCTATTACCCGCCAGCACATCTGCCTGAATGGCGGCGCCCAGGGCCACTACTTCGTCTGGGTTCAATGAGTTGTTGGCCGGCTTCCCGAAGAAGTCGCTTACGGTCTGGTACACTAGGGGCACGCGGGTAGAGCCGCCCACCATAATAACGGTGTCAATCTGCTCTGCCGTTAAACCTGCATCGCGCATGGCCATTTGGCACGAGGCCATGGTGCGGTCCACAATGGGCGTAATGAGCGTCTCAAAAGTGTGCTTGTCCAGCTTCAACTCAATGCCATTTAACTCAGAAGTATAAGTTTCTTGGTCGCTCAGGGTGCGTTTGGCTTCCTCGGCTTTTAAACGCAGGGCTTGGGCAAGGTTTGGGTCACTGGCTACTAAGTCTGCCAGCAGACGGTTCTGCGGTAACCAGTATTTAAGAATGGCTTGGTCCAGGTCATCGCCGCCTAAGTAGGTGTCCCCGTTGGTAGATAGCACCTCAAAAATGCCTTGGTGAATCTTCAGGATGGAGATGTCAAACGTACCGCCACCCAGGTCATACACGGCAATGGTTTTCTCCTCGCTTGGGTCCAGCCCGATACCGTAAGCCAATGACGCCGCGGTTGGTTCGTTAACAATGCGCAACACTTCCAGTCCGGCTAGTTTACCGGCGTCACGGGTGGCTTGGCGCTGGGAGTCATTGAAATAGGCTGGAACGGTAATCACCGCACGGTTCACCGGGGTTTTCAAGGCATGCTCAGCGCGGGCCCGCAGTTCCTTCAGAATCTCAGCAGACAATTCAATAGGGGAGTAGAATTTGTCCTGCACCCGTATCTTCACCAGCCCCTCAGAGTTGTCATCAATGATTTTGTAGCCAAAGGTGTCCTTGTGCTCGCCCAGGTCCTGGTACGATTTGCCCAGCAGGCGCTTCACCGAGTAGATGGTGTTGGCTGGATCAGTCAACAGATACTCCTTGGCTGCGTTGCCCACCAGCACTTCGCCGTTCTCATGGAAATGGACCACCGACGGGACAATGGTGCCCAAGCCCTGGTCATTGATGGCGATAGGCGTTCGGTCGTCTGGGTGCATGTACGCCACCAGGCTGTTGGTGGTGCCTAAGTCAATGCCCACAATTACCTCTTCCTGTTGGATGGAGGCAGTGGTTAAGTTTATCGCAATTTTAGCCATGCTGTCAATTTTAAGAGACACCCGCAGGCGCCTCGTGGGCAAAAGTACGAAGAATTACCCTGTGAACAGGTTTACGGTTTCCCTTATGTAACTGATGGATTTACAGGAAACAAAAAAGCCCCGCTGGATAGAGCAGGGCTATTTTGTAAGGATGTTCGTTTTTGGCCTGATTTCCAGAAAACAAGCCAAAAGCGAGAATGTTTAGACAGCGTCCGAGAGACTGCTGAACGTGAAGTCCCTAATCTTGAGCGGTGGCAACAAATAGTTGTTGCTGGACTCGCCGCTCACCGTACGCTCAGCCTTCCCGATGGCCTCCAGATTGTTGAGCATGATGATGGGGCTCTCATTGAACCTGAAGTTCTTGACCGCGTGCTTGATTTTGCCATTTTCAATGTAGAAGGTCCCGTCCCGGGTAAGGCCGGTGAGCAACAGGGTCTGCGGGTCCACGGACCGAATGTACCAAAGCCGCGTGACCAGAATGCCTCTTTGGGTGCCTTTGATCATATCTTCCAAGCTCTGCGTGCCGCCTTGCATAATGGCCGTGTTGGGGAAAGGCACCGGTGTGATTTTCTTCTGCTGCGCCCAGTAGCGTGACACCGGAATCTGCTTGATGACGCCTTTGTCTATCCAGGTGGTTTTGTTCAAGGCCTGGCCGTCCTGTGCCCACGGCGAGGTAGGCAGTTCTGGGTGCGCCGGGTCTGAGTAAATGGTCACACGCTCATCCACTAGTTTCTGCCCTACTTTATTGCCTCCGCCGGCTTTGCTCAGGAAACTGCGTCCCTCGTCTGCGGAGCGAGCGTCCATCCCGAAGAACAGGTTCTCCAGCATCACGGCCACCGCAGCCGGTTCCAGGATAACGGTGTACTTGCCGGGCTCCAAGGCTCTGGCGTTGGCTGAGCCCGTGGCTTTATTCACGGCAATGTTAGAGACCGTGGCCGTGTCAAGTTTGCTCACATCATTGAAGCCTCTGGAGACATAGCCTGAGCCGGTGCCGTCTGGCGTGCGCACCGTCAAAGAGAAGTCAACGCCGGTATCTGTGTTGTAAGCGAACAGGCCTTTGCTGTTCATCATGCTTTGGAAGCCCACATTGTCTTGCAGGTAGCCGGCGGCCGTCAGGTTTTTGGATTTGGCCGCCGCAATGCTTTTGGCCACCATCTCGGCGCGCTTGTCTGGCGTGATGGCAGCCGTGGCCGCCACGTACGGATTGGTGGTGATGTATTTCTGCGGTCCTAAAACGCCCATGTACTCCGGGTTCTCAGGCGCTAGTTTGGCCAATTCCTCTGAACGGCGTACTACTTTTTCTAAAGAAGCATCGTCAAACTCATTGATGGTGGCCACGCCCATGCGCTTGCCAAACGAGGATTGCACCACCAGCGTGGTAGTATGGGACTCGCCGGCCGTGGACACCGAGTTGCGTGCGTAACGCACATTGCCGGTTTTTCCGCCGTTGAGGTTGGCCTCGCACTCATCGGCTTTGCTCAAGGCCATCACCTTCTTCAGGATGACCTGGGCTTGTTCTTTGGTTAATATTGCCATGTTTGAATAACGTCTTTCAGTTGAAGTAAACAGTTTACTTTTTTAGTCACGAGTCACGAGTCACGAGTCGCGAGTTGGTTTCTCTCCCACTTTAGGAATGGGAATGCTTAAGCTCAAACTTTTTCAAGACTCGCAACTCGCGATTCAGAACTCGCGACTCATCTAGATTTTTCTACCAGTGTTGATGACGTTCACGCCGTTGAAGCGGGTGGTGGACGAACCATGGGACACCGCGCTGCTCTGGGTAGGCTGGCCTTTGCCGTCAAAGAAAGAACCGCCTAAGCGGTAATCGCTCTCGTCGCAGATGGCCGAGCAGGAGTTCCAGAATTCCTGGGTGTTGCTCTGGTAGGCCACGTCTTTCAAAGGCCCCACAATCTTGCCGTCCTTAATCTCATAGTAGAGCTGGCCCCCGAACTGGAAGTTGTAGCGCTGCTGGTCAATGGAGAAGGAACCGTCGCCAATGATGTAGATGCCTTTCTCCACGTCTTTAATCATGTTGTCTACGCTCAACTTCTGCTTGCCCGGCGCCAAAGACACATTGGCCATGCGCTGGAACTGCACCGAGCTCCAATTGTCGGCGTAGCAGCAGCCATGGGACTCTTTCTCCCCGATGATGTGGGCCTGGTCGCGGGTGGCCTGGTAGTTGACCAAGGTGCCGTCCTTCACCAAGTCCCATTGCTTGGTCTTCACGCCTTCGTCGTCATAGCCCACGGCACCCAGAGAGCCAACCTGTGTTTTGTCCGCGAACAGGTTTACTTTGTCACTGCCGTATTTGAATTTTTTGCTCTGCCATTTGTCCAGCGTGGCAAAAGAAGTGCCGGCGAAGTTGGCCTCATAGCCCAGTACGCGGTCCAATTCCAGCGGGTGGCCTACGCTTTCATGGATGGTCAGCCATAAATGAGACGGGTCCAACACCAGGTCATATTTACCGGCCAAAACAGATTTAGCGGTTAGTTTCTCTCTCGCTTGTTTGGCAGCAGCACCAGCGTCTTCCACCATGTCATAGTACTTGCCGTATCGGGTAGTAATGCCCTGATATTTGCCCTCTGGCTTTCCGCTGAGGTATTCGTAGCCCATACCCACGGGAGCGCTCAAGGATTGGCGCGTTTCAAACTTGCCGGTCTTCTGGTCAATGGCCGTCACGTTGAGCACCGGCCAGGTGCGGTGCACGTCCTGGTCAATGTAAGAACCCTCAGAAGACGCGAAGTATTTCTGCTCGTTCACCAGAAATAGCGCGGAGTTGACGTAGTTGGCGCCGTTCTTCATGGCGGCAGCGTTGGCTCCTAACAGCAAATCCACTTTCTCCTTAATAGGTACCTCAAAAGCGTTGCGCTCAATAGGAGTTTTCCAGCTAACCTCACCAAACCCTTTCTGCGGTGCCAGCTGAACTGGCTCTGTCTGCAGTTTAGAGTTAGCCTTTGCAATGGCCACAGCCAGTTCAGCAGCTTTGGCGGCCCCGGCCGGCGAGACATCATCCATGGACGCGAAGCCCCAGGTGCCGTTGGCAATCACGCGCACGCCAATGCCATAGCTCTCGGTGTTGACGGTATTCTGCACCTTGTCCTCACGGGTAATCACGAACTGGTTCAGGTACCGGCCAATTCTGACGTCGGTGTAGGTGGCGCCTTTAGACTTGGCCGCGTTGAGCGCCGCGTCTGCCAACTGTTTGTGGAAGGCCACGTCTGCCGGTTCCAACGCCGCCTCGGGCGCAATGTCATGGCCCCACAGCGGAATGGGCAGCATCATAGCTCCCAAACCCAGGCCGGAAAGGTGGAGAAAATCGCGTCTTTTCAAAGTCTAAGAGGTTTATGGTTAGTCCTTTAAATATAAAGTTTTCTCGCACCAATCCAAGAAATTATTGCATGATTTTTATATGCAGAAACAAGCAATTGACGAATAAGGCGAAATGTGCATTTGCTGATAAGTCCCCCTTCGGAGGGGGTAGGGGGAGGACAAAATAGTTTCAAATTGGGATGTTGTTATTTTTAGCAAAAGGCCTAAAGGCGTGCTCTTAATGAGCCTTAATCAGTACGATTAAATCCTCCCCCTACCCCCTCCAAAGGGGGACGGAATGCGTGCCTTTTATTTTCAAACAAAAAATCCCACTCCAAAATGGGAGTGGGATTTTAGGCTGTTTTCCGGAAAAGAGGCCAAAAACGCTATTCGCAGCTAAGAGTTTCTGTGGTCCCAATAGGTGCGCCCGGCGGAAGGTCTTTGTGCAGTTGCGGTTTCGCGTTGGCAGGCTGGTCTAATCTGTTCAAGGCCAGAAGCGCGTTGGCTTTCACGGCATCGTCTGAGGACTTGGCCAGCTTCTTCAGGTGCTTTTCCAGCTCTTCCAGTTTCAAAATGGCGATGCCGCGCACGGAGTAGGCGGCGTTCTCATTCTGGGACAAGGCCAGCAGGTGGGTGAGTACCAGCTGTTGGGTGAGCAACTGCGTCTGGCCGGGTAGGCCGTTCTGCTGTTTGGCTTTCCAGGTGTGCTCTAGTATCTGGTCCAACACTTCCTCCAGGCCTAGCTTACTGCCTCTAGCTTTCAATTCCACCAAACGGGCGGCGCGCTCTGGGTGGAACAGAAACGACAAGGTAAAATCGGCGGAAGCCTCGGCGACGGCCAATGGGTCAAAGGTGAGGCCGGTGCGTTTGTCAAACAGCTCACGTGTAGGCGACCAACCGGCCGGTCTTGGCGGAATCAAAGCGATGATGTTCTCTGGTAGGGTGAGCACCTTGGGCTGGAGTGTCTCTAGGAGCGCATCCAAGGCTTTCTGTTGCTCGGCCTCGGGTACCTTCTCGGTGACCAGTTGGCCATCGCCTCTGGAGGCATAGGTGTAGTTAACCCCACCCACCACTTTGGCCACCGACTCTACCTGGTAGCGGTGATAATTGTAAATGGGCACCAGCACATCTTCCAGCATGGCCATGGGCACGCCGGGCTTTATGTTGTTCAGGCCAAACTGCTGTAAGGCTTTCTGCCTAACCTGCAATACATGATGCAACTCATCAGACGCGTTGGCGCCATTGTCCCATAAGTGCGCCTGCGGGTGCGCCCCGCCCGGAGAGCGAGCATCTCGGTCAGCGATAAATTGCAAGCCACTTTGGTGACCGTTACGCAGGAGTTGGTCCAGCGCCTGTTTCTCGTTCACACCCTTCGCGAAGTCTTGGTAACCGTACGTCACGGCTAATTTGTCCCAATCGCCCATGCCCAAGGCGTAGGCATCAGATAAATCTATTTTTCCTTCTGCCGTCAGTTTCACGGTGGGGTGCGGATAGTCCATCACCGAGGCGCGGTTGTTTACGCTGGCGGCGTAGTTGTGCATGATGCCCAGCGTGTGGCCCAACTCATGCGCTGACAGCTGACGTAAGCGGGCCAGGGCCATCTTCATCATTTCGGGGTTGGCGGGTCTGCCTTCCTCATAAGGAGCTAGCAAACCTTCGGCAATCAAATAATCTTGGCGCACGCGCAGAGAGCCCAGGCTCACATGGCCTTTCAGGATTTCGCCGGTGCGTGGGTCCGTGACAGAGGCGCCGTAGCTCCAACCTCGGGTACTGCGGTGCACCCATTGAATGACGTTGTAGCGCACGTCCATGGGGTCTGCGTCTACGGGCAGAATCTCTACCTTGAACGCGTCTTTGTATCCCGCGGACTTAAAGGCCTGCGCCCACCAGCGGGCTCCATCTAGCAAGGCGCTTCTGATGGGTTCTGGCGCGGCGTGGTCTACATAGTACACAATGGGTTTCACGGCCTCAGACACGGCGGCGCCTGGGTTCTTCTTTTGCAGACGATGCCGGGCAATGTAGCGTTTGACAATGGACTCGCCAATGGGGGTGCTGTAGTCCATGTACTCAATCCCGAAGTAGCCGGCCCGCGGGTCCATGGCTCTGGGCGTGTAGTTTGAGTCTGGGAGTTGAATAAAGGAATGGTGCTGGCGCAGGGTGAGGGCCTCAATAGACGGAGCCACTTCGCGCACGAAGTTGCCGGCATCATCCCCGCCCACAAACGTGAGCGAGGCTTCAAACTCGGTGTTCTGCGGGAAGTTTTTGGTGCGGGGCAGATAAAGGGCCGAACGCGAGGCGTCCAGTCTATACGAGCCCTGTCTGGCCCGCTTAATGCTTCCTACTACGTCATGGGCGTCTCTCAGCAAAAAGTCAGTGGCGTCTACCAACACGGTTCTGCCATCGGTGGCTTCTACTTTAAAGCCCCACAGCGTGGACTGCGCGAAGGACTGGGCCACGGCCTGCTCCTCGGCGGGATTGCCGTTCATGGCGCGGTAGCCTTGGTTAGGCTCTATCAGCAAAACCTTAGGCCCTACCTTCTGGAAATACACCACGTGCGTGCCGCCTAACTGTCCACGGTCCAGGCCAATGTCATTGGAACCCAATCCCGCCGGAAGTGAGGAGACATACAGGAACTGCGTGTCCAGCTTGTCAATCTCCAGCAGAATCTTGCCGGTGGCCTCATCCCAGTAGAAAGGAAAATAGCCGGCAAATTTCTGTAGTCCAGCCGTTTTAGAAGCAATGCCGCCAGGTTTATTCTGCGCTGAAAGCTGTGTGAAAGTAAGTAAGAGAAGCAGAAAGGGGAGGAGCGTTTTTCGCATGATTTCTGGGAAGTAGGTCAAAAACGGAATCTGCGAATAAGGTAGGCAATTCAAAACATAGGGGCAAGGCTATGTTCAAGGAACTGAATCGTTAAGGAGCATTTGACGCCTATAATAATATAGCGGTTGTTATATATTTGCGGAAATTCGTTAACGCTATGCAAAAGACAGTTCTTCTAGACCGCATGGAGCATCCATCCTCAACCACTCAGGCAACCTCTTGGTGGAGCATACTGGCAGGGTTCCTGCTCATTGCCCTCACCTACCACGGCGGGGAATATGCCATGCGGTTCCATCAGCACGTTCCCCTGTTCCTGGGGTGTATGCTGGCCGTGATACCCGTGGCCAACCTGGTGGCCAAGTGGCAAGGCTTCAAAGGGCTGGGTGCTTGGGGACTGTGCTTTGACAAGCCCTACGCGAAACTGTTTTTGAAAGGCCTGGCCATTGGCTTGGTAGTGTATGCGGTGGCGCTTTGGGCGCGGCTTTGGCTGGGTTTTGAGATACTGGGCCCAAAGCCCGACACCAATGTGCTCATCACGCAGACGCTTATCTTCGCGGCAGGTACGTTTCTGCCGTCGCTAGCCGAAGACATACTCACCAGAGGCTACCTGTTTGGGCACTTCCATAAGCGGATGGGTACCTGGGCCTTGATTCTGTTCTCAGCAGTAGTCTACGTCCTGAACCATGTCTATGCCCTCACCGCCGGACCTGAGACCTTGGTCTACCTGTTTGTGCTGGGCGTAATGCTGGCCATTCCGTTGTTGTATACCAGAAATATTTGGTACACGGTGGGCGTGCACTGGGCCGGCAATATCATTTACCGGGTGAGCAATGATGTGCTGTCTGTGCGAACAATGGAATCTCCCTATCCCGCCATGTGGACCTTAACGGGTTTTGTGTTATTGCTAGCGGTCATCAATTATGTAGTAACTAGGAGATTCGTTCCTTCAGAAAAGGAGCAAGCCTTGGCCTAACCGAATTGGAAAAAGTCGTTTTCGGCTTGTTTTCCAGAAAACAGACTGAAAACGATTCCCGCCACTAAACGTGTTGAATGGAGTGCCTTGCTTACTTTCTAGTGAAGTGCAGCAGAAAGTCTGAGGCGTCTGTTTCATAAAGCGCCAAGGCATCTTTCCGCTTAGCATTAAAGCCAGATTTGGCCAGCAGGGTAATCAAGTGCTCTGGGGAAGGATGAATCTCTGTGTGAAACTCCAGCACTATCTCCTGCACCACGGCAATCTTCTGGCTGGCTATCAATTCCTGGATCACCTCCACCTCGGCGCCTTCAATGTCTAGTTTAAGCAAAGCCACCGGTTCTGTGAGGTAGGTAGAAAGCGTCTGCGCGGGAACGGTTACAGGAACGGTGGCGGTACTGGTTGTATAAGCGCCAGCATCTAACCTACCTGAGGCGTCTTCATGGGTAAAGAGAGTGAGCGTGCCGGACGTCCCAGTCAAGGCGGCATTCACCAGCATTACTTGGGAAAGCTGGTTGTGCGTGACAAACTGTTGCAGGAGTTGAAAAGCCTTCGCTTCTGGTTCAAACGCCAAGACCTTGGCTTCTGGGTAAGCGGTAATAAAATAAAGCACCGAAATACCCAAGTGGCTGCCGCCGTCAATGATAAGGGTTTTCTGGCCAGTCACTTTACTTCTATAAGCATCCAAGACGAAAATCTCCTCAAACTGGTGGAGCAGAAAAACATAGCTCGGGAATAAAACTCGCTTGCCAAACAAAACAATGCTATTTGTCTTTCTATGACTGCCGCCGAACTTAGCAACCCAGTGCGCCTGCCCGATCAGTTTGGTGTACGCACATAGCACCGCCCACGTGCCGCACGCTGGACCCATAGATAGGATAAGACCATACACTTTCAGGTAATGCCGAAGCAGTTTCATGTGGTTAGTTAAGCTGGGTAGGAGCAGGTGTTAAGATAGGAAACCCGACGCATTTTTAGCTTCCTTTCCAGAAAACAAGCCAAAACGGTGGTAAGCAAAACCGCCACTGTCTCTTTCAAGAAACAGTGGCGGTTGCAGTGAAATGCGATGTAAGATTACAGGTTCTTCACCCAGGCCTGACGCAAGGCATTCTGGGCCGGCGTTGGGTTGGCGTCCACCTCAAAAAGGTGTCTCTGGGTTTCTTGTCTTTCCAGCATTTTCAGGGTCAGTTTTTCTTCTTTGCCGTCTCTGCGAATGGTAACCGCATAAGAATCCCCAATCTTGGTTTGGAAAATCTTAGGTACTTCCTGGTTGGCGTTTTTCAAGGTAACCGCAGTGCCATTTACGGCTACCAGCTCATCTCCGTCCTTCAGGCCGGCTTGTTGTTGGGCAGGGTTCACTTTCATGAACACAATCTTTCCTTCGGGCGCGCCAAGGTTATAACCCGGGTCAAACGTCTTTTTGTCAGAGGTTCTCAAAGGCGTGTACGTGATGCCCAGTTTCCCGAAGTACTCGGCCACTGGCAAGGCCTCGGCGCCTTTTACATATTTGTTGAAGAAGTCGGCAATTTCTGGGTGGGTTTTGGCCACGAAGATGTTAAAGAAGTCCTGCTCCGGGAACGCCTTAGACGGGCCATATTCTTTAGACAACTCATTGATGACTTCGCGCAGACCGCGCTTACCACCAGACAATTCCAGCAATCTAATATCTAACAAAGCCGCCGTAGCCGCACCGCGGTTGTAGATGTTGCCGTAGATCTTGTTGCCCTGCGGCGTGTAAGAGGTCAAGCTCAATTCTTGTAGGCTGTAGTTGGTGCCCATCATGTCATTGTTCTTGAGCTTCTGTTGCATGTCTTTGAGGTAGGCAGGCAAGTCAATCATGCCGGCTCTCAGTTGCATCATATCAGAAGCCCACTCGGTGGTGCCTTCATACAGCCACAAGTGTTGCGACGGAGTAGGGGTCTCAAAGTTGAAGCGCTCAATGATCTCGCTGTGGATGTTGAGCGGCGTGATGATGTGGAAGAACTCATGCGAAGCGATGTCGGTGATGTTATGCGCAAACTCGGGCGTCATGTCACTTTCTTTCATGACATACTCAGAGCTGTACGAATGCTCCCAGGCACCCCAGTCTTCGTCCTCAAAATGGTACAGGAAGGTGTAACGGTCCACCGGAAAATTAACGACAAACTTGTGAGCGGCATCCAGCATGCCCGTCATGTTGGTCATTAAATCCTGCGACTTAATCTTGCCCGTTTTGGAATAGGTATAGATGTCAACCGTAGTGCCGTTGAAATCAGTGGCTGCTTTGGTCAGGTTACCGGCCAGGATAGGAGAGTCTACCAGGTGGTCATAGTTGTTGATGAGGTAGTAGCCGTTCTTATCTGTCTTTAGCGCGGTGCCCGTTAGCCATTCCTTCGGAGACTCTAGCTTTAGGCGCATAGGCGCTGACTGCAAACCTTTAAAATAACCGAACACGCCTTGCCCGTTGATGAGCGCGTGGTCCTGCTCCAGAGAGGTGCCGCACATGTTGTAGACGCGGTTCTTTTCTACCGGCGTATCCCAGGTTTCGGCAATCTGGTAGGTGATTTTACGCACCTTGTCAGGGCGGCTTAGTTCCCATTGGTTCACAGACACTTGCTTGGTGGTGATTTCCTTGCCCTTCTTATCAAAGGCTTTGAAGTTCTTCACAAACCGGCCAATGTCCATGGTCTGGTACGTGCCCGGCGCAGTAGACGCAAACTGGAAGATGTTGTTGGCGCTTTTCAGGCCTTTCACGTCCAGAGAGACTTTGAACAGGTCATCGGCGCGGTCATTGAGGTTCACCTGGTAGGTGAGTTCGGGGGCTTTGGCGGCCTCTGCCGGCGCGCTGAAAGACAAGAGGGCCAATAGGCCCAATGCCATGGTGGTGTTTTTCATAGTGTTTTAATAAAGGGATTTGTAGTACAGGAGAAGCAAACGCCTTGGCGGGAATTTCAACTTAAAGCATTTGTCGCAGAGAGGTTGATTTTATTACGGCAGGTGAAGAGGTGAATAAGGAAGTGGGGAATATCTGCCAATCTAAGTTTTGCGCAGAAAGGAAGCCAGTAGAAGAGTATGGCTGGTTTTAGCCTAATTCCTGGAAAAGAGCCAAAAAACGGAATTAGCGAGTTTGAAAAGAATTTTAGAACAGAGGTTAACCCGTAATTAGCGGATGAGCGATTACTATCTGCGTTGCCGTCAGGATTTTATGTTTCTAATATTTTATCGTTACGCTATTAGAAAAACTGCCAGAGCTGTCTTTGCCATCATACCTTATCTGAACTGTGTATTGATTGTTTTTTGCAATTTCTACAGAGTGTACTACAAAGGAATTCAAGCCTTTCTTTGATTTTGATTTAGCTCTTCCAATAACCTGCTCGGAGTTGGGGTCTAGTATTTCTATTTCAACTTCCGCTTCATCCACAAAGTATATCAATACTTCAACTTCGTTCTTCTTCTTGTTGGCTATATCCCTAATGTTGTTTCTGTCTGTGATGTAGGTTCTCTCCCTTCTTTTTCCTTTTTCAATCCCTTTGATTTTTGAATAAGTAACTATTCCCTGCACATTGCCGAATTCAATAAATGGCATGGGGAAAAAGGGTAAAAGGTAATACCTGTATGGGTCATTTCTGGATTGAACTATTTTGGGGTAAGTGTTTCCGTTAACAGTGTCAAACGTCACTCCTTGTAAAAATAAATCCTTTCCTTTTTCAGTGTCTATTAACTTCAATTCGGTTTTGTAATCTTGAAAAGAAACGAATTGATGGCCTACATTATATCCGCTGTCTGTAACACTCACAAAGAATTCCTGCGGATGGTCATATGAACCGCTTAGATAATTGTATCCATCAACCTCAATCCTCAAGTTTTTAGTATCGTTGATAATAGTGTCGCCTGTATACTTGAGATTTTTAAATTGTTTGTCCTCGTATTCGGCAAGATTGGTTGTGTCGCTATACCATTTCCTTCGGTAGAACAGTTGGATTTCATCGCCTACCTGTATGTCAAATTTTGCGGAAGCTGAAAAGTTGTTTTGCAGACCTTTTGTTATGTCATTGTAGTTGTCACCCATTAACTGTTTGGTGTAAAACAGACCATTGCTTGAAACGACAAGTGATTTCAGGTCGGGAATGATTACAAGATAAACATCAGGTTTGCCTTTGGGATAATATTTCCTTGGTGTTTTCTCTGACGGAATTAAACTTTCCTTCGGGAAGCTGTTCCGTGTGTCAATTAACTCAATAGATATTTTTGACTGCTTGCCGAAAATCTCGCCTGTTTGTTCTTTATCGGTTAGATAATTTATGTTGTGAATGATTTTTCTATTGCTGTCGAGCAAGCGATAAAAGCCATTCGCATAAGCTTCATAGAATGTGTTAATTTCTTGCTTGTCAGAGTAGTCTGTAAAATCTGCTGTTTGAAATTTTCGGTATTTGACCTTGTCTATGACTGTGTCGGCCAAGTCTTTCCTAGTTTGAAGGCCGATAAATTCGTTTTTATTTTCAAAATAAGTTGCCCTGACGAAAAGTTTAGATTCCGCAAGTTCACTTCTCGACGACTGACCATAAGCAAAACAGTTCACTAAAAGTAATAAAGCTATAAGTGCCTGTTTCATTTGTTTTGTGGTGTATAAAGCTAGAAACTTATGTGAAGATATAAAAATACTATTAAAGCCAGTTTCAGCCTCTTTTCCAGAAAAAAGCCCAAAAACGCATTACAACGTCACGCCAAACTTCTCACCCAAGCCTTCCAAATCCTTAACTACCGGTGGTAACAGCGGAATGCCTTCTTTCTCGCGCTGTTCCTGGCAGAGGCGTTCTGGGTCGCCGGGGATGAGGACGTGGTGGCCGTCTTTGGCTTTGGAGTTCCGGAAGGTGGTAATCCAGTTGTCCATGTGGTTTTTGAAGTCCTCTGCCGGTCTAAACGCGTCTACCCGCATGGCCCCGAAGAAGTGGCCTATGCCTTCGCCCACGGGGTTGGCCGGTGGGGCCAGGAAGCTCACAAATGGCGGTACCCACGGACCGTAGTTAGCCCCTGACAATACCGCTGAGAAGATGTCCACTACGGCACCCAGCGCGTAACCTTTGTGACTGCCGGTGTCGCCGCCTAGTGGCAAAAGCGCGCCGCCGTCTTTGAGCTCATTGGGGTTGGTAGAAGAAGAACCATCGGCGGCCTGAATCCAGCCGTGCGGGGCTTCCAGGTTTTTGCGTTGCAAGATTTCCAGCTTACCGTTGGCGGCGGTGGTGGTGGCTAAATCGGCTACAAAGGGTGGTTGGGTATTGGCCGGGACCGCCACGGCAATGGGGTTGGTGCCCAGGAGTCTTTCCAGGGAATAGGTGGGGGCTACCAAAGGGCTGGCGTTGGTCATAGACAGGCCAATCATGTCATGTGCCAGGGCCTTCATGGCGTGGTACCCGGCTATGCCGAAGTGATTGGAGTTCTTCACGCTCACCCAGCCGCTTCCCACGTTTTTGGCTTTCTCTAGGGCAATCTGCATGGCTTTGGGCGCCACTACCAGACCCAGACCGCCGTCGCCGTCTACCGTGGCCGTGCTGGGCGTCTCATGCACCACGCGCACGTTGGGTTTGGGGTTGATGCGGCCGGCCTCCCAGAGGCGCACATAGCCCACTAGACGGGCTACGCCATGGGAGTCAATGCCGCGCAAATCAGCAGAAAGTAAGGTTTCGGTGGCTAGGAATGCATCTTCTTGGGGGCATCCGATGCTTAAGAATATCTTCTGGGTGAAATCAAAAAGGCGTTGGTAGGAATACATGCGAACTACATAAGTAAGAGCGCCAAAGGTAACGGAAACCTGCAAAAAGTTTAACCAGAAATGCTAGCTTTGGCTATTCAATTGCCACAACCGCCCAATCTAGCCCGCCCTTTATGCAAACCCTTCGTGCCCCGCTCTTGCTCTGCCTGCTTTGTTTTTGGCCTGTTTTCCAGATTCTAGCCCAAAAACAGGAATCCTTAGCCACCCAGGTGAAAGCCGTCACCGTGTTCCTGAACCGCGCCCAGGTCACCAACGTGGGCCGGGGCACCGTTGAGGCCGGCGTCACCGAACTGGTCCTGGACGGACTTCCATCCCAGCTTGATGAGCGTAGCGTGCAGGTGAATCCTACTGGCGCTGTGACCTTGCTTTCCGTTAGGTATGAGCAGAATTATCTGATAGGCTCGCAGAAATCCCGTGAGACCGAGCAACTGGAAGACTCCCTTAAAAGCTACACCGGCCAGATTAGATCCTTAACCGACCAGCGCGATGTCCTGCAAAAAGAGGAGGCCATGCTACAGGCCAACCAAAGCATAGGCGGTTCCCAGACCGGCATCACCGCCGCCCGCCTCAAAGAAGTAGCCGACTTCTACCGCGCCCGCTTGCTCAGCATCCGGAAGGAAATCCAAACCGTGGATATACGTTTAGATATTCTCAAAACCAGACAAGTCAGATTTGCTAGCCAACTTAGCATAGCCAGAGGCCAAGGACAAAAGTCTTCTAGCAAAGTGATTGTGGCCGTAAAAGCCGCCGCCCGCACGCAAGTGAGTTTAGAGGTCACTTATTTAGTGTACAATGCTGGCTGGGAGCCTATCTATGACATTAGAGCCACCGGTGCCCAAGGTCCGGTAGCTTTGCAATACAAAGCCAACGTGCGCCAGAATACTGGCGTGAACTGGGACAATGTGCAATTGACTCTGGCCACCACTAACCCAGCTGAGGGTGCCCAGAAGCCAGAATTGAGTCCTCAACGCTTGGAGTTTAATAATGATTTTTCTCGTGCCCTAAAAGGAAGAGTGTCTGGAGTTCAAGTTGAAAGGAAACAAGAATTACAAGAAGTAGTAGGTGCAGTTTATGAAGTAGCTGATGCCGCCGCTCCCTCAACTAGCACCGCAGATTTTACAAAAGCCGTAGCTACTACCTTAGCCGCCGAGTTCAAGATTGGGATTCCGTTCAGCGTGCCTTCTGACGGGGAGCCGCACACGGTAGACGTACAGCAGCACAGCCTCACTACCGCCTACGCCCATACCACCGTTCCTAAACTGGACCCAACCGCCTTTTTGGTGGCGCACCTCACCAACTGGGAAAACCTAAAGTTGCTTCCCGGCGAGGCCAATATTTTCCTGGACGGCACCTTCACGGGCAAGTCGGTGATTGACCCCACCCAGACCAAAGACACGCTCACGCTTTCCTTGGGCCGCGACCAGAACGTGGTAGTTCAGCGCGAGCGCATGAAGGACTTCCAGAAACGCTCCACGCTGGGCAGTAACATCAAAGAGCAGTTCGGCTATGAGATAAGCTTGCGCAACACCAAAAGCACGCCGGTCACCATCACCGTAGAGGACCAGATTCCCATCAGCACGCATTCAGACATTGAGGTAAGCGAGGTAAACACCAACGGCGGCAAGCTGGACAAGGAAACCGGCAAAGTTACCTGGCTGGTCACGCTCAAGCCCAATGAGACCGTCAAACGAAATCTTCGGTTTGAAGTGAAGTACCCTAAGAACAACCGGGTAAGCGGCTTATAGTCCCAATCCGTTTTTGGCCTGATTTTCAGAATTCAGGCTAAAAACGGACCTTTGCCTTTCAAAAAAAACTCCCAAGAATAATCAGTCCATTCAAGCAACCAGACAAGCTTCTTCGGCATCTTCTGGATAGAGGTTCACGCTAACGCATTTTCTGGAACGGAATTTGTCTTAGCTTGAATATCAGTAAAAGTTAATATTATGAAAGCACACCTACACTTCCTCGTTTTCACTGCCTTGCTCTTGGTGAGCGGTCAGGCAATGGCGCAGTCTAAGGTTATCTATGACCAAAAGCGCCAGGAATCTTTTGCTATTTCTAGCGTGGACAATCAGGCCTTGGCTAGAATGGCCGAGGAGTTGGAGATGCCTTCCAACAGACGGACCAGACTATTGTTGCCCATAGAATTTGAACAGCAGGAGCGCATCACCAAAAGCGGCGGGCAGATTACCCTGTCTGTGCAGGTGCGTAATGTGCGCGTGCGTGACCGGGTGCCGTACCGTGGGTTTGACATGGCGCAGGCCTTTGACCCAAGCGTGATAAGTGCCAAGGTGCAGCTGTTGGGCCGCGAGGATAAAGTATTGCAAACCATCACCGTGGCCAGCAAAGATATTAACCGTGACGGTTCTGCCGAGCTGGTACAGGCCACCATTCAAGACACTTCTGCCTTTGAAGGCTATAAACTGCGCGTGATAGACCGCACCCTGGACTTCTCTGCCCGCAACAGAAACGCGGTAGGTGAGCGCGTGGCCTTGGTGAAGGAGTATTATGAGATGGACGGCGGCCTGGCGCAACTGTCCAGAGAACTGCAGGCCATCAACCCCAATGACTTAGACTACCTGGCCCAGCACAAGGACCGCCTTATTGCGTTGCAAGCCAACCTGGACCGCTTAGAGCGTAAGAACCTGGATCGCGAACTGGACCTGAACCAGCACGACCCCATCCAGCTGAGACGCAAGATGAAGGACCTGGCCTACCAATTTAAGGAGCGCGCCTTGGCCCTGGACCAGATGTACGCCCGCCTGCCAGAGATTTTCTACAGCCGCGGCCTGGAACTGGCCATGAACGGAAACGTGCGTGGCGGCCGGGATTTCTTCATGCGCTCCATTCAGGCCAATCCAACCTTCGCGCCGTCTCACCTGCAATTGGCCAGGCTGGACCTGAAAGAAGGCTACGTGAAAGAAGCCGGCCAGCGCACCCGCGACATCCTGAATGGCATGCAACCAGACCCAGAAACCTACCGCTTCGCGCAGGAACTGGCCCTAGACATCCAGAATGACTACGTGCGCGAAGGCGAAAAGCTCAACAACCAAGGCAAGTACCGCGAGGCCCTGCAGGAGTTTGAAGACGCCCGTGAGTTCTGCCGAAGCATCTCTAGCCTTCGTTGCCGCCCAGAGCTGTGGGACAGAGGTATTGCCCAGGCCAAGAACGGTATCTATGACACTTATTTAAAGGATGGACAAAAAGCCTTAGACCAAAAGCAACTAGGCCAAGCTGAGAAGATTGCCCGTGATGCCCAGGCGTTCGCACAGCAGAACAAAACCGCCATTGGTGATGACGTAGACGCCCGCAACTTAATGCGCGAAGTGCAACAACAGTATTACGCCAACTTCATGGCCGACGGCAGAAAAGCCCTGCAGGCCAAGCAGTACAGTAACGCCCTTGCTGCGTTTGAGAAAGCCAAAAACAAAGCCCTGGATTACCAGTTAAAGGAGCAGGCAGACGCAGTTTCATTGACCCGTCAAGCAGCCAAGCCAGTATTGCTTTCTAAGATTGCGGTGGCTGAGAATCAGGCTTTGGGTAATTTGTTAGCCCAAGCCCGCACCGCCGCTGGTGAGGTATCTGCTATGCAAGTGAAATACGGTCTGGTAAACGACAAAGACCTGGATGTGAAGTTCAGAGGCTTAAGCCAGCGCATTTTCTCACAAGAATGCCAGAACGCCCAAGCCGCCTATGACCAGCATTACAGAACTGCCCTGCAGTTGAGCTCTGAGAAGAAATTTCACCTGGCCGCCAATGCTTTGGAAGAAGCCATTGCAAGTGCCAGAGAGAACGGCGGCTGTGCCATCTCTACCGCCACCGCAGACGTAGAGTTGACTCGCATAGACGCACCCGCCCGCTATCAAGAGATGCTGATTCAGGTAGATGGTTTGGTGAGTAAAGGCCAGATGGCCGAGGCCGTGCAAACTTACTTACAGGCCGGCCAACAGTACCAGGATGCGGACTTGATGCGCTTCGGGTTAGTACATACGTCTTTGGTGACCTTCGGGGTACAGCACGCCAACAAAACCTTCATCGCCGAGGTGGCCAAATACGTCGCCGCAAACGCTGAACCAACCGCCGCCATTGACCTGCTTAAGCGCTTAATCGTGCTGGACTACTCTGGCTATAACCTGAACAAACTACAGGAACTAGTAGGCGAACAACTAGCCACCAGAGACGCTCAGGCCAACCCAAAAGCCAACTATAAAGCCATGGCAGAAACCTACACCGCCGGCAACAAAGACCTGAAAAAGCTCAACAAAGCCTATCAGAAGAAATTCAAGAAATTGACCTAGCCCCTAAACAAGAACGGCCTCCTTTACTAAGGGAGGCCGTTCTTGTTTATGATGGAATTGTATTTTGTTTCAAGGTCTGTTTTAGGCTTGTTTTCTAGGAAATAGGCCAAAAGCGAAAGCTAACTTTATGCTACTTTAACATCTCCGCCAATAAACCTTCCTTAAGGGCATAAGAAGATACCCGGATGCGCTCCATGTTGTATTTCTCCAGCACCCAGTCAATCATGACCGTGGCCACTACAATCATATCTACGCGCATCTCCAGCATGCCCGGGATGGCAAGGCGTTCTTCACGGTTCTTGGTAAGTAATTCTTTGAAATGCGCTTGAAAGGATTCTAAAGTCAACTCACTTTCCGGCGATGCGTTTTCATCACGGGCTGGGAGGCCGCGTTTGGCCATGTCCATGTCAATGAGCGTGTCAAACGTGCCTGACGAGCCAATCAAAACCTCGGGTTGCCATTGTAAGACCGCGGCGGTAAGTTTTTGGAGTTGGTCGTGCAGGTAATGGCGTTCGGCTTTCACTTCACCGGCAGACATGGGGTCATGGTGGAAAAACTTGTCCAGCAGTCGCTGGGCCCCAATCTCAAAGCTTTTCTTCCAGAGAATGCCTTTGTCTGAACCTATGATGAACTCCACGCTTCCGCCGCCAATGTCCATCACTAACACCGGACTAGAGCCCATCTGCAAGGCTTCCTGCACGCCCTTGAAGATGAGTTCGGCTTCACGGGCGCCAGAAATCACCTGCACCTCAATGCCCGTCTGCTCTCTAATGGCCTGCACCACCTCCATGCCGTTGATAGCGTTCCGGATGGCACTGGTCGCGGTGGCTTTTATCTCGGTGACGTTGTGCTCCTCAATAATCTTTTTGAAGTCTTTAAGCGTGGCCAAGCCGCGGTCCCGGGCATCGGGCGCAATCTCGCCTTTGCTAATCCCGCCCTGGCCCAGCTTCACCGGCACTTTGGTTCTGTATAGGAAAGTCCGTTCCTCGTTCTCTGCAATCTCTGCAATCAACAAGTGAAAGGTGTTGGTACCCAGGTCTATGAGAGCTAAACGACGCATCTATTTAAGTAAGAATTAAAAATTAACAATTGGTGGTTCTAGAGATTGTTTCTCTGCTTTGGCACCAATTGGGTTTGTACGAAAGAGGAACAGATTTGCCGGCAAAGGGTTGCGCTAAAATTTCTTCCAGCTTATCTCCGCTTCCTCTTAGTAAACAAAGAAAGTCGTTTTTGGCCTCTTATATGAAAAACAGACCAAAAACGGCTTTTATCTACGACTTTTATAAATCAGTTTCCCACTCTGGTCATCCTGAAAGGACCTTGTGAGCAAACTGTAATGTCTGAGGCTATGAAACCAGGCATTGAATTTTTCCATCAAGAGAAGCAGGCATGATTAGGTGTAGCTTCTGCTTATCTAGTTCGCCCACAAGATCCTTTCAGGATGACAAAGAGGGGAAGATAGTTATTGGGATGAAATCAGCATCTAAACCAGAAATCAACTAGCACTTAATAATTAACAACTGACAATCAGCAATCAACAATTAACCCTACTTGGTAGAGCTGAACCGGAAGAAGGTGCCCAGCGGTAATTTGCGTTGGCCTTGGTCTTGTAGGTACAGTTCGCCTAGTTCTTCATTCTTGACGGTCTTCCCGAAGGAGGCTCTAATCAGGTTGTCCAGAATCAATGCCGAAAAGCCTAGCGAGTACAGGTTAATCACGAAGAAGTTGTGCTCAGGGTCTAGCAACTGGGAGCAGAGCTTGATGAGTTCGTTGAGCTGTTCCTCTAGGAGCCATTTCTCGCCGTCGGGGCCGCGGCCGTAGGCGGGAGGGTCCAGGATGATGCCCTGGTATTTGTTGCCGCGCTTCACCTCACGGCGGGCATACTTCATGGCGTCTTCCACAATCCACCGGATGTTGTTCAGATTGCTGGCTTCCATGTTCTCGCGGGCCCAGAAGTTGACCTGCTTCACAGAGTCTAGGTGCGTGACATCGGCGCCGCCGGCATTGGCTGCCAGAGAAGCGCCGCCCGTGTAGGCGAACATGTTGAGGACCTTCGGCTTGCCGGGCAGGGCGCGGGTGCGGTCAAAGATGAACTGCCAGTTGGGGTCCTGCTCCGGGAACAAGCCCACGTGCTTAAACGAGGACAGACCTAACCTGAACCGAAGTTTTAAATCATGGTAGCGGTAGTTGATGAACCACTGCTCGGCCATGCCTTTCTTCAAAGACCACTGGCCTTTTTCCTGATTGCCTTTCTCGCGCTTGAACGTGGCCTGGGCCAGTCGCGTCCACTCGCTTTCGGGCAGGTGCTTGTCCCAGGCGGCCTGCGGTTCTGGGCGGGCCAAGATGTAGTCGCCAAATCGCTCCAGCTTCTCAAAGTTGCCGCAGTCAATCAGTTCGTAATCGGTCCAGGCGCTAGTGGTCAGGAAAGAATACATATCTTTGTCTTTGTGGTGTAGCCTGCAAAGGTAGGGGAAACAGTTATCATTGATTAGTTAAGAGTTAAAAGTTTAGAATGAAGAGTTGTTTCAATCGTTTTTGGTCTGTTTTCCTGAAAGTAGCCCAAAAACGTATATAGGAATCACAGCGGAACAACATCTCCAAATCTGCACATCTCCAAATTTTCAAATCAAGTAGCACATCTGCACATTAAAAAATTAGAACATTACCCAAATGCAACTCACCTTCTATAAATACCAGGGCACCGGCAATGACTTTGTGGTGATGGATAATTTGAACGGCGACATCTCCTTGACGCAGGAGCAGGTGGCGTTTCTGTGCGACCGTCGTAATGGCGTGGGCGCTGATGGCCTCATGCTCCTGCAAACCAAGGATGGCTATGACTTTGAGATGGTCTATTATAATGCAGATGGCAAGGTGGGCTCTATGTGCGGGAATGGTGGACGCTGCTTGGTGGCTTTCGCGCAGTTCATGGGCGTGATTGAGACAGAAGCTTATTTCATTGCCTCTGATGGTCCGCACCGCGCTACCGTGGAGCACGGCCTGGTACATTTGCAGATGAAAGATGTAGACGGTATTGAAGAGTTTGAAGACGCCTGTTTCTTGAACACAGGTTCGCCGCATTACGTGAAGACCGTGGAGAACCTGCAAGAGTTGGATGTGTTCAATAAAGGGCGGGCTATTCGGTATTCAGACCGTTTCAAGGCCGAGGGAACCAATGTCAACTTTGTGGAACAGAAGCCGGACAACACCTTGTTCGTGCGCACCTATGAGCGAGGCGTAGAGGATGAGACCTTCTCCTGCGGAACCGGCGTGACGGCTTGTGCTTTGGCTGCTAGTAGAGAAGGCTTTACCAGTCCGGTGCATATTCAAGTGTTGGGCGGGGAGTTGCAGGTGAGCTTTGAGCAGGAGGGGAGCGGGTTCAAAAACGTCTTCTTGATTGGGCCGGCAGAACAGGTGTTCAAAGGCGAAATATTGCTCGCTTAATTCATTCTGTTTTTCACCTAATTTCCAGAAAACAGCCCAAAAACAGAATACTACTAGATGCCGCTTCTCCACACCGACCGTATTTTCCTGCGGGCCCCAGAGCCCACAGACCTGGACTTTCTCTACCTGTTTGAGAATGACACGCGCCTGTGGCCGGTGAGCTTGTCGGTGTCGCCGTTTTCCAGGGACATGCTGCGTCAATACCTGGACAATGCGCTTTCAGACATTTACGCCACGCGGCAGTTGCGCTTTATGGTGTGTCTGCAAAAGAAAGAAACGGTAATAGGCACCATTGATCTATTTGACTTCGAGCCATTGCACCAGCGGGCGGGGGTGGGCATTGCGCTGGTGGCAGAGCACAGAGGAAACGGGTATGGCAA
This sequence comes from Rufibacter sp. DG15C, assembly GCF_001577755.1. Taxonomy (NCBI): domain Bacteria; kingdom Pseudomonadati; phylum Bacteroidota; class Cytophagia; order Cytophagales; family Hymenobacteraceae; genus Rufibacter; species Rufibacter sp. DG15C. The sequence continues at coordinate 2,301,309 of NZ_CP010776.1, forward strand.
AGAGGCGCTGGAACTGTTGGTGGCCTATGCCCAAAACGTCCTGCAACTGCGCCAACTGTATTGCTCCGTGACAGTCTCTAACATGGGCAGCCGTCAACTGTTTGAACAGGCCGGTTTCAATCAGATTGGAATTAGAAGAGATTGGCTGAAGACGGCCAGCGGCTGGCAGGATGTGGCTGAGTACCAGAAGGTATTGGCGTAAACGTGTTTAAACCCTGATTCGGTAAATACCCTATTTCCTCGGTCAGCCTCTGAAAAATCCTTATTAGTGGGCTAAAATATAGTTATTCTTAGATGTATTTATATATCTGTAAGGCAAATGTGCAGCCTTTTTGGGGTTTGTGCGTATAGTAGGTAGTTAAGAGAGAAACGGCGACGTTTCTCTTTGTTTTGATATACCTAGCTATACTTCATAACATGTTGGATTTAGATTCTGATTTCGTCCCTGGCGTAGGGAGCAGCTATGTTTCTTCTGAGCCAGAAGTGAATACCTCAAACACCACGTATTCCCCCACCATAGTACCCAGTTCTTTAAAGGTGTCTGTTAAGAAAAGTCCGGCCTTTGATGTAGAGACTTATTTGCAAAGCGTTCCGGCTATTGTGTGTCTGTCACACCTGCGTTGGGACTTTGTGTATCAGCGCCCTCAGCATTTGCTTTCAAGATTTGCCAAACATACCCAGCTGTATTTCTTTGAAGAGCCCTACTTTGAAGACAACGCCGAGCCAAGGCTAGAGACGCATCTGCGTGAAGATGGAAGAGTGACTTTGGTCATCGCGCATTTGCCGCACGGCTTGACGCCAGACGAGTCTGATGCCAAGCAGATTGAATTGCTCAACGTGTTCTTCAAGGAAAATAACCTGGAGCAGTCTGTCTTCTGGTACTACACGCCCATGGCCTTGGAGATCACGCGCCATTTCAAACCAAGCCTGACCGTCTTTGACTGCATGGATGAGCTGTCTGCCTTTAAGTTTGCGCCACCAAGACTGTTAGAACTGGAAACTGAGATGTTGGCCAAAGCCGATGTGGTGTTTACGGGCGGGCAGAGCTTGTATGAGGCCAAGAAAGACCGTCACCAAGAGGTGTATGCCTTCCCGAGCAGCATTGACAAAGCCCACTTCGCCACGGCCCGTCAAAGCCATGAGGAGCCGGCAGACCAAGCCAACATTCCGCATCCAAGGATGGGTTTCTTTGGCGTGGTAGATGAGCGGTTTGACATTGAGCTGCTCAGAGAATTGTCTACTAAGCGCCCAGAATGGCAGTTTGTCATCATCGGGCCGGTGGTGAAAATTGACCCGGCGCATTTGCCGAAGGCCGAAAATATCCATTACTTAGGGGGCAAGTCGTATAAAGAACTGCCTTCTTATTTGGCCGGCTGGGACGTAGCTATGCTGTTGTTCGCGCAGAATGAGTCTACCAAGTTCATCAGCCCTACCAAAACGCCTGAGTACCTGGCCGCAGGCAGACCAGTTGTGTCTACGCCTATCAGAGACGTGGTGCGGCCTTACGGTGACTTGAGCCTAGTGCACATTGCAGAGACGTCAGAAGCGTTTGAAGCCGCCATTGAGAAAGCCCTTACCCAGAAAGAAGACCAGGACTGGATGCGCCGCACAGATGATTACCTGGCCGGCATCTCTTGGGATAAGACTTGGCAGAACATGGTGCACCTGATGCACAGTGTCTCTAAAGAAAAGCAAGAGAAAAAGTTAAGAGCCGGCGTCTAGCCAAAAAAAGGCTCTTTTCTAGAAAATAAGTAAAAAACGAGATTTACGAACCTCTATATGTTTGATTATCTGATTGTGGGTGCTGGTTTTGCCGGAAGTGTTTTGGCAGAAAGACTGGCCTCTTATTCTAACAAGAAAGTATTGGTGATAGACAAGCGTCCGCACATTGGCGGCAATGCTTATGACCATTACAATGAAGAAGGCATCTTAGTACACAAGTACGGACCGCATATCTTCCATACCAACTCAAAGGAAGTTTTTGAGTACCTGGGCCAGTTCACGGAGTGGCGTTCTTATGAGCACCGCGTATTGGCCAGCGTTGACGGCCAACAGGTGCCCATGCCCATCAACCTGGACACCATCAACCAGCTCTACGGCTTAAACCTGACCTCTTTTGAACTGGACAAGTTCTTTGAGTCGGTGGCCGAGAAAGTAGACACCGTGCGTACTTCTGAGGACGTGGTGGTGAGCAAAGTGGGCCGTGAGCTGTATGAGAAGTTCTTCAAGAACTACACCCGCAAGCAGTGGGGCATGGATCCTTCTGAGCTGGACAAGTCGGTGACCTCACGGGTACCCACGCGTACCAACCGGGATGACCGCTACTTCACAGACACCTACCAGGCCATGCCGCTGCACGGCTTCACCAAGATGTTTGAGAAGATGCTGGACCATCCCAACATCAAGATCATGCTCAACACAGACTACCATGAGATCATTGATTTCATTCCGTTCAAGGAAATGATCTTTACGGGGCCGGTAGATGAGTACTTTGACTTTAAGTTCGGCAAGTTGCCATACCGCTCCCTTGAGTTCAAGCATGAGACGCTTAACAAAGAAGTGTTTCAGCCGGTGGCAGTGGTCAACTATCCTAATGACCATTTGTACACCCGCGTCACGGAGTTTAAATACCTGACCGGTCAGCAGCACCAGAAGACCAGCGTGGTGTATGAGTTCCCGCGCGCCGAAGGCGATCCGTACTACCCAGTGCCTAGACCAGAAAACGCTGAGTTGTACAACCAGTACAAGAAACTAGCCGAGGCTACGCCCAACGTTCATTTTGTGGGCAGACTGGCTACCTACAAATATTACAACATGGACCAAGTAGTGGCCCAAGCCCTGACCTTGCACAAGAAACTGATGGGAAGCCCAAAGGAGGAATTGCCTGAAGTAGAAGGCGTTTCTGGCTTGCCTAAGGAAGTGCGTCAGGCCCTTAACGGAAGTTCCACCAAACTGAGCACGAATGGGTAACCTTGAGCTTTGGGGCGGCATTGAGTGTACAGTCAACCGGGTAGGGGACCGTTACTTTGATCAGCTGGCACAGAGCGGGCATGCACAGAGGCTGTCAGACTTAGAAGCATTGGCAGACCTGGGCATCAAGAAATTACGGTACCCTGTGCTTTGGGAGCACGTAGCCCCAGAACATCCAGAAAACCTGAATTGGGAATGGGCCACTGAGCGGTTAGATAAACTGCGCGCCCTTCACATAGATCCTATTGTGGGCCTGCTGCACCATGGCAGCGGCCCGCAGTATACTAATTTGCTTGACCCCGGCTTCCCAGAGAAGTTTGCGGCCTACGCTAAATCCGTGGCCAAACAGTTTCCTTGGGTCACGCATTACACGCCCATCAACGAGCCCTTGACCACAGCCAGGTTCAGTGCCTTGTATGGGTTGTGGTACCCGCATGCCCAAGACGATGCCTCGTTTGTCAAAGCACTCTATCACCAGATAAAAGGAACGCAACTGGCCATGCAGGCCATCCGGGAAATTACCCCTGAGGCCAAACTGGTGCAGACCGATGACCTGGGCTACATCCATGCTACACCCACCCTTCAATACCAAGCCGACTTTGAGAACCACAGACGCTGGCTCTCTTGGGACATGCTAGCTGGTAAAGTTGATAAAAGCCATCCGTTATGGGGCTACTTAATCAGCTCTAAGCTACCTGCTCAAGACTTGCTGGATTTTGTAGCGAATCCCTGCCCGGCAGACATCATTGGCGTGAATTACTACGTGACCAGTGAACGGTACTTAGACGAGCATTTAATCCAATATCCGGTCCATACCCATGGCAGCAACGGGCAGCACCGCTACGCAGACGTAGAGGCGGTGCGCGTAAGTGCGGCCACGCCGGTGGGCCTGCAAAAGCTATTGACAGACGCCTGTGACCGCTACCAGAAACCAGTGGTGGTAACCGAAGCCCATTTGGGATGCTCCAGAGAAGAACAGATGCGGTGGCTGCATGACGTTTGGGATTCTGCCCTGTTTTTACAGAAACAAGGCAAAAACGTACCGGCTGTAACGGCTTGGTCCTTACTAGGCTCCTTTGACTGGAACACCCTGCTCACCCAGTCTAATGGGCATTATGAGTGCGGCGTGTTTGACGTAAGAAGTGGCACGCCCCGGCCAACGGCGGCAGCGCACCTCTTGAAAAAACTTGCCGCTGGCGAAGACGCTCATCCCATTGCTCGCCTGCCCGGTTGGTGGAAACGTCCATCCAGAGCTATTTACCCAGACACCCAAGATTATACAGAGTGTTATGCCTTGTCCTGTGAAGAGAATGAGCACAAGCCCATTTTAATCACCGGCGCCACTGGCACCTTAGGCCGGGCCTTCGCCAGAATCTGCGAAGACCGCGGTTTGCCCTACGTGCTTTTGACCCGGCAGGACATGGACATAGCCGATGCAGACTCTGTTGAAGAAGCCTTCGCCAAATACAAGCCGTGGGCCGTAGTCAATACCGCCGGCTACGTGCGCGTAGATGACGCCGAGGAAGATTCTGTGGCCTGCTACCGCGAAAACACCCAAGGACCTGTGTGTCTGGCTAAGCACTGTCATGCCCATCACATTGCCTTAGTGACGTTTTCCTCAGATTTAGTCTTTGACGGGGATAAACAGGAGCCTTATGTTGAAACCGATCAGCCCAACCCATTAAACATCTATGGTAGCAGCAAACTGCTGGCAGAGAATCAGGTGCTTGTCGCTATGCCAGAAGCCTTGGTAATTAGAACTAGCGCGTTTTTTGGCCCATGGGATGAACATAACTTTGTGTACCATGCCCTGCGCGCCTTCGCGCAGGGGGAGCAGTTTACTGCCTGTGAGGATGCCTATATCACGCCTACCTACGTTCCAGACTTAGTGCATGCCAGCCTTGATTTGCTCTTGGATAAGGCGCATGGCATTTGGCACGTGGCCAACCAAGGTACCTATACGTGGGCCCAATTGGCTGAGCTTTCTGCCAAGGTGGCGGGTTTGGAGTCCGCTCCGTATCTGCAAAACGTTTCTCAAAATGAAATGAACCTACCAGCGCCTAGACCATCTTTCACGGCCTTGGCCTCCGGCAAAGGAATTCATTTGCCTAGCGTAGAAGATGCTTTGGGTAGATTCCTGCGCCAAAGTGAGGTGCCTTTCAGACCGCAAGAAGTAGCGGTAGAAGAGCCAGATGCTTCCTTTGAAATGGCGGCGCAAGCCTAAAAAGTAGACCAATCTTTTTAGCCGTTTTTGGCCTGATTTTCAGAAATCAGGCCAAAAACGGCTTTTTCATGCACGGGAATTTCTTCCTGATTTTCAATTTTTTAAATTTATCTGCCATCGCGTCAGGTCTGGGGCACTGTTCCGGGACTGGTATTGTTTTGGCTTAGTAGCAGATTGTCGGAAAATCCGCTTATTTTTGAAATTGAATCTTAGTACATCTTTTAAATAGCTCTATATGTTTGATTTTTTTGGGAAGACAGTCGCCAAACTTTTCGGCACTAAGTCAGAACGGGACATCAAAGAAGTAATGCCGTACGTGGCTCTTATCAACCAAGAGTTCGCAAAACTGGCCTCCCTTTCTGACGACGAACTGCGCCAACGTACCCAGCAGGTACAGGCTACCATTGCCGAGCGTCTGAAACCCATTGATGATAAAATAGCGGCCTTACACCAACGCATAGAAAACGAGCCAGACCTGGACATAGCCCAGAAGGAAGGCGTTTTCGTGCAGATTGACGAGCTGGAGAAAGACCGCAACAAAGAACTGGAGGTAGTGCTTATGGAAGTGCTGCCCCAAGGCTTTGCCATTGTCAAAGAAACCGCCCGCCGGTATAAAGAAGTTGGTCAGCTAAGTGTAACTGCCACAGACTTTGACCGTGAGATTGCTACCCGCAAACCAAACGTACAGCTACAAGGCGACAAAGCTGTTTGGGCCAACCGTTGGAACGCCGCCGGTACTGAGGTGGTATGGGACATGGTGCACTATGACGTACAGCTGATTGGTGGAATTGTCTTGCACCAGGGTAAAATCGCCGAGATGGCCACGGGTGAGGGGAAGACGTTGGTAGCAACCCTGCCATCGTTCCTGAATGCACTTGCCAAGCGCGGCGTGCACGTGGTAACCGTGAATGATTACCTGGCCAAGCGTGACTCTGAGTGGATGGCGCCCTTGTTTGAGTTCCATGGCATCACCATTGACTGTATTGACAAGCACCAGCCTAACACAGACGCCCGTCGCAAAGCCTATCTAGCAGACATCACCTACGGTACTAATAACGAGTTCGGGTTTGACTACCTGCGCGACAACATGGCCCGTGAGGTAGATGAGCTGGTACAACGCAAGCACCACTACGCCATGGTGGATGAGGTGGACTCCGTTTTGATTGACGATGCCCGTACGCCGCTCATCATTTCTGGTCCTGTTCCACGTGGTGATGAGCACGAATTCTATATCCTGAAACCACGTGTGGCTTCTCTGGTAGAAGCCCAGCGCAAGTTGGTAAGCAACTTCCTGGTGGAGGCCAAGCGCCTAATCAAGGAAGGCAACGACAAAGAAGGCGGTCTGGCCTTATTCAGAGCCTACAGAGGTTTGCCTAAAAACAAGCCTTTGATTAAGTTCTTGGGTGAGACCGGGGTGCGCCAGTTGTTATTGAAGACAGAGGCCTTCTACCTGCAAGACCACTCGCGTCAGATGCCAGAGGCAGATGCGCCGTTGTTCTTCACTATTGACGAGAAACACAACCAGATTGAACTAACGGAGAAAGGCATTGACTTGATTACAGGTCAAGGCGAAGACCCGCAATTGTTCATCCTCCCAGATATTGGAACCGAGATTGCCAATATTGAAAGCCACAAAGAACTGTCAGCTGACGATAAACTGCACCAAAAAGAAAAGCTTATCCAGGATTACCAGGAGAAGTCTCAGCGCGTGCACTCCATCAACCAGTTGCTGAAAGCCTACACCCTTTTTGAGAAGGACACTGAGTACATTGTGACCGAAGACCACAAGGTAAAGATTGTGGATGAGCAGACGGGCCGCGTCATGGAAGGCCGTCGTTATTCAGACGGTTTGCACCAGGCCATTGAAGCCAAGGAGAACGTGCGCGTAGAAGATGCTACGCAGACCTATGCCACGGTAACGCTTCAGAACTACTTCAGAATGTACCACAAGCTGGCCGGTATGACCGGTACGGCTGAGACGGAAGCCGGTGAGTTCTGGGAAATCTACAAGCTGGACGTGGTAGTGATTCCTACCAACCGCGTAGCCCAGCGCAAGGATGAGCATGACAAGGTTTATAAAACCATCAGAGAGAAATACAACGCCGTTGCCGAAGAGATTCAGGAGCTGACCAAACAGGGCCGTCCGGTGCTGGTGGGTACTACCTCGGTAGAGATTTCTGAGTTGGTGAGCCGTATGCTTAAGATACGCGGCATTCCGCACCAAGTCTTGAACGCCAAGCATCACCAGCGCGAGGCTGAGATTGTAGCCGAAGCCGGTAAGCCAGGCACTGTGACCATCGCCACCAACATGGCCGGTCGTGGTACGGACATTAAGCTGGCGCCTGAATCTAAGGCCGCCGGCGGATTGGCCATCATTGGTACTGAGCGCCATGAGTCGCGCCGCGTAGACCGCCAGTTGCGTGGTCGTGCCGGTCGTCAGGGTGACCCGGGTTCTTCGCAGTTCTTCGTTTCATTGGATGACAGCTTAATGCGCTTGTTCGGTTCTGACCGCATTGCCCGTTTAATGGACCGTATGGGTCTGGAGGAAGGTGAAGTGATTCAGCACTCCATGATCACCAACTCCATTGAGCGTGCCCAGAAGAAAGTGGAGGAAAACAACTTCGGGACGCGTAAGCGCCTCTTGGAGTATGATGACGTGATGAACGCCCAGCGCGAGGTGGTGTACAAACGCCGTCGCAACGCCCTCTACGGCGAGCGTCTGGAGCTGGACATCTGGACCATGATTGACGACACCGCGGTGGACATTGTGAACACCTACAAAGTGACGGGCAACCATGAGGACTTCTTGTTGCACATCATCAGAGTATACGGTTTCAATACCAGCATCACCGCCCCAGAATTAGCGTCACAGCCGGTAAATACCTTGATTGACCGCTTGTACAACGAGGCCTTAGATTTCTACCTGGGCAAGAACAAGCACATCATGGAGCAGTCGGCGCCAATCATGAAGGACATTTATGAGAACCGCGGCCCGATGATTGAAAACATTGCGGTTCCGTTCTCAGATGGTCGTAAGCAAATCACTGCGGTGGCTAACCTGGAGAAAGTGGTGAACAGCCATGGCAAGGAGCTCATCAAAACCGTTGAGAAAATCATCACGCTGGCGACTATTGACCAAGCATGGACGCAGCACCTACGCCAGATGGACGACCTGAAGCAAAGTGTGCAGAATGCGGTGTACGAGCAGAAAGACCCACTCTTGATTTACAAGTTTGAGTCGTTTGAGTTGTTCAAGCGCATGATTGCCAAAGTGAACGAGGAGACCATCTCTTTCTTGTTCAAGGCAGACTTGCCACAGCAACAGGAGCAGGCACCACCGGTGCAGGAAGCCCGCGCTACGCAAGCGCCAAGACCGCCAAGATTGCAGGAGCAGAAAGAAGAAGTACATTCAACGCTAGAAGAGCAGCGCGTTCCATCTATGCCAAACATGCCAGAGGCGCCCGTGCAAAAGCAGGCACCTATCAGGGTAGAGAAGCACGCCGGCCGCAATGACCGCGTGAGCGTGCAGTACGCAGACGGACGTGTGATGAAAGACGTGAAGTACAAGACCGTAGAAAACGACTTGCTCAACAACCGTTGCATCCTCATTGAAGACTAATCTGGATAACTTAATGGAGCAGAGCCTGGCACCGTATATTGACCATACGGTGCTTAGGCCTGACACCACCCAGCAAATGGTGGCCCAGTTGTGCCAAGAGGCCGCTGACCATCAGTTTGCCGCCGTGTGCGTGCCGCCGTGCTTTGTGCGGCAGGCGGTAGACGCTTTGCAAGACACCGGCGTGCAGATTGCCACCGTGGTGGGTTTCCCGTTGGGTTATCAATTGGCCAAAGTAAAATTCTTTGAGGCGCACCAAGCCCTCTCTGAAGGCGCCACGGAGATTGACGTGGTCATGAACATTGCCGCCTTCAAGTCTGGGCTTTTAGATGAAGTCACCGCCGAACTGCACGAACTGAGCACCCTGTGCCATTTCAAAAATGCTGTCTTGAAGGTGATCATTGAAACTGCGCTGCTCAGTCCAGAAGAAATCATCCAGATTTGCTCCCTTTGCGTGCAGGCCGAGGTGGATTACGTGAAAACCTCCACGGGTTTTGCCGCCAGAGGGGCCAGCGTAGAAGACATTCTCTTGATGCGCGCCCATTTACCAGAACATATTAAAATCAAAGCTTCCGGCGGAATCAAAACCAAGGAAGCGGCACTTGCGTTGGTGAAGGCAGGGGCAGACCGGATTGGAACATCCTCCGGCGTCTCTCTGCTATGACTTGGACACAGATGACAACTAAAGCACTTCTTTGGGTTTTTGTAGCCGTTCTCACCGGGTGCGCCGCCAGCGGTAGCACGCCCGCCAACGGAGACACTACTTCTTCCACTTCGGCTAAAAGCAAAGGCGGCGGGTCGGCGACGGCAATTGACGTCAGCAAATACCGCACGGTTTTTCCATCTGCTTCTACTACTGGTGCTACTCCCATGGCGGCGGTGACGCCTACGCATCACGTGCGTAATCAGGTAGAAGGTCTCATGGACAGCGTGGCCTTGGCCAACAAAAACATCAAGTATGCCAACGGCTACCGTATTCTGGCCTTCACGGGCAATGAGCGCAAGGCGGCCATGGATTTGCGCAACAGCATCATTCAGCGCCTGCCCTCAGACAAAGACTACCTCACCTACAAGCAGCCTACCTATCAGTTAAAAGTGGGTGATTATATGAGCCGGGTAGAGGCACAACTAGCCTTGTCCAAAATCAAAGACTTGATCCCCAACGCCTTGATCGTGCCCGAAACCATCAACATCCCTAAGAACTTCTAACGGAAACCCATAAATTGAGGCACTGCCGTTTTTGGCCTACTTTCCAGAAAAGAGGCCGAAAACGGCAGTTTCGTTTTATACCTTACCTTTGCCAAAGCATTTACCACTTGTAACATCATGCAAGACCTCAAAGACCAGATACGGTCGCTTGCCCAGCAGTACGCGCAAGACACCATAGCCACGCGGCAACACCTGCACCAGCACCCAGAGCTTTCCTTTCAGGAGCACGAGACGTCTGCCTACGTGTTTGCCAAGTTGCAGGAGTTTGGCCTGGAGCCCCGGCGCATGACAGATACTGGAATTGTAGTCCTCATCAAAGGCCAAAGCCCAGACAAAGCCACTACCGCCCTTCGCGCCGATCTGGACGCCTTGCCCATTCTGGAACAAAACGAGGTAGCCTACAAATCCAAGCATGAAGGCGTGATGCATGCCTGCGGCCATGATGTGCATACCTCTTCGCTGCTCACCACCGCCCGTATTTTGAGTGGATTGCGTGACCAGTTTGAAGGAACGGTAAAGCTGATTTTTCAGCCCGGCGAGGAGAAGTTTCCGGGAGGCGCGTCCTTGATGATCAAGGAAGGCGTTTTGCAGAACCCCGCGCCGCAGAGCATCCTAGGCCAGCACGTGTTCACGCCCCTGGAGGTGGGTAAAGTGGGCTTTAGATCTGGCATGTACATGGCTAGTGCAGATGAGATTTACATCACGGTCAAAGGCAAAGGCGGCCACGGCGGACTTCCCGAGCAATTGGTAGACCCGGTGTTGATTTCGGCGCATTTGATAGTGGCCTTACAGCAGATTGTGAGCCGCAGAGCCAATCCCAAAACGCCGTCGGTGTTGTCCTTTGGCAAAGTCATCGCCAACGGGGCCACCAACGTCATCCCCAGTGAAGTTAAAATAGAAGGCACGTTCCGGACTATGGACGAAGCCTGGCGTGCCGAGGCCAAGCAGCACATGAAGAAGCTGGCCGAAGGGCTGGTGGAAAGCATGGGCGGTACCTGTGACATCAACATCATGGACGGCTACCCGTTTCTGAAGAACGAACCCCAGCTCACGGCCCGCGCCAAAGCGGCTGCGCAAGCGTATTTAGGAGAGGAAAACGTGATTGACTTGGATATGTACATGACTGCTGAGGACTTCGCGTACTACTCCCAAACCACCGACGCCTGCTTCTACCGCCTGGGCACCCGCAACGAGGCTCAGGGAATCACCTCGCCTGTACATACGCCAACCTTCAACATAGATGAGTCAGCCTTGGAGATTGGCAGTGGCTTAATGGCCTATCTAGCTATTCAAGAGCTAAAGGCGCTGGCTAGTAAGTAATTAAATTGCCCTAAACACAAAAGCCGTTTTTGGCCTGGTTTCCAGAAGCCAGGCCAAAAGCGGCTTTTGTGTATATACTATGCTTCAGGTTTGCAACTTGGAGCTGCCATGTGGCAAGTTTGTAACTTGCGTTACCCACATGAAGTGCCTCTCCATTTTTGTCATCCTGAAAGGACCTAGTGGGCGAACTAGCCAAGAATTGGCTATGAAACAATTCACCTTTTCAACTATCATCATTTTCAACTATCATCAAATACCATCTTCTTTCTTAGGCCGCGCTCTAACAGCTGGCCCACAAGATCTTTTCAGGATGACATAAGAAGTAGGATGGTTTGCCTAGGTAGACACACGGCACGTTTCTGCTTTCTCAAAAAATAGCTTAGCTAATCTACTAGGAGAGTTCTATTCCGGTAAATCCGTTTTCAGCCTAATTCCTGAAAAACAAGTCAAAAACGACATCTCATACTTTCTGAATCAGACAGTATGTCGTATTAAAATCCGGATAAAAAAGCAAATACAGACGGAATGTCTGGTTTTCAGCTGAAATTCCAATTGGTACAGAATTTACTGAAGAGTAAGTATCAAGTCAAAATTCAACCTAAAAACTATAAAAAGACAATGACAGTGGTTAAATATCATCCGTTTTACCAAGACAGAATGCCTCAGACGTTTAGCAGCTTGTTAGACAATTTCATCAACGAGGCCGTGACAACGCGCAAGACGCAGGGCTTTACACCGCAGGTAGATCTATGGGAAACCAAAGACGCTTATGAAGTAGAGTTGGCCTTGCCGGGCGTTTACAAAGAAGACATCAACGTAGAATTCCAAGAGGGAGTATTGACGGTAAGCGGTGAGCGCAAGCCCAAGGAAAACGGCCAGGATCTGAAGTTCCACAAAGTGGAAAGCAACTTCGGTAAGTTCAGCCGCTCCTTCCAATTACCAGAGCAGGTAGACGCTAGCGCCATAGACGCTCAGTTTGAGAATGGCGTGCTGCACATCTCCGTGCCCAAGGTGGAAGAGAAGGTAGTCAAGCACCAGATTGCGGTGAAATAACGCAAGCTCTCCCATACCCCAGACAGGCGCCTAAAGAGCGCCTTTTTGGCGTCATATTTGTGGACAAGTAAATACCAATTTTGTTATTTTAGCGTTAAAGACGTACAAGAAAGAAAGCAGTAACGCTCCGCGAAAACATTCCTTATACACCTGAGTTTTAACAGATATAGCTAACCTATTGTATGAAAACGAAACAACTAATGCTAGGCCTAATGCTCTCTGCCATGATGGGCGGGGGCGTGGCCATTGGGGGCTATAAACTGCTGGAAGATGATCAGCCCACTGCGGGACAGCAGTTGCCCAACACCAACGTACGGTACACCAGTGCCATGCGGGACGGCAAGGTGGTAGTGCCAGAAGGCTTGAACTTCCAGACGGCCGCCGAGCTGGTGACCCCGGCCGTGGTCCACGTGACCACGGAATACAAAATGCAGACGCGCCAGATGCCAAGTGAGATGCACCCGTTCTTCCGTGATTTCTTCGGGGACGAGGGCATGGAAGGGTATCAGCGCCAACAAGGTCCGGCCCTGGGCTCAGGCTCTGGGGTGATCATTGCCTCCAACGGCTACATTGTCACCAACAATCACGTGATTGACAAGGCAGACAAGATTGAGGTGATCATGGACGACAAGCGTAAGTTTGAAGCCACCCTGGTAGGCTCAGACCCGAACACGGACATTGCCCTGCTGAAAATCAACTCTGACAACCTACCGGCTTTGCGCTACGCCAACTCAGACAACGTGAAAGTGGGCGAGTGGGTATTGGCCGTGGGTAACCCGTTCAACCTCAACTCAACCGTGACGGCTGGTATCATCAGTGCCAAAGGCCGCAACGTGGGTATTCTTCAGAATTCCAGCGGCATGAGCGTAGAGTCCTTCCTGCAGACAGACGCCGCCGTGAACCCTGGTAACAGTGGGGGCGCTTTGGTGAACCTGAACGGTGATTTGATTGGGATCAATACGGCCATCGCGTCGCAGACTGGTACCTTCTCTGGCTACTCGTTTGCCGTGCCATCCGCCATTGTAAGCAAAGTGGTAGATGACTTGTTGAAATACGGCGAAGTGCAGCGCGCTTTGCTAGGCGTGCAGATGCAAGAGATTGACGCCAAGTTTGCCGCCGAGAAAAAGCTGAAAAACCTGAACGGGGTGTACGTGGCTGGTTTCTCTGAGAGCAGCGCCGCCAAGTCTGCCGGTATTGAGGAAGGTGATGTAATCACCGAAATCAACGGCGTGAAGGTGAACACAGGTGCCCAGTTACAAGAGCAAGTGACCCGCTACCGTCCTGGTGATAAAATCAAGGTGGGTTACAGCCGTGACGGTAGCACCAAATTGACCAACGTGACCTTGCGCAATGCCAATGGTAGCACAGAGATTGTGAAACGTGATCCTAACTCGCCTAAGTCCATGACCATTGCGGGCGCCAAGTTTGAGGCAGCCTCCAAGCAAGAGTTGAACCGTCTGGACATTACGGGCGGCGTGAAAATCTCTGGTATTGAGAAAAGCACCTTCGCTGAGTCTGGCATCAAAGACGGTTTCATCATCACCCAGATTGACAAGAAGCCTACCAACTCGCCAGAAGACGTGAATGAAATCTTACGTGGCACTCGTCGGGGTGGTCTCTTGATTGAAGGCGTGTACCCAGACGGCCGTAGGGCCTATTACGCCATTGGTCGTTAGTTTTGAGCCGATTCCTGAAAAATAAGCCAAAAACGGCCTGACTTGAAAAGCTCCTGCATGCTTGCAGGAGCTTTTTTGTTTCTTTAGGTTTGTAGAGTTCCTTGTATCAACCATATCCATTCCTTTAAAATCACTACCATGACACAAATCATAGATATACCCGCCTTGCTTTCTGAGTTAGGCATCCAAGAAACCAACCCCGCCTACAGCACCGGTCTGCAATGGGGCGGTGACAAGAACCAAGAGTCCCGCACCATCCATTCGCCCACAGACGGAAGTAAGATTGCCTCTGTGCGCATGGCCACCGCAGAAGATTATGATAAGGTCATCAGCAAGGCCCAAGAGGCATTCATGGAATGGCGCACCTGGCCCTCACCCAAACGTGGCGAAGTGGTGCGTCAGATTGGTCAAAAACTGCGTGACAACAAAGACGCGTTGGGCAAACTGGTAAGTTATGAGATGGGCAAGATTTTGCAAGAAGGCTTAGGCGAGGTGCAGGAAATGATTGACATCTGCGACTTTGCCGTTGGGTTGTCCCGGCAGTTGCACGGCTACACCATGCACTCAGAGCGCCCTACGCACCGCATGTATGAGCAGTACCACCCGCTGGGCGTGGTGGGCGTCATCTCGGCGTTTAACTTTCCGGTGGCAGTTTGGAGCTGGAACGCCATGCTGGCCGCCATCTGCGGAGACACCGTGGTATGGAAGCCTTCTGAGAAGACGCCTTTGACAGCCGTGGCCTGCCAGCATATCATCAAAGAGGTATTAGAGGAAAACAACGTGCCGGAAGGCGTGTTCAACATTATCATAGGTGACGCCAGCATTGGCAGCCAGATGGCGCATGACGGACGCGTGCCCTTGGTGTCTGCCACGGGTTCTACCCGCATGGGCAAGAAAGTAGGCGAGGCCGTGGGTGCTCGTTTAGGTAAATCCTTGCTAGAGTTAGGCGGTAACAACGCCATCATCCTCACGGAGAACGCTGATTTGGACATGGCTATGCGCGCCGTGGTATTTGGCGCCGTAGGTACCGCCGGTCAGCGCTGTACTTCCACCCGCCGCTTGATTATTCATGAGAGTATCTATGACTCGGTGAAGGAACGACTGTTGAACGCTTACGCCAAGCTGCCTATTGGAAACCCGTTAAAGGACACCAACCTGGTAGGTCCGCTCATTGACAAGCATGCCGTGGACTCGTTCTTACATGCGTTGGAGGCGGTGCAGAAAGAAGGCGGTAAGCTCTTGATAGGCGGGACTGTGCTGGAAGGCGAAGAGTACGCCACGGGCACCTACGTGACCCCGGCCATTGTAGAGGCTAAAAACGAGTACCACACCGTGCAGGAAGAGACCTTTGCGCCCATCTTGTACTTGATTAAATATACGGGCTCTGTAGATGACGCCATTGAGGTGCAGAACGGCGTGCGCCAAGGCTTGTCTTCGTCCATTTTCTCCAACAACATCCTGGAGACCGAAGCCTTCTTAAGCCACTGGGGTTCTGACTGCGGCATTGCTAACGTGAACATTGGGACGTCTGGCGCTGAGATTGGCGGCGCCTTCGGCGGTGAGAAAGAGACCGGCGGCGGGCGCGAATCGGGTTCAGATGCCTGGCGCGTGTACATGCGCCGTCAGACCAACACCATCAACTTTGGTAGAGAACTGCCATTGGCGCAGGGCATCAAGTTTGACATCTAGACATCCGTTTTTTGGGCTAATTCCCAGAAAACAAGCCAAAAACAGAAAGGCCGCCCTGCATATAGGGCGGCCTTTCTGTTTGAAAGCGGCAAAAGGATTTGTACCTTTTCAGGACATCAATGCTTTTAGGCCATGGCAGAGCAAGCGCACCTTCTTGAATTCCAGAGACAGATCACCAATCCGTTCAAGCTGAGGCTGTTTCTGCTTAAGAACCTGCCCATGGCGTATCTGGCGGGCTGCAGAATCAAATACCTTTCTGAGCAAGAGGCCCAAGTCACGCTTAAATACGGCTACCTCACCAAGAATCCGTTTAAATCCATCTACTTCGCGTGTCTGGCCATGGCTGCTGAGTTGTCCTCTGGCGTGTTGTCCATGATGTACCTCTATAAGGCCAACCCGTCTGTCTCCATGCTGGTGGTCAACATGGAGGCCGAGTTCTCCAAGAAAGCAGTGGGTACCATCACGTTTACCTGCGCCGACGGGGATGAGATTGCCGCCGCCGTCAAAGAAACCCAAACCACCGGCCAGGGAAGCAGCCTGCAGACCCTCAGCATTGGCCATGATGCGCAGGGCGAGGAGGTGGCCCGCTTTAGAATTACCTGGTCCTATAAAGCCCGCGCGGCCAGAAGCTAGATCTTGCGGCTGGTCTTCTTTAAGAATTCCTTCACTGCTTTCTGAAACTGGGCGTTCTGCTCCAGGTAAATCACGTGCCCGCCGGGCATGGAGACCGTGGTCTGGTGTGGAAATTTAAAGCTCTTGTAATGGTCTGGCCCAATGGAGAAATCCTGCTCCCCGGAAATCACGAGCACCGGCATTTTCAAGTGCCTGGTCACCTCCGTGAAATCCTGAAAATACTCCGGTGAGTTGGCCCAAGCCTGCCCAAACGCGTAGTTATTGGGACGCTTGGCATCTTCCTCATTCATTTTTTGCAAGCCCTCTGCTGTGGTGTACATAAGCTGGTGGTAGGCGTTCTTCTCATTCAAGGCCTGGATGATGGCCATGAAGCGGTCAATGTAAGGGCGCTTTGGGTCCAGAAACGGAGTCGTGTCTGCTGGCTTCAGAATCTCCAAGCCTTTCTGTATTTGCACCTTGGCAGAGTATTCCAGATTGAGCGTGGTGTTGAGCATGATCATCCGGGAGATGGTCTTCGGGAAGTAATACGCGTACTCGGTGGCAATGATCCCCCCGAAGGAATGGGCCAGCACCGTCCATGTTGGGTAGCCCAGCTGCTGCCGTACCTCGTCAAAGTCCTGGGCCATGCGCTGCAAAGAATAATTGCCGGTGGGGGCTTTGCCCGAGCGGCCGCTGCCGCGCTGGTCCACATAGATCATCTGCACAGAATCTTCCAGGGTGTTCAAGCCCAGCACTTCAAAAGAATGGCTCCAGGCCCCGGGACCGCCGTGAATGAACACGCAGGGGCGGCCTTTGCCAGAGATTTTTACATATAACTCAGTGCCATCGCTCATGGTCAGCTTGGTTTCGCGGGGTTGGGTGGCGGCCTGCGCCATGGCCGTCTGGGTGCCACTTACCGTAAAAATGAGGGCTAAGCAGCTGATAATGAATGTATATACAGTTTTCATGATGTTTTGATAATTTCCGCGAAATACGGAAAAATTCAGGGTAATTTAAAGCGATTAAAAAAGCAGAGATATTTTCGGACATCGGTGCAACTATTGGCTTTTGAGGTAGTCTTTAGGTCAGAAGTATTAGGAACACAGGATGGGTAGGCAGTTGGGCGAAGACGCGTTAGGGTTGTTCCGGGAACTGCAAATGGAGTAAGCATATGATAAGGCCTTAACACCTTTACAATTTGGAGACGCTGGAATACACAGACGTAAACGCGCACATAGTGGCCCGCTGCAAAGAGGGCGACCGCAAAGCGCAATATGAGCTCTACAAGCTCTACAGCAAAGCCATGTTCAACGTGAGCATGCGCATCACCAATGACTACACAGAGGCAGAAGATGTCCTGCAGGAGTCGTTTCTGAGCGCGTTCAAAGAGTTGAGCACCTTTAAGGGGGACTCTACTTTTGGCAGTTGGCTCAAGCGCATAGTCATCAACAAGTCCATTACCAAAGTGCGCAGCCGGCGCCTGCAGGTAGTGCCCATGGAAGATTACATGGAGGTGGCAGATGACGGGCCAGACATGGACGAGGAAGAGATGCAGTACAAGGTGGAGAGCATTCGGCGCGCCATCCAGAAACTGCCAGACGGTTACCGCGTGGTGCTGTCCCTGTACCTGCTGGAGGGATACGACCACGGCGAGATTGCCGACATCCTGAGCATCAGTGAGGCTACTTCTAAGTCACAATACAGCCGGGCCCGCAAGAAACTGTTGGGCCTCATGGAAGAAGAGGCGTTTTTAGCCTGATTTCTCCAAAACAACCAAAAAACGAATTTACCGCTTAACCGCCATGAAAGATAGATTAGAAGATTTCGTAAAAGCCCACCGCGATGAGTTTGACTCCTTCGCACCGCGCCCAGACCTGTGGCAGGAGATTGCCGCCGACCTGGAGCCTGGGCAGACCACCATGCACGTAGAACCCACCGCCGGCAAAGAAGCCTCCATCCTGTCCATGAACTGGAACGTGGCCTGGCGCTACGCCGCCGCCGTGGCCATGTTAGTATCTGTGTTTTTAACGGCCTGGTACTACGGTGCCAACTCGGCGCAGGCACCTCAGCTGGCCGCCACGCAACCCGCCAGCCTTGAGAAGATTGCCCCGGAGCTGAAGCAGATTGAAACCCAGTTTGTGAGCATCATTGAGCAGAAAGAGTCCCAGTTGCAAGAATATGATTTGAAAGCGCTGGGCATGGAGAAAGAATGGGAGCAGGAAGCCAAAGCCCTAGACGCCTCTTACAACCAGTTAAAGCAGGAATTATACACCACCCCCAATAAGGCCGAACTGATCCAGGCCATGAGTGACAACCTAAAAATGCGCATTGCCATCTTAAACAGACAGCTGGCCATTTTAGAGAACATACAGACCGTTAAAAAACAAAGTACAGATGAAACCACTACTATCTACTAAGGTCCTCCTTTCCCTGGCCGCAAGCTTGGTCTTGACCGCCGCGAGGGGACAAGAAATGCCTGCGCCGCCAGTCCCTTCGGCCGCGCCGTGCACCCAAATAGTGTATTTAGATAAAAACCACGTGGCCTCAGAAGTATCTGCCAGCGTGAAAGAAGCGCTGCTGATTGCTTCTAGAGAAACCAAGAACGCTTTGCAGTTGGTAAAGGCAGGTCAGGCGCTGGAGTTTCTTCATAATCTGGAGCAACCCAATGTGGTCATCGTTTCCAATCCCGAGGTGGAGCAGCCGCAACCCAACGCCTATGACTTCACCAAGTCCAAGAAGTTCAGCAAGACGTTCAAAGTGAGCTCTGCGGACAAACTGAACGTGGAGAACCAGTTTGGCAAGGTAGAAGTGCAGACCTGGAACCGCAACGAGATTGCCGTAGAGGTGAACATCATCACCAGAGCCAGCACAGACGCCAAAGCCCAGGAGATTCTGGACAAGATCAACATTCAGGCCAGCCAAGGCAGCAACCTGGTGTCGGTGGTGACCGTGCGCGAGCCCATGCACATTCAGACGGCCAGCGGCAAGAGCTTTGAGGTGAACTACCTGGTGAAAATGCCGAAGGCCAATCCGGTGGCCATCTACAACAAATTTGGCGATGTAGTGCTGCCCGACCTGGATGGACCCAGCGAGGTGAGCGTGAAGTACGGTTCCATCAACGCCGGACGCCTGAACAACAAGCATAACCGGGTAACCCTGGAGTACGGCAAAGACCTTTCAACGGTAGACTACATGCGCGGCGGCAACCTCAACGTGAAGTACTCGGCCTTCAAGCTGAACTCCGCGGAGACCCTCATGACCACCACGGCCTACAGCAGCATCGCTATTGACAACATTGATGCCCTGGCCGTTGAAAGCCGCTATGACAGAGCATTTAAGGTAGGCAATGTAAACCAGCTGTCTGGTAGAGGCTCTTACACTACCTTCACGGTGACCAACTTGAAAGAGTCTGCTGGCATGGAGATGAAGTACTGCTCTAAGTTTGAGATTGCCAACATTGCCTCGGGCTTCAAGAAGATAGATGTGAACGGTGGCTATACCACCATCAACCTGAACTTCGCAGACAAGACAGCCTTCAACTTTGACGTGAACACCTCTTACGGCAATTTAAAAGTAGACCAGGATCTGGTGGATTACAGCTTCAAGGAAGTGCGCAATACCTCTGCTACCTACAAGGGCAAGTTTGGCAAGGCAGCGTCCAAAGGACTGGTGAACGTGACCTCTAAATACGGGTCTGTCCAGTTCAACTAATAAGAAATCCTACCCCCACGCGTTAGAAAGAGCGAGCCCCAACGGGTTCGCTTTTTTGTTATCCAGGCGTTTTTCGGTTATTTTAGGAAAAACAGGCTAAAAACGGATGTACTATGACTACTTCTTCTTCAGACCCTATTCATTCTAATAGCGCCCCAGAACCTGTGGGCCTGTACCCGCACGCCCGCCGCGTAGGCAACCTGCTGTTCCTTTCTGGGGTAGGCCCACGGCAGAAGGGGCAGAAGCAGATACCCGGGGTGTTGTTGGACGCCCACGGCCAGATAGCCGACTATGACATTGCCGTGCAGTGCCGCGCCGTTTTCCAAAACGTGCGCACCATTCTGGAGGAGGCCGGCTCTTCCTGGGATAACCTGGTGGACGTCACCGTTTTCCTGACCAACATGAAAGAGGACTTCCAGACCTACAACAAGGTGTACGCCGAGTATTTCAAAGACAACCAGCCTTGCCGCACTACGGTAGAGGTAAACGCCCTGCCCACGCCCATTGCTATAGAACTGAAATGCATCGCCACTATTTAATGAGAGAATGATTAATAGGGAAATGTTGGTTGAAATATAAATTATAAAATTTTATCAATGTAAGTAGTGGCCGTTTATTCGCGTTTACTACATAAGTTAATTAATGGGCAATCAGATAAAAAAATCATTCCGTTATTATTCTCCAAACCAAATTCCTCCTGAAGAGAGGGGGATAAACATCGTCTTGTCTCTAGCACTCTTGATTTATGGGACTTATGGCATAGTAAATAACGATTTCTACATACCAGCCAGGTTCACCAAGGGAATGAGTTTGACTGGTGTGTCGGCTTGGATTATGTATGCCGCTTTTTTATGTGCCGTCTTAAATTTATTATCAGTTGTGGTTGACCATTATGATGAGAGAAACAATGAATTCAGCTACAAACGGTTTGCCCGATTTACACAGGTGTCAGGATGGGCGCTTTTCTTTTTAGCTATACTTTCTACAATAGTTATTGCCATTATTGGATAATCAACTCTTGTGTATGTAAATCAAGGAGTACTAAAACCAACATTACCTGAATGCTAGTCTTCGTCCGATGGCCTCGCCCGCCGTTTAGCCTAGTATGTTATTATTGAGTGTAAAAAACTGCTTCATCAATACTCATCCTTTTGGTCATTACTCATTCATCACTAATCATTAGATATGACAGATTCCCCGGAAGGGCTGTTCGCAAAGAGAGAGCAACGTTTTTTATCACAAGAAGAACGGTTTGCCAGTAAACACAGATGGATTGGCTGGTTCCGGTTGGCCTTTGTGGTAGGAGCGGTGGCGGCCTGCGTGCTGTTGTTTTACTATGACAAGCCGGCCATTGGCCTTTCTATTTTGCTGGCAGGGTACTTCATCTTCGCGGGACTTATCCATTGGCACAACAAGGTAGAGTACAAGCGCAAACACCAGCTGTATCTGGGCCTTATCAATCGGGCAGAGCAGGAGCGCCTGCGCGGCAATTTCAAAGACCTGCTGGCAGATGGGCAGGAGTTTGAGGAGCCCAACCACTACTACACGGCAGACTTAGACGTATTCGGGTCGAACTCCATCTTTCAACTATTGAACCGAGCCGTCACGCGATTAGGGCAGCAGCGGCTGGCACAATGGCTTAAGGCCCCTGCCGCGCCAGCAGAAATCTTGGCCCGGCAAGAGGCAGTGGCAGAACTGGCCCCCGACTTGGAATGGCGGCAGAACCTGCAGGCGCGGGGCATGCACCATCACCGCAAAACGCAGCAACTGCCACAACCGTTTCTGCTCTGGCTAAAGAACCCTAATTTCTTTGAGGGTAAAGCCTGGCTGGCGGTGGCTACCTTTCTCTTTCCCTTGCTCACCATCGCTTCTATTATCTACTGGTCACAGGAGGGAGGCTCGCATTATCCGTTTGTGGGCTTGGTGGTCATCCAGTTTCTAATTGCCGTCAAGTACCAGCGCCAGCGCGATGAGTATTATGAGGAAAGCACGGGCATGTATGAGACCTTGCAGAGCTACACAGACATGCTGGTGCACATTGAGGGTAGAACCTTCCAGAGCGCCAAGGCCCGGCACCTGCAACAACAACTCAAGATAGACGACAAGCCCGCCTCTGAACACGTGCGGCAACTGGCCTCCATTATCCAGTATCTGTCAGCGCGGCTTAATACCTACCTCAACTTCATCCTGAACCACGCCTTGATGTGGGACTTTATCTGGATGTGGCGGCTGGAGCGCTGGAAGAAAACCATGTCGGCCAACATTGGCGAGGTCCTGAACGCCGCCGCCGAGTTTGAGGCCCTGGCCAGCCTGGCCGCTTTCCAGTACGCCAATCCCGACTACGCCATCCCGGTCATCAGCCCAGAGCCGTTCCAGTTTGACGCCGAAAAGCTGAGCCATCCCTTGATTTTCAGTTTGGGTCGCACGGCCAACAGTCTGGCCTTTAGCGGGGCAGGGCACACTGCCTTGATCACCGGGTCTAACATGTCAGGTAAAAGTACGTTTCTGCGGGCAGTGGGCGTGAACATGGTGCTGGCCTTTGCGGGCGCGGCGGTTTGTGCCAAACGCTTAACCGTCTATCCCGCGCAGGTGTATACCAGTATGCGCACCGAAGACAATCTGGCAGAAAACACCTCGTCTTTCTACGCCGAGCTCAAGCGCCTTAAGATTCTTATTGACTTGACTGCCACGGGTCAGCCCGTATATTTCTTTCTGGATGAGATTTTGAAAGGCACCAACTCGCATGACCGGCACGAGGGCGCCATGGCCCTGATCAGGCAGTTGCACAAGCGCTTCTGCTCGGGCTTTGTGTCTACCCATGACTTGGAGCTGGGCAACATGGAAGACGAACTGCCGGGCTCGGTGGAGAACTTCAGCTTTAATAGTTACTTTGACAACGGCCAGCTGCATTTTGACTATACCCTTCGGCCGGGCATCTGCAAGAGCTTTAACGCCAGCCAGCTCATGCGCCAGATGGGGATTGAAGTCTAGCGTTTTCGGGCTGATTTCCAGAAAAGAGGCCAAAAACGGCAGGGCTCCTCTCATCCATGACAATCTTTCTACCTTTGCCTTTCAACTAACCAAAAATACCATGCGCGTTGTAGCGGACATCCCTCACCCAGAAATTAAAATCACCCTATTAGCTTGGAACGGCAAGTACCTGATTAAGCTGGAGCTGGGCCCGTTTGAGCAGACCTATAAAGTGAGCGAGATGGATGTGGCTGGAGATGAAGAGATTAAGACCTGGCTAGATGAGGAGTTTCTGCAGCAGTGCATGGAGCAGTTCTTGACCATGCGCAAAAACCTGCACGAGGCCCGCAGACGGCATAGTTTCTAAAATTAGAATATCAGTATATATACTATATCTGTGGGAAGCTTGTTGAAAAGCTTGTGGAGAACTTGTTTTTGAGAATTACTTGCTTTATATTCATTTCTCAAACAACTCCTATTTACAAGTGCAATGGTCATGACTAAACCATAAGCTTCAACCTTTCCCATTATGCAGGTAGGAATAAGCAAACATATAAAGATTTCCTACAGAAAGGACATGCAGACGGTCATCATCCGGTGGCAGCAGCCTGTTTCTTTCACGGAATTTAAGCTGAACTGCCTGGCTATTTTAGGAATGGCCAAGGAGAACGAAGCTGCCTCCTGGCTCTTAGACTGCCGTTCTAAAGGAGAAGTAACCCAACAGGAAAGTCAGTGGCTGGTAGAAGAGTTCTACCCCAAAGCCTTACAGATGGTAGCGGCCCAACTTTGCGTGGCCTGGCTCCTGAACCCGCGGCAGATGCAACGTCTGCAAGAAGGAGAGACCTTCACCGCCTTGACTGAGCCCCATCCCAACGTACACAGAAAAGCCTTCATGACCGAGCAAGAAGCCGTAGATTGGCTGGAGCATTCTATTGAAGAATACGCCTGCCGTCCTAAAACCAACTAGTAGGCTTAAAATCACTTTCCTTTACTCCGCGAAAGAGGGGTACAGGGTCATGCCACCGTCTACGTACAAAGTAGCCCCTGTCACATAATCCGCCTCATCAGAGGCAAGCCACGCCGCCACTCTGGCAATATCGTCGGGCTCTCCAATTCTGCCATACGGTATCTGCGACAACATTTGCTCCCGGCCTTCCTTGGTCTTCCACTCGTCCTTGTTAATATCTGTTTTAATGGCCCCCGGCGAAATGCTGTTCACCCGTATCTTCTGAGGTGCCAGTTCCTGCGCCAGGGTTTTCATCATCATCATGACGCCGCCTTTGGAGGTGGTGTAGTTCACCCGTCCGCCCCAGGGAATGATGTCATGCACCGAGCTGATGAAGATGATCTTGCCCGCCGCCGCAGAGGTCTTTTTCTTGACGCCTCTTTTCACAAACTCTCTGGCCGCTGCCCGGGCACACAAGAAAGGCCCCGTCAGGTTGGTGTTGATGACCTTCTCCCATTGCTCCAGGGTAATCTCCAGAAAATCGGCGTCCTCTTGAATGCCCGCATTGTTCACCAGAATGTCAATGGTCCCGAACTCCTTCTTCGCCTTGGCAAACATCTCTTCTACCTCTGCTTCTTTTGACACGTCTGCCTTGACCAGCAAGCACTTGCCTCCCGCTTTTTCAATGGCCTGTTGGGTGTTTTTGGCACCTTCCTCATCAGAGTAGTAATTGATTACCACACGCGCTCCTTCCTGGGCCATTTTGATGGCTATGCCCTGACCAATTCCTGAGCTGGCGCCGGTTACCAAGGCCACCTGGCCATTTAATCGTTGAGAAGATGCAGAAGTAGTCATAAGATGTTCATAATAAGGTCCTGTGAGAGTACCTGCGTTGTTAAGGAAAGGTTGTGCCAGACAGTCTTTGTGGAGGCAGTAAAAGAAAGCAGATTGTTCTTGCCTGCCTGCCAGACGCGTGTAACTTTGAGGCATCTGCCAGGCCTAGCTTGCGGGCTTTTTTACCTGTTATTATTTCCCTATCTGCTATGAAATCACTTCTCCTCTCCCTGTTGCTTTTGCTGTCTTTTACTGGCTACGGCCAGCAAGGCGCCCTCAAAGAAAGCCTGAAAGTAAAGAGCAAGCTCTTGGACCAGTCCGTGGAATACTCCATCTATTTACCGGCAGACTACAGCCAGTCCAACCGCCGGTACCCGGTGTTATACCTGTTGCACGGCTACACCGATGATGAAACCGGCTGGAGTCAGTTTGGCGAGGCGCATCTGATTGCCGATAGATTAGTGCAGGCCGGTCAGATTCCTCCTATGATCATTGTGATGCCTGACGCGGGCGTGACCTGGTATGTGAACAGCCAGGACGGCAAGACCAGGTATGAGGACTTTTTCATTCAGGAGTTCATCCCGCACATAGACAAAGAATACCGTACCCGCGCCACCAAAGAGTTTAGGGCGGTGGCCGGCCTTTCCATGGGCGGTTACGGGTCCATGATTTACGCGCTTAAACACCCAGAGATGTTCGCGGCAGCGGCTCCGTTGAGCGCCGCCGTCAGGACCGATGCTGAGATCTTAGCCACGCCAGACAAGGACTATACCGGTATCTTCGGGAATATCTACGGCCCAGATTTGAAAGGACAGGAGCGCCTGAGCGGGCACTGGTACAAGAACTCTGTGTTGCAATTGATTCAAACCCAGCCGGCAGACAAGCTCAAGCAGGTGCGTTACTACATTGACTGTGGCGACGATGATTTCCTGATCAAGGGCAACATGGCCTTGCACGCCGCCTTGCTGGACAAGCAGGTGCCGCATGAGTTTAGAGTGCGGGACGGTGGCCACACCTGGACCTATTGGCGCACGGCGCTGCCCGCCGTCCTCAAGTTTGTAGGCAAGAGTTTCCATAGGTAGAAAAGCTTCTGGTAGCCGAGGTTCGTTTTTAGGCTGTTTTCTAGGAAAGAGCCCAAAATTAGAGTTTCTAGGCAAGGATGATAAGCCAACGGGAGTATGTTCTAATTAAGAATATCTTATATACCCCAAATCAAGTATAAGTCTAAGATTGGCTTTCTGCCAGCCTTAATTGGCAGATTCTCTTATTCTACAAACAGATTCTATGCTTCAGTTAAATGAGCTTACGTTAAATATCCCAGATACCACCAAGCCCCGCGTCGTAGTTGTTGGCGGCGGTTTTGGCGGGGTGAACCTTATCAAAAACTTACCTAGCAAAGAGTTTCAGGTGGTGCTGTTTGACCGCCAGAACTACCATGGCTTTTGGCCCTTACTCTATCAGGTGGCCACCGCCGGTTTGGAGGCAGATGCCATTGCCGAGCCGCTGCGCAAGATGTTTGATGAGGACTATGAAGACTTCCACTTTAGGCAGGTGAAGGTGACGGGCATCAACCCCGAAAGCAAAACTGTGACCACGCTGGTAGGCGACCTGTCCTATGATTACCTGGTCATTGCCACCGGTACCAAGTCCAACTACTTCGGGAATGACCAGATTAAGGAATACTCCTTCCCTTTGAAGCAGATTCCTGACGCGTTGAACCTACGCAGCCAGCTCTTGCAGTCCTTTGAACAGGCCAACATGATTGTGAACCCAGAGGTGCGCCAAAGCCTTCTAAACATAGTGATTGTGGGCGGAGGACCCACCGGGGTGGAGTTGGCTGGCTCTTTAGCTGAGATGCGCCGCCACGTGCTGCCCAATGACTACCCAGGCATGGACTTCAGCAAGATGAACATCTACCTGGTAGAAGGTCTTGACCGCGTGCTGCCGCCCATGTCTCCAGAGTCTAGTGCTACCACTTTAAAGTATTTGCAGGAGGTAGGCATCAATGTGAAGTTGAATACGCTGGTGGAGTCCTATGACGGCAAAACGGTGGTCTTTAAAGGCGGGGAGCAGATACAGACGCAAACCTTGATCTGGGCCGCCGGGGTTTCTGGCGCGCAAGTGAAAGGCCTGCCACCTGAGGCTAGTGAACGTGGCCGCTACCTGGTCAACCCGTACAACCAGATAATAGGTTACAATGACATCTTCGCGCTTGGTGATGTAGCTGCCATGAAAACAGAGAAATGGCCAAAGGGGCACCCGGGCGTGGCGCAACCAGCCATTCAGCAGGGCAAACACCTGGCCAAGAACCTGCGCAAAATCATGCGCCAAGAGCCTTTGGAGCCGTTTGAATACTTTGACAAAGGCTCTCTGGCCATCATTGGCCGCAACAAAGCCGTAGCCGACTTACCCAAGAACATGCACCTGACTGGCTTCATGGCTTGGATGGCGTGGCTTTTCGTGCACATCTATTACCTCATCGGGTTTAGGAACAAGCTAGTGGTATTGGCCAACTGGGTGTATAAGTTTTTTACCTATGAGAATGGTACGCGCTTAATCATCCGTCCTTTCATCCGGAAAGAGGATATTGCCGGGCAGGAATTCGTCAGGAAACAGACCGACTTGGATTAAGGCGTTTTTGGCCTGTTTCCCAGATATTAAGCAAAAAACGGAAGCAAAGAAAAGCCCCGCTGTGTAGACAGCGGGGCTTTTTACTATAATATTCAATCAGTGATTAACCGATAGCGATACGCTTGAACTCAGTAACGGTCATGCCTTTGTTGGTGTTATCCAATAATTTAGCGATGGTTACAGAAGGGTCTTTCACGAACTCCTGGTTCAACAAAGTGCTTTCTTTGTAGAACTTGTTCAGTTTGCCTTGAGCAATTTTCTCAAGCATTTCTTCTGGCTTGCCTTCTTGACGAGCCTGCTCTTTTCCAATCTCAATCTCGCGTTGGATAGTGTTAGCATCAACACCGTCTTTGTCTACAGCGATTGGCTTCATAGCGGCAATCTGCATGGCTACGTCTTTTCCAACCTCAGAAACCTCTACGCCACCAGTGTTCGTCAAACCTACCAATACACCTAACTTACCGTTAGAGTGGTTGTAAGCTACAACTTTCTCAGCGTTGATGGTCTCATAAGCGGCAACGTCAATCTTCTCACCAATTTTACCCATCAAGTCAGTGATGTGGTCGTTTAGCGAGCGGCCATCTGCCTGCGGCGTAGCCAATAAGTCTTCTTTTGAAGTAGAGTTGCTGGCAACAGCAGCAGCTAAAACGGCGTTCGCCAGGTTTTTGAAGTCTTCTACTTTAGAAACTGGTTCAGTCTCACAAGCCAAGGCAACAACTTTACCTACTGTACCTTCAGCGTTTACTTGCGTCAACACAATACCTTCAGAGGTAGCGTTGTCAGCACGCTTGCTGGCAATCTTCTGACCAGCCTTGCGAAGGATGTCTTTGGCGGCTTCAAAATCGCCGTTCGCTTCAGTAAGCGCTTTTTTGCAGTCCATCATACCGGCACCGGTTTCCTGGCGCAGTCTGTTAACGTCTTGTGCTGTAATAGCCATTGTTCTTTATTTAAGAATTACGGTTAATATGTTTCTACTAGAGGAGGGCAGGGCGCCCAATAATCAAAAAGAAACTGAACACCAGTTGCTACGCTTCCAATGTTCAGTTTCTTTTACTTTTTATGAGTCAATTGGAAGACTATTCAGCCTCAATTTTCTCTTGGATGCCTTCTTCTTCAGAACGCTTCTTGTCGGTTTCGTCTTTGTCTACTTTACGCTCAGAAAGACCTTCTTCAATGGCCTTACCAATCAATGAAGTAATCAAAGCGATAGACTTAGAAGCATCATCGTTTGCCGGGATAGGGAAGTCTACTAGCTCTGGGTTAGAGTTGGTATCTACAATCGCGAATACTGGCAAGTTCAATTTCTGAGCTTCTTTGATAGCGATGCCTTCACGCTTCACGTCCACGATGAACAAAGCAGCTGGGAGACGTGACAAGTCAGCGATACCACCCAATACACGCTCAAGCTTCTCGCGCTCACGAGACATCATCAAACGCTCACGCTTTGCCATGGCGGCATATGCAGTGTTCTCTTTTACCATTTTGTCAATGGTAGACATTTTCTTCAAAGACTTACGTACAGTCTGGAAGTTAGTCAACATACCACCCAACCAACGATCCGTTACATAAGGCATCTTAAGGCGTTTTGCCTCTTCTGCTACTATGTCCTGCGCTTGTTTTTTGGTAGCGACAAACAAAATCTTGCGGCCAGACTTGGCAATCTGCTTGATAGCGGAGATAGCCTCATCTAGAGAAACTAAGGTTTTGTTTAGGTCAATGATGTGGATACCGTTTTTCTCCATGAAAATGTACGGAGCCATTTTAGGATCCCATTTTCTGGTAAGGTGACCAAAGTGTACACCGGCGTCCAGTAATTCTTTATATGTGGTATTAGCCATGATATATTTACAGCTGATGATATATTAACGTTTAGAGAACTGGAATGAACGACGAGCCTTGCGCTTACCGAATTTCTTACGCTCCACCATGCGTGGGTCACGTGTTAAGAAACCTTCTTTCTTAAGGGCCGGACGGGTCTCAGCGTTTTCTTCTACCAAAGCCTTAGTGATAGCCAGTCGTAAGGCTTCTGCCTGACCTGCCACACCGCCACCTTTGATGTTCGCACGAACGTCGTATTTACCGATCGCGTCAATAGTAGCCAACGGCTGCTGTACGATGGTCTGTAATACTTCGCTCGGGAAGTATTCCTTAATATCTCTATCGTTAATAGTGATATTCCCTTGCCCAGGCGTCATGTAGATGCGCGCCACCGAGGTTTTTCTTCTACCAGATGTATTGAGAACTTCCATTAAATATGATTAGATTATTTTGTAAGTTTTACTGTAACAGGCTGTTGCGCCTCATGCGGATGCTCTACACCTGGATACACGTACAGGTTGCGGAACTGCTCACGTCCTAAACGTGACTTAGGTAGCATACCTCTCACGGCACGCTCTACCAATAGGGTAGAAGATTTGGCTTTCAACTCACGCGGAGTGAAGGTCTTCTGACCACCTGGGTAACCAGTGTGCGTCACAAACGTCTTCTTGTCCCACTTCTTACCAGTCATTCTAACTTTGTCAGAGTTGATAACAATCACGTTATCACCGCAGTCAGCGTTTGGAGTGAAAGAAGGTTTGGTTTTACCGCGCAAGATCATAGCGATCTGGCTAGCCACACGGCCTAATGTTGAGTCTCCGGCGTCTATCACTACCCAGCCTTTATCTGCGGCCGCCTTATTAACTGATAGCGTCTTATAACTTAAATGGTCCATTGTAAATGGTTAACAGGTGAAAAAATAAAGTATCTCTACTTTGAAAAATGGTCACAAAGATAGGAGTAATTTTTTGCCGGTGCAATACCGCTTTTAGATTATTCCCTTGAAAATCATGGCACTTCTGGGCTTGTTGGCAGTTCTGCTAAAAGAGCCGCAACTTGAAGGCAAGCGCAGGGAGGAAGGAGCAGTGTGAAAATCAGAATTCTGTTTTTGGCCTATTTTCTGAGAAGTAGGTCAAAAACGGAATTCTTTCATCTAAGGGTAGCGCTCCGCTGGAGCAGTTCATTGTTACTAGCTGTTCTGCCGCAGCAACTTCACCAGCACTTGAAAGTCCTTCGGGTAGTCTGCGGTGATGGTCACCGGCTCACCGTTCAATAGCGTAAAGCCCAACTGGTAGGAGTGCAGCGCGAAGCGTTTAATCAAAGGCTGTTCCTCGGTGTCTTTGGCCAGGTTGAACTTGCGCTTGAGCGATGACAGGAACAGTGGCTTGCCACCGTACATCTCATCCTGTACAATAGAAGCCTTCAGGTAGGATAGGTGTAGACGAATCTGGTGCATGCGGCCGGTTACTGGTTTGCACTCCACCAAGGTATGGCGTGAGAACTTCTCCAGCGTAGTGAAATACGTCTGAGCGGGCTTGCCTTTGAAGGCCAGCTTGGCAATGCCTTTCAAGCCCGGCTGAATGGCGCGGTCCACCAGCAGGTTGTCAAATTCATAGCTTCCCCAGACCACGGCGTGGTAGACTTTGGTCACTTTACGGTCTTCAAACTGCATGGACAAGTGACGGTAGGCCTCGGGGTTTTTGGCGATGGCCAGGGCGCCAGACGTTTCCTTGTCAATGCGGTGACAGACCTGGGCGTCATCGCAATAGTCGCGGGCCAGGGCCAGTAGGTTAGAGGATTGGAAAGAACGGTCTTCCAGCGTGGCCAGAAACGGCGGCTTGTTGACGACTATGTAATCTTCGTTCTCAAAAATAATAAGGTCTTGGAAAGCGGGTAGCTTCATATAAATGAGTGAGAGGGCAAAGGCCGTATTCCGTTTTAGCCTCCTTTTACGAAAACAGGTCAAAAACGACAGCCTCTGGGAAAAGGCGCAATTTACTCAATATTTCTCACTTGTCTTGATAGGGGGTATCCGCTTCATTAGCCTTCAAAAGCTAGTCACCTTTTACCCTGGCCGTAGGCAGCTTAAACTTGAGAATGGTGCCTTTGCCTACCTCGCTTTCAATGGCGATGGTGGAGCGATGGGCTTCTACAATGTGTTTAGAGATAGCCAAGCCCAAGCCAGAGCCCCCGCCGCTAGTGTCTCTGGTGCGGCTTTTGTCAATGCGGTAAAAACGCTCAAAAATGCGGGTCTGGTGCTCTTTGGGAATGCCGCGGCCATCGTCTTTCACGGTTACCAAGGTCTTTTTCTTGCCGGCAGAGAAGGAGAGCCAGATGTTGCCGTGCTCCCGACCGTACTTAATGGCGTTGTCCAAGAGGTTAATGAGCACCTGCTTGATGCGGCCTCTGTCTGCTTGTACCAGGTAGTTTTCCAGTTCGTCCTGCACCAGATGCAGGGTAATGCCTTTTAGGGCGGCCTTGGTTTCTAGTTGCTCAAAGACCTCATGCGACAGTTGACGCAGGTCAAAGGCGGTCTTGTTCATCTGCACCACGCCCTTCTCCAGCTGAGAGATGGTGATCAGGTCCTGTACCAGCTCGTCTAATCCGTCCAAGCTCTTGGCCGCTTTCTGCAGGAACTTGTCACGCACCTTTACATCGTCCATGGCGCCGTCCAACAAGGTATGGATAAAGCCCTGCGCCGCGAAAATGGGGGTTTTCAACTCATGGGACACGTCTGCCAGGAATTCGCGGCGTAAGGCTTGTAGGCGTTTAAGCTCGTCAATCTCCTTCTGCTTCTGGGCGGCCATGTGGTAAATCTCCTCCTTAATGCGCTTGAGCGGCTCTGGGCGCCAGAGGAACTTGTTGCTCATGCGCCTAAAGTCCTTGCGCTTGGTCTTGTCCAGGCCGTCATAGATGATGTTGATCTCCTTGAAGATGAGCGCCTCATAAGAGAAGTACACCAGCAGAAAGCACGACGAAAACGTGAAGCCCAGCGCCAGAATGCGCTGTTTGAACTCCAGGTTAGGCGAAACCAACAGGTAGGAGGTGATGATAGCGGCCACCAACAGAGAGATGATCACCGCAATGCCTTTGGAGGTCAGTTTGAATTTGCCGGAACCAACCTCTGCCAAAGGGGCGGGATTAGTCGGTGTTGAATTTGTAGCCAACGCCTTTGATGGTCTTTATTTGGTCTTCGCCTATTTTCTCGCGCACTTTTCTAATGTGTACGTCTACGGTGCGCGCAATCACAAACACGTCATTGCCCCAGACGTTGTTCAGCAGCTCATCGCGGCTAAACACCTTGTTGGGCGTGGCCGCCAAGAACGCCAGCAGTTCAAACTCTTTCTTAGGGAGGGTGATTTTCTGGTCGCCGCGCTGCACGTTGAAGCTGGTACGGTCAATGCGCAGATCACCAATCTCAATCACCGGGCTCACCTCGGCCTGCTGGTTATCCCGGCGCACGAAGGCGGCCAGCCTGCTAATGAGCGCCCTGGGCTTGATGGGCTTGACAATGAAATCATCGGCGCCGGCGTCAAAGGCAGCAACTTCAGAGAACTCCTCAGAGCGGGCGGTCAGGAACAGGATGCGGGTGTCTTTGAACTTGGGATTGTCCCTGAACTGTCGGCAGGCGGTAATGCCATCCATGACCGGCATCATCACGTCCAGCAGGATGATGTCTGGCTTGAACGTGCGGGCCACCTCCAAGGCCTCTTTGCCGTTGCCGGCCTGTGCTACCTCATAGCCCTCTTTCTCCAGGTTGTACTGCAGAAGCTCCACAATATCTGGGTCATCGTCTACTACCAAAACCTTGTATTTAGCTTGAACTTGCATGCCAATAGGTATAAGAGGTGGAACAAGAAGCGCTTTTGAAAACCGCTCAAGAGACATTAAATTCTATACAAATATAGACATTCCTCTCAGGCGGCCTCGTTTTCTGCCACCGCATAACCTAATGATAACAATTTGTTAATCTTTTATGGAATGGCGGGAATTGAATTGCTCATTTTTGGCCTGATTCCCAGAAAACAAGCCAAAAACGAAAAGGCCACTGGTTTGTCTCCAGTGGCCTTTCTTATATAGTTATTTGAATCCTTTACTTCACCACACTCAACCTGCTCTGCAAGCCGCTGTACTTGTACAAGTCCACCTTTACAGAGCCTACAAACATTTCGGCTTTGATCAAGACCGGAATCTTGTTGTTGTCATCTGATAGGTATACAGAAATGGCGTTTTCACCGCTGAACAGTTTGTTGGCCGGCATGCGCGGTACCAGACGGTGGGCCCGTATCTTTCCGGCTTTGGTTTCTACTATTTCTTTGCCTTTGTACATCACCACCATGTTGAACACCTCGTCGTCCAGGAAGCCCTGCACTTTAAAGGTATCGCCTACTTTGTAGTTCTGCAGTTTGAGGGTACGTAAGTAGTAAAAGCCGCTCACCATGTCCTGCACGTTGTCTGGCACGTTGTAGTTCACGTTTTTACGGTTGTCACGGCTGTCTGTGACAGAAACCTTGTTCTGGTAATGGTCAAACTCAGTGGTTTCTTTCTTTTTGTAGCGACCTTCCTCAATGTTTCTGGTAAAGCGCTGCGGCACAATGGAGGTAGTGTCTATATACGACGTCCAGGAGTCACGCACGCGGTGGAAGAAGTCAAAAGAGCCAGTGGTTCTACCGTTCACAGAAGCCTGGTAGCACACTCGGTTGTTCACGCGGTGAATGGTAGGGGCCACGTTGATGACCGCCTCGCCAGCGTTGATGACACCGTAATGGACCTTGTATTGGAGGGTTTCACCAGACTTGAAGCTGTCATTGTCAATGACCCGCATAGAGTCTTTCGCGGCAAAACCACTCAGGATGGTTCCTAGAAAACCAGTAAGGAAAAGAAATTTATATGGAGCTCGCATAAATCAATCAGATCTGTTCTTATCTGGCCTATTCAAAACTCGTACCAACTCATGCTGTACAAGGGGTTAGACAAAAATAACAGTTTTAGCCAGGAACTCAACTTAAACAGAAAAGGCACCTATAAAGGTGCCTTTTCTTATGCTTTTTGTGAAATTATTCTGGAGTTCCTTCTAGCACGGCGGCCACTTTTTCTGGCTCACCGTTGACCATGGCTCTGATTTTGTCTTCAATCTCCTGCATCATCTCTTCATTGTCCAGCAACAACTGCTTCACGGCGTCACGGCCCTGACCCAGTCTGTTACCATCA
The DNA here is from genome assembly GCF_001577755.1 of Rufibacter sp. DG15C. Taxonomy (NCBI): domain Bacteria; kingdom Pseudomonadati; phylum Bacteroidota; class Cytophagia; order Cytophagales; family Hymenobacteraceae; genus Rufibacter; species Rufibacter sp. DG15C. The sequence goes on from NZ_CP010776.1 coordinate 2,335,799, forward strand.
TAAGAGAACCAAGAACCAGACTTCTGGATGATGTTCAACTCCACGCCCAAGTCAAGAATCTCACCTACTTTAGAGATACCCTGCCCGTACATGATGTCAAATTCCACCACTTTGAACGGAGGCGCCACTTTGTTTTTCACCACTTTCACCTTAGTACGGTTACCGGTAATGTTGTCAGCACCTTCTTTGATCTGACCAATACGACGGATGTCCAGACGCACAGAGGCGTAGAATTTAAGAGCGTTACCGCCCGTGGTGGTCTCTGGGTTACCGAACATCACACCAATCTTCTCACGCAACTGGTTGATGAAGATACAGCAGCAACCGGTTTTGTTGATGGTACCCGTCAATTTACGAAGCGCCTGAGACATCAAACGAGCCTGAAGACCCATCTTGCTATCACCCATGTCGCCTTCCAATTCGCCTTTAGGAACCAGAGCAGCCACAGAGTCAATCACAATGATGTCAATGGCACCAGAGCTGATCAAGTGGTCTGCAATCTCAAGGGCTTGCTCACCGTTGTCTGGCTGGGCAATCAAAAGGTTTTCTGTGTCTATACCCAGCTTCTCAGCGTAGGCCTTGTCAAAAGCGTGCTCAGCGTCAATGAACGCGGCAATACCGCCTTTTTTCTGTGCTTCAGCAATGCAGTGCATGGTGAGCGTGGTTTTACCAGAAGATTCTGGTCCGTAGATTTCAACCACTCTACCGCGTGGAAGACCTCCAATGCCCAACGCAATGTCCAAACCAAGGGAGCCGGTAGAGATAGCCGGTACATCCACCACTTTGGTATCGTTCAGCTTCATGACAGTCCCTTTTCCGTAGGTCTTGTCCAGCTTGTCGATGGTAAGTTGGAGCGCTTTCAATTTTTCGGTGTTTACACTCATGTCTGTGTTTTTCGTTGCTTTTATAGTATGTGAATTTACGAATCCTAGGCTAATCTGCAAACGCTTGCCGCGGCATTTTGGGCACTTGCCAGATCTGCTTTAGAGGCGCAATATTCTAACACCACAAGGTAGGGTTTTGTGCCATTTTAGACTACATTTTTTAGTTTTATTTTTACCCATTTGCTAAAATTTGTAGTAAAGCATTCAAGCTGAAGAAACTACTCCTGCCCGGTGTTTGCTCATTAGGTTAGTTTTCTTGGCCACTCTTGTGCAGGTTACTTTACGGTGCTTAGCGCCTTCTTGTTAAGGCACGGGATGACTGAGTAATTGGCAGTTGCTTTTTGGCAAACGAGTAGCCAAGCCCACTATGGACGGGGTCTGTTTTCTTTAAGTAAAATAAGTACCTTGTGGGTATTTAAGGGAGAGGCTTCTTTTCAAAAATGGCTTCTCCTTCTGATTGGCTCTCATTCTTGTCCCAAAGTATACTATGTTGAAGAAATGGCTTTTATTGGCCGCGGTGGGCATTTGCTACACCCCTCTTGCCCAAGCCCAGTTGAACAACCAAGCCCTTGAAAACCGTCAGCCGGTCAAACCAGATCAAGCCGGCGAGCTGCAGTTGGGCCTCAACGCGCTGGGCTACAGCAAAAACAACGAGTACTTCAACAACATAGCAGACGGCTACACGCTGTTTGGCTATCACCTTAATCCTAGGCTGGTGTACCACGCCACGCCGCACGTGCGCATAGACGCCGGCGTGCAGCTGCAGAAAGACTTCGGCACCAAGAAGTATTCCCTTACCCAACCTACCTTCTCCATCCGGTATGAGAAAGATGACAAGACGCTCATCTTCGGGACGCTGGAAGGCCACGTGAACCACGGCTACATTGAGCCTCTCTATGACTTTGAGCGCCTCATGACCAACCGCCTGGAGAACGGTCTGCAGTTTCTATTGAACAAACCGTGGCTCAAGCTGGACGCTTTTATTGACTGGCAGCGCTACCTGCGCGAGGGAGACCCGTTCCAGGAAGTGGTGGCCGGAGGCGCCGTAGCGGAGATTGCCTTGTACAAGACGCCCGCTTCCATGGACGTAGATGAAAGCAATACCGGTTCTACTTTCTATGTGGGCTTGCCCATCCAGTTCACGGCCATGCACCGCGGCGGCCAGATTGACGTCACGGATAAGCCGCTGGATACCTTTTTTAACGGAACCGTGGGCTTGATTCTGCGCAAGGACTATGACAGGAAGGTGCTGCATGCGCTGTACTTTCAGCCATACGTGGTGGCCTTCAAAGACTTCTCCAACACCAAGCAACTGGCGTTCAAACAAGGAACGGGCATTTACCTGAATGCGGGCATAGACACCAAATACCAGAACGTGATGCTGAGCTATTGGCGGGGCAGAGGCTACGTAGCCGAGATGGGCGGACAGTTGTACCCGTCCCAGTCCTCCAATTACCTGAACTCTACCTTCACCCAAGAGGAGCGGGACTTGTTGATTCTACGCCTGATGCATGACGTGAAATTGGCCCAGGGTTTGACTCTGACGCTGCGCTTGGAGCCTTTGTATGACTTGAATGAGCCCAAACTGGAGTTCTCTAACAGCCTGTACTTGAACTTTAACACAGACTTCTTTCTAGCCAGACTCAAGAAGCGCTAGCCGTTTTTGGGCTATTTTCCAGAAAGGGAGCTAAAAACGGCTAAGCGGCTTTGCTGGTGTATTCCTTTCTGGTGATGCGGTACGTGTAGAGCGGCCGGGGAGGCTTGTCTGACAGTTGGTTGAGGTAGGGCACAAATTCGCCGGTCCATGTAAAGCCGCAGCGCTCTGCCACCTTCTGGCTCCGCTGGTTTTCCTTGGCGCAACGCAGACTGATAGCATCCATGCGCAAGACCTCAAAGGCGTATTCCAGCAGCGCCAGCATGGCCTCAGAGATGTAGCCCTTGCCCTCTGCCGAGGCGTCAATGTAATACCCCACTTCGGCCACTTTCTTGCCGCGCGCCAGGCGCCGTATGGTAATGTCCCCAATGTACTGGTGGTCTTGTTGTCGCCAAAGCCCAAAGCTATGCAAGTCTCCGGTGCGGCGCTGGTACTCCAGAAGCTTAATTCGGTTTACGGCCTCTTCCAAATTGGTCACTGAGGAAGTCCTGTCTGGGAAATCTGACAGTAACCTTTCTCTGTTCTCATCCAGCAAATCCAGGAATACCTGGGCTTCTTCCTGGTGGTAAGGCCGCAACAACAGCCGGGGCGTGGTCAGGTGAAAAGACGAAACATAAGAGGTGATGTGCTGCCGCATAGAAAAAGGGGACTTGCCTTTTTGTACGAGGCGCATGCAGAGAAGTGCTGTCTCTTTTCAACAAAATCTAGCACGGGTCGTTTCTCTTAGTTCTATATCACTTACAATGAAAGAGCTATGAAAGGAAGATTAGAAGGAAAAGTGGCCATTGTGACCGGCGGCGGAACGGGCATAGGAGAAGCCATCTGTCACAAGTTTGCCAAAGAGGGAGCCAGCGTAGTGGTCTGTGGTTTCCCGGAAGACCCAGTAGAAGACGTGGCCAAAGCCATCACCAAAGACGGTGGCGTAGCCATTGCCTACACCGGTGACATCTCCATAGAAGCCAACGCCAAGACCTGCGTAGACCTGGCGGTCAAGCAATACGGCCAGCTGGATATTCTGGTGAACAACGCCGGTGTATTCCCGGTCACCGCGCTGTTGCAGGACTACCCTACAGATGCGTTTGAGTACATGCTGCGCCATAACGTGACCTCTGCGTTCATGATGAGCCGGGCGGCCTTGCCAGAACTACACAAAACCAAAGGCAACATCGTGTCGGCGGGGTCAGAGGCGGGGAAGATTGGCATTGCCCAGAATACGCCGTACGGCGGCACCAAAGGGTTTATCCATGCCTTTATGCAAGGGCTGGCGGTAGAGCAGGCGCAGTTTGGCGTGCGCTGCAACTGCGTGTGCCCAGGACCTATTGATACCGCCTGGACGCACAAGGAAACCGGCCCCATGGACAAGAAGATGGAGACCACCATGATTCAGGCCACGCCGCTGGGCAGAAGGGGCACCCCCGAAGAGGTAGCCAACGTCTACGCCTTCCTGGCCTCTGACGAAGCCTCTTACGTGACGGGTGCCTTATACTTTGTAGACGGCGGCATCACGGTGGCCAAAGGACCCGTGGGCGATGAGATTTCTGGTAGCCTCAAGAAAGAACCCAAGGGTGAGCTGGTAACGGAACATTCGCAAGACGGGCATACCCAGATTAGGGAAGAGCACCAATAAAATATTAGTACAAAAACAAAGGGCCCCTCCGTAAAATCACGGAGGGGCCCTTTGTTTTTGTACGGATGGTAACCCAAACGGCGTTTTGCAAGTATTTGACAATCAATATGCAAAAAAAGCCAATAGGGGACTCCCTTCAAGAATATGGCCGAGGCTTGATTGGTGGACTCATCTTCAGTTTGCCCTTGCTCTTCACCATGGAAGTCTGGGTGAGCAGCTACCGAACTTCGCCTGTCTTGTTGCTTTTAAACATAGCCCTCACCTATGCCTTGCTGTTGGGCTACAATGCCTATGCCGGCCTGCGGGAGAATGCGTCCTGGAAAGAGGTGGCCATCGACTCTGTAGAAGAAATGGGGATTGGGCTGGTACTGGCCTTTTTGTTCTTGCTGCTTCTGGGCCTTATTGACTTTGACACCATGTCCTTGGAGCGGATTGTCTACATGGTCATCACCGAGGCCTTGACGGTGGCCATTGGGGTGTCCATTGGGACCGCGCAACTGGGTACGTCGGCTAACAGTGAGGAAGTGTCCGTGGGCATGCAAGAGACCTCTGCTCAAAAAAAGGACAAGGGTTCTTCTACCTTAGAGTTAGTAGTGCTGTCTGTCTGCGCCGGTATGCTATTGGCCTCTAACATTGCGCCCACAGATGAAGTGTTTCTGCTGGCCACTTCCATCAAACCCTTGTTGGTATTGGGCATTGTGTTGGTGTCACTGGTGTTAAACGGCATCATTCTTTTTTACATAGGGTTTAGGGGAGCCTATGAAACGCCTGCCCAACAAAAGCCCCATTTCATGGAAGTCCTCTGGAATGTGAGCATCACGTACGGCACCGCGTTCTGTGTGTCTGCAGGAGCCTTGTGGTTTTATGGCCGGTTTGAAGGGGAAGGGTTCCACACGGGTGTGCAAATGACCGTCATATTAAGTCTGGTGGCTTCTTTAGGTGCTTCAGCGGGTAGGCTGCTGCTAGACCAAGAAGCCAATCCAGACGTTTCCAAAACCGACAACTATGAAAAAGAACCTGCTTGAGTGGAGCGTTTTTGCCGCCAGTTTGCTGTTGCTGCTGGGGCTGATTGGGTATCTGGCCTTCAAATCCTTTTCGTACCAAGATACGCCTCCAGACCTGAGAGTGTCTTTGGCCTCTACTACAGACAGCCTCCGCAGAAACATCTACAAGTTGGAATTGGTCAACAAAGGCGCGCAAACCGCTGAGAACATTGCCGTTGAGGTCACCTTGCACCAGGGAGGCGCAGAAATTGAGAAGGCCGAAGCCTTGTTTCCGCAGGCGCCCTCCCAAAGCAGGGAGGAAGCCTGGATTACCTTCAGGACCAAGCGGCAACCCGGTCAAACACTCAAGGTGCATATTCTGGGCTACAATAGGCCGTAAGGGAGGCAAACAAAAAAGGCAGGTTCTGGAGAGCCTGCCTTTTTTGTTTTATTTGGTTAAGAACGGATAGTTGTACTGTACCGGGCTGCCTAGTTGCTGCCAGCGGGCAATCACTTCCATGGAGTGGGCAATCTCATTGAAGTACTCCAGGCGTCTGATCAGGTGCTCTTTCAGCAACACGGTGCCGTCTGGCGTCTTCATGTAGGCGTGCTTGTCCTGCAGAATCTGGTAGATGGCATCTGAGAAACGCTTGGCGTCCTGCTGGTACTGCTGCTGGAACTCAGTGAAGGATCCAAAACCGTCCTGGGTGATTTTATAGTCAAAGCCCACATGGTGCAGAATGTCACACAGCATGCGCACTTCCAGGGGCATAGAGATATGGTACGGAGTGGTGCGTATGTCCACGCCGTTTTTTAAGTGACGGGCAATGGTGTCTACGTTGTTCTCAAAGCGTTCAAAAAGGGCACTAGCTTCCATGGATGTCTTGTAAAAGTATTCTAGCTGTAAAAGTACAGATCACATTACGGTTTTCATAGTGTTTATACCGAAGCCGTAGGCTGCGTTTTTGGTCTGTTTTCCAGGAAATAGCCAAAAAACGGCTGAGACAGGTGCTTGGCCAGTTGAGAAGCCTGCTCACGCAACTCGGCAATGGCGTTGCTTTCCCACAACTCGCCCCGTCTGGACGAGCCCAAGGTGAACAAGCCCTGGCTGTGCGTGCCGTCTGGTTGGATGAGACTTCCCATCATGTCTACCTGCAAACCCATCTGTAAAGGATGCGCCACCGCCAGGTTCTGATGCAAAAGGGACTGCACCAACGGGTCTGGCACCGCATCATACTTAAGCTGCGGACCCGTGCAGTTAATGACGCGGTCTGCCAACACCGTTTCAGGAGTGAGGGTGTTTTTGGGCTGAAGGGTCACGGCTACTTTGTTCCCCTTTACAGCCATGGATTGCACGCGGGCGGCCATCACTTGCAATTGACCGCTTTGCTGCATTTCTAGCACAGCGGTGTGCACTTGCGGCGGAAGCCGGTGCCGCACCACGCCCCACAAAGATCCCAGCCTATGCATGAATTTGCGTTGCTCAGTGCGTGTGAGTTTCTGCCACATGGCGTGCGTATGCGGCCGTATGCCGTTGATCATTTCTTCCCAGCCTTGTCCCTGGTGCTGCTTTAATTCCTGATTGAACAACCGAACCATCTCCAGCAAAGAAGAAGCTTGCGCTATACGATCCCCGAAGGCTGCATTTGGTTGGCCAGACAGGTACGGACGCGGCAGGAACCCATTGGTAGAAACCGCCATTACCTTTCCTGTGAATCCCTGTTCCTGCAAACCAAGCAGCGCGTCAATGGTGGTAAGGCCCGTGCCCAGCAAAACCACGGTGGCGTCTGCAGGCAAATCCTGGAGGATGTCGGGGCGCCAGGGATCTGAAAAGTAGATAGGCGGTGTCAAAGCCTCGGTTTCCCTTGGTGCCACGCACCGCATGGGCGCCGGCTGAAAATTACCCAAAGCCAGCACTACCTGTTCGGCAGCTACTTTCTGGCCAGTTTCTAGTTCTATCTGGTAGGTTTGCTGTAAAAGATCTTTACTGGTAGTGAGTTTGGTGGCCCGCTCTGGCAATAGCGTAAACTTTTGGCTGTGCGTGTGGATGGTTTCCTGTAAAATAGCCTCTAAATATTCGCCGTACAGTTGCCTGGGCACAAAGGTATGGGCTATCTCCTCCAGCGTTGCATGCGCATAAATTGGTTGGGTTTTTAACCAATCTACAAAGTGGGTGGGTTGGTCTGGGAAGGCGCTCATGCGGCCAGCATGCACGTTGAGCAGGTATTTCTCTGAGTTTGCCGCGTACGCAACACCTTTGCCCAGGGGATAGCCTTTGTTGATTAGGAGGACTTCTACGGGTTGGTGGGTTTGCCTGAGCAAATGGACGGCCACCATGGTTCCACTGAAACCTCCTCCAATAATTGCAATGGTCTTCCGGTGCATAAAAGCTGTAGGTTAAAAGCTTGTTGGGTATGCGGCCACTTAGGGCAGAGAAACGAATAGTGTCTCTGCAAACTGATTTTAGGGAGAAAAGTTACGGCAGGGGAAGAGTAAGCTAAATAAGAGTAATCGTATTCAGGTCGTTTTTGGGCTATTTTCCAGAAAACGGGCCAAAAACGAATTACAATAATTCTTTGACAATCTGTTCAACGGTGATGCCTTCTGCCTCGGCCTTGAAGTTACGGACCAAACGGTGGCGCAAAATAGGAACGGCCACGGTTTTCACGTCTTCAATGTCTGGGGAGTATTTGCCGTTGAGCAGCGCATTGCATTTGGCACCCATGATCAAGTGCTGCGAGGCTCTAGGGCCTGCGCCCCACTCCAGGTATTGCTTAGCCTGCGGGGCCGCCATCTCAGACTCTGGGCGGGTCTTGTGCACCAGTTTCACGGCGTACTCCACTACGTTGTCCGTTACAGGCACGCGTCTGATCAACTGTTGAAACGCAATGATTTCTTCTGCCGTGAGGATGACCTGCGGTTTGTAATTGCGGTCGCCGGTGGTATTTTTAACGATCTGAAGTTCTGAGGCGAAGCTTGGGTAAGACAAGGCCACGTGAAACATGAAGCGGTCCAATTGCGCTTCTGGCAGGGGATAGGTTCCTTCCTGTTCAATAGGGTTTTGCGTGGCCAGCACAAAGAACGGACGCGGCAGCTTGTAATGATGGCCGGCCACCGTCACAGAATATTCTTGCATGGCTTCTAAAAGCGCGGCCTGGGTTTTGGGCGGCGTGCGGTTGATCTCATCAGCTAAGACGATGTTGGCAAACACCGGACCTTTCACGAACTGGAAGTTGCGGTTCTGGTCCAGGGTCTCAGAGCCCAGAATGTCTGAGGGCATCAAGTCTGGCGTGAACTGTACCCGGTTAAAGGACATGTCCAGCGACGAGGCGATGGTATGGATGAGCAAGGTTTTAGCCAAGCCCGGTACGCCTACCAAAAGACAATGCCCCTGACAAAAAACAGCGGTCAGCACTAGTTTTACTACTTCCTCTTGCCCAATGATGGTTTGGGAGATTTCAGAGGTAAGGCGCCCGTAGGCTTTGTATAGCGCGTCAGCGGCTTCTTTGTCAGAGGCAAATGGCATAGAGGATAGTTATTTACTCGTCTAGTTTACACGCCTGAAAGTCTGGGGCTACGTCTACAAAGACAGTGTTTTTGTTTTTGGCGAACCACTCAGCAATGGCTCTGTTGCGTTTGTTGCTCAAGGCGGCTGCAGCTATCTTCTGGTAATCGTCTTTGAGGTTAGCCTGGTGCGGAGCGCTTTTAGATTTCAGGTACAGGATACGCATGGCTTCTTTGCCGTCTTCGGTGCGGTAGGGAAGGGGAGCACTGATGCTGCCTACCTGCATGGTGTCAATCACGAAGAAGATGGAAGGATCCAGTTGGTCTACGGGCAGGTACGTGGTAGGGCTGTTGCCCAAGGCAATCATACCGCCGTTGCCTTTAGAGGTCATGTCATCTGAGAAGTCTTTGGCTGCTTTGGCAAACGTGATGCTGTCTTTCTGGATAAGGGTTTTGATGCTGTCCAAGGCCTGGGCCGTGGCTTGCATGTCTACCTGCGCCGTGGCCGGCTTGATGAGGATGTGGCGTGAGCTGTATTCCTCTCCGCGTACCTCAATCAATTGGATCAAGTGGAACCCGAACATGGATTCAATCACCGGAGACATCTCGCCGGGCTTTAATCTAAGGGCCGCGGCTTCATATTCTGGTACCAACTCGCGGCGCTTAAAGAATCCTAGCGTTCCGCCTTCTGCGGCAGAGGCAGGGTCTTGAGAGTATTGCTTGGCCAAAGCCGCAAAGTCTTCCCCGGCTACAATGCGCTTTCTTATTTCCTCTAACTGTTGTTTAGCCGCTTGTTTCTGGGCGTTGCCAATCTGCGCCACCTTTACAATCTGGCCTACTTCTACCTCAGTAGAATAATACGGCAAGCTGTCCTGCGGAATCTGGTTGAAGAACTGCTTTACTTCTTTTGGGGTCACTTTGATCTTGCCAGAGATTTCCCGCTCCATTTTTCTAATGGTGAGGTTCTCGCGCATGCTTTTGCGCAAGTCTTCTCTGATCTGGCTCATGGGCTTGTTAAAGTAAGCCTCCAGTTTCTCTGGGCCGCCAATCTGCCCAATCATCATGGACAAGCGCTGCTCTAGTTCACCGTCTACCAGTGCTTGTTCTACCACCACAGAATCCACTTCGGCGCGGGTCAAGAGCACCTTGTTCTGGATCATGGTTTGTAAAATATTGCAGCGCAGTTCTGTAGTGGCTGGGTAGCCTTGGCTTACCGCCTGGGCTTGTTGTAATTCTAGCTCTGAGCGCAAGATGATATGGCTGCCCACGCGGGCAATGATATTGTCCAGCAGAACGGTTTGCTGCGCCTGCGCCTGGTTGCCCAAAGAGCATACCAATGCCAACGCAAAAATGCTTTTAAAGAAAGAAGAAAAGTTAATACGGGTTTTCATGTTAGGTTTTTAAAGCCAGCACTTTCTGTAGAAGGCGGCTTTCAGGGCAAAATATGATTTATCTTAATAAACAAAGCTAGACAAACGCCTGCACTTTAAGAAACTTACTTCTTAATGAGCTTCTCTACCTCTGCTTGGTTCACGCTTACCGGGTATTTCTGGCGAAGTTCTTTGATCCATTCCTTCTCCAAGTAGTTCTGGTAGTCAGAGATCACCGCGCCGCGGGTCTCATTCAACTGTTTAGGGCCAGCGGGGTCTACTTTGGTAATTTTCACCAACACTGCTCTGCCGTCAACGGTGGTAGCGTAAGTGCCGGGTGCCCATGTCACCTGATCCAAAGCCTTGTTCTCGCCTTTCTGGAATTTGCGCGAAGACACTTGCAAGGCCAGTGGGCTATTTTGGTTGAACTGGTCTGCCAGGGTCTGCAAATCTGTAGAATACATTTGTACCGTTACCCGGCGTGCATTTCGGCCAGTAGCAGTTGAGATTACCTGAATGGCTTCTTCGTCCACGCCCTTTTTAACTAAGTAGTTTTTCACCGCGTTGGCTCTTCTGGCGGCCAGAGAGGCGTTGCTTCTGTTGGTGGCTTCTCTGGAATCAATATAGCCTGCCAATTCAACCGTCAAGGACGTATCTGCCTGCAATGCATTGGCCAACTGGTCTAATTGCGCAGTAGCCGTGGCAGAAAGATTGTCATTGTTAAAGGCGAAGGCCAGCTCAGGTTGCTTGTACCGCTCAGACAGGAACCGTCCGGAAGCCAGCTGTTTTTGGGCCTGTTCTAGGATGGTAGGATTGGCCGCGCTCAGGATGGTAGCCTCGGCGCGAGTGCCCCACATGTACTTGCTGCGGTTCTGCTCAAAGAAGTTACGCAAGCCCACGGTGTCTTCCATGGCCTTGGTCCAGACCTTTTCTTCCATCAATTGGAACAGCAGAATGCCATCATGGTACTCATTCACCAGCATTTTGTACTCCTTGTGTTTCTCCTCTAGGTGATCCCGCTCATAATTAAGCAGGCTGGTCTCCACAAACTTGTCATACAACAAGCCCATGATGTGAGCAGAGGAGGCTGTTTGCTTTGCCTTCTGGTTTTCCTCTATGTACTTGCCAAACTGGCTCAAGGTATACGGTTGGCCCTTGATGGTAAACAAAGGCGCTGAACCTGCATTTTTAGGCTCTGAAGGTTCTTTGTACTGCCAGTTTCCGGAAAGGAGGGTAGAGTCTGCCAAGCGCAAGGCTAGTTCTTTGTTAGCGGCAACCTCCTGTAATTGGTTCTCTGTTCTGATGCGGCGCAAGAAGGCCGCCTTGTTTAGTTCTGAGCGGGAGTCTTTGGCAATGCGGTTACGCAGAGAGGTTTCCATCTCTTCATAGGCCGGCAGTTCTTTGCGCTCCAGTAATTTGATGATGTGCCAGCCGTAAGGGGTCTGTACAGGCGGAGTAATAGCGCCCGGTTGAGCCAATGCAAAAGCAGCTTCCTCAAAGGAAGGGATCATACGACCGGTGCCAAACCATGGCAGTTCCCCGCCTTCTTCGGCAGAAGCGGCATCTTCAGAGAACTGAGAGGCTAGCTTGTTCCAGTCTTCCTTGCGCTGTACGCGGCGATAGATCTCGTCTATCTTCTTTTGGCTGTTAACGAGTCAGCCTTAGGCATGCCCTGGGTGGCCCGCACCATGATATGTGCTACTTTAATTTCGCCTTGGGCCGTCCTAATGTCATTGACTTTGATCAAGTGATAGCCAAAGCGGGTTCTCACAGGTTCAGACACCTGGCCTTTGGGCGTGTTGTAGGCGGCGTTCTCAAACGGATACACCATCTGCAAGGCCGTAAAATAACCTAGCTGGCCGTTGTTTTCTCTAGCCGATGGGTCATCTGAGCTGGTTTTGGCCAGCACTTCAAAAGAAGCGCCGTTCAAAATCTGCTGTCTAAGGGAAGTGATCTTCTGGAAGGCGGCCAAGGTGTCCCTCGGGTCGGCTTCCATGTCTACCGCAGCCAGAATATGAGAGGCGTTGATTTCTTTTTTGGAGCGTTCGTAGGCTTCACGGACCAGTTGGTCGGTGACGCTTTTCTCCGTTAAGTACGGCTGGGCTAACTGCTCTTTGTAGCCACCCAGCTCGGTTTTAAAGGCTTGCGTGGTGTCCAGGCCGCGGCTTCTGGCTTCGGCTACCTTCAGTTTAAAGTTGGTATACAGGTCCAGGTACTCCTGCACGCTGGCCTGGGAGTAAGCGCTGTCAGAGTTGCCGTTGTTTTTCTCATACACATAGGCAAACTCAGAAACGGGCACCGCCTCTGGCCCAATGGTCAGCACCGCGGGTTCGCCGGCTTTTTTGGGAGAGGTACAACCGTACAGAAACAAGGCGCCAAGGCCCAGGTAGATAGAAGAAGCTCGCATAGATTCTTAGCAAATCACAAAAGAACAGCCGTCAACCAGCCGAACGTTATGCAATTTTACTCATTTTTTTGGACAGAACTGATTCCCGTTGAAAAACATCCCGCCCCTTTGGTTTAACAAAGAAACCGTTTTTGGCCTGTTTTACAGGAAACAGGCCAAAAACGGTTTTTATTGTATAGCGGGATGGAAATAATAATGCCTGACTAGGAGATGAGCTTGTGCAGACGGCAGATGTTGGTGGTGCCTTCCTGGGTATATTCTACCTTGTCCATGATCCTGTTGACCAGGGCCACGCCCACGCCGCCTTTCTTGCCCATCTTGATGTTGTCAATGATGTTGGGCTCACGGTACTGGGCCTGCTCAAAGGCAATGCCATTGTCTGACAGCTCAAATACCACCTCTGTGTCATCATAGTCAATGTTGAGACACATGAACTTGCTGCCATCCTCCTGGTTGGCATGAATGATCATGTTGGCGCAGATTTCATCCACGGCCAGAATGATCTGGTTCAAGGTGATGGCAGACAAGGGGACAGGGGCCAGTGTTTCCGTGACAAACGCCCGGATGATCTTCAGGTTTTTCCTGTCGCAACTGACCCTAATGAAATTAGTCATTGGCGATGGTCACGGCTTCTTCATAAGAAGAAACAATGGTCATTAACAGGTCAAGGCCTAAGATTTCAAATACGTTACGTACTTTCTCCTGCATGTTGAAGAAGATAAGCTTGATCTGCGCGTCTTCAAAACGCTGTAGGTGCGAAATAAATACGCCCAAGCCAGCAGAGGAAATGTAGTTAAGATTCTTGCAGTCTACCAGAATCTTGCTGAACATCATGATACTAGGCGCAGACAGTTCTTCATCTAGCATCACAGATGAGCTTGCATCCAATTCACCGTCTAAGCTGATGGTGATGGTGTTGTCGGAAATAGTGTGTTTAATTTTCATCGCGCTTCTTTACGGAACTTCTAAATCTTTGGTTGAGGGGGTTTGAACTTGATCACGAGCAACGTCTGGTCATCATACAAAATGTCATTTGAAAAATCTGACACATCATTGATGATGGCGCTTTTAATGTCTTCGGCTTCAAGGTGATAGGTTTGGGAGAGCATGTATTTGAGGCGCTCCTCGCCGTATTCATCCTGGTCTGGACTGCGGGCCTCCACAATACCGTCTGTATAAATCACCATCACGTCACCGGGGTTGTAGTCATAGTGCAACCGGTGAATGCGCTTGGCATAGGACTTGTCCCGTACAATCCCCAGTCCCAGTCCTTCTGTCTGGAAGTAGAAAGTATCTTCCGTCATGGAGTTGTAGTACAGCGTATGGCAATGGCCGGCCCTGGCAAAGGAAACGCCCTGCATCTTGTAATCAATGATATACAGCGCCGAGGTGATGAACGAGGTGCGCTCCAAACAGCGGCTCAAAGCACTGTTGGCCTGCACCATGAATTCATCTGGCAGCATGTCCTGTTGCATGAGCCCATGAAAAATCCCTTTCATCTGGGCCATGTGGAACGCCGCCGAAATCCCTTTCCCCGACACGTCTCCTATAATAATGGCAATCCTGGACTCGCTCAGCTGCAGAAAGTCATAGAAGTCACCTCCTACCTCTTTGGCTGCCTGTGAGTAAGAACTAATTTCAAACCAGGTATCCGTAGGAAATGTTTTAGGAATCAATCTGTCCTGCACCAGGCTGGCAATCTTGAGTTCCTCCTTGTACCGCTCATTCTGCAGTGACTCCGTGACCAGACGCAGGTTCTCAATGGTGAGGATGGTCTGGTTGGTAAACGTCTGCACCACGCTCATAGTATCTGCGTCAAAGCCTTGGCTTACCTCGCGCAGCAAGAACAAGTGGCCGTATTCTATTTTAGCAGAAGCCAATGGGATCACCAGCAAGGATTGGAACGGCAAGCGCAACTCTTTAAAAGCCGGATGGTGCAGCAAGTCTCCGTTCATGAAGACCTTGTTCTCCCCTAATTGAGAAGAATCCTGCTTCAGCTCGGCGTATGCCTTTTTAATGCTTTGTACAATAGGGTCTGGCGTGCTCTCATTGCGCAAGGGTAGAGACTTCTTGGATTCCTCCTTTAAGTCTAACCAAGCGGCATCTGCGCCAGAGGCTTTGATGGCGCTCTCAAAGAGCATGGAGTAAACCTCTTCTTCACTGCGGCCCTGCTGAATGGTCTGGCTCAGGCGCTGGAAATTGAGCAAATCGGCGTTTTTCTGTTCAAAGACCTGGGACGTGGGTAAACTGAACAAAGCCACCAGCAACGAGGCCAGCGCGTAACAGAATACAAACGATAAGGTGAGCAGAATGAACGGATTGTCTGTGTAGTCCACTACCAGCTCCGGGGAGTCTGCATACTGGAACAGGAAATTCCCGAACAGCACCACGCTCACCAGAATGGCCATGAGCAGGAGAATGCTTCCCCATTTGCGCTCTAGGTTCAAATAGGCCACCCAACGCAAATGCACGCTCATGTACAAACCATAGGCCAGCAACAATCCCAGATCCAAAATCAGGAAGATGTGGTTCATGTACTCCACGTTGAACAGGGGCACCAGCAAGGAGAGGCCCACCAGAATCTCAAACCACTTCCACTGGCTTTCCAGGTCCTTGGTTTTATGGTAGAGCACAAACTGCCGCCACGTGTAAAACGCCTTGGCCAAGAAATACCCCAGAAACCCGAAGACTATCTGATAGAAGATATCCAACAAATACGGGCTGTTGACCCAATAGGCCTGCAGGCTTGGATACCCCACTTGCAGGAGCATGCACAGGTAGGCGCTCAGGCCTCCTTTGACAAACAGCTTCCAAAGCGGAGAGGTGAACTGTGGGTTCTTCTGCACCTTCATGCGTTGGCGCTGGTACAGAAACACTGATAACAGGAAGATGACCGAGAAGAGGTTGCTCAGGTACGGCGAGGCGGCGTTGGGTTCGCCTTCATGCACCTGGCGGGCCAAAAACAGAATATTCACCAATAGCAGAACCCAGCTTACGCTTCCTGTCAGAAAACTCAATCGCTTGACTCTTTTGGTATAGGGCATTGGTTGGGCGCCTGCTATTGGTGTTGGTTAGGTGTAGAACGAGGGTGAATACGTGAATTCTTACAAAAGAACTAAAATTTTAATGATATTATCTACTATAATTTGGGGCTTCTCTGGTGATCTGCACATCATGCGGGTGGCTCTCACGTAGACCGGCGCCAGTAATCTTAACCATCTTGGCTTTTTTAAGCACTTCAATGTCTGGGGCACCGCAGTAGCCCATGCCCGCTTTTAGGCCGCCTACCAGTTGGTAAAGCACCTCGGCAGCCAATCCCTTGTACGGCACGCGGCCCACAATGCCTTCTGGTACCAGTTTCTTCACGTCATCCTCGGCGTCCTGGAAGTAACGGTCTTTGGAGCCTTCGCCCATGGCCTCAATAGACCCCATACCGCGGTACGACTTAAATTTACGGCCTTCAAAAATCTGCATCTCGCCGGGGGCTTCCTCAGTACCGGCTAATAAAGAACCTACCATGATGGAGCTGGCGCCGCCGGCAATGGCCTTGACAATGTCACCAGAGAATTTAACGCCACCATCGGCAATCACAGGTACGCCGGTTCCCTGCAAGCCTCTCACGGCTTCAATCACGGCAGACAACTGCGGAACCCCGATACCAGCAATAATACGCGTGGTACAGATAGAGCCCGGGCCAACGCCCACTTTCACTGCATCGGCGCCTGAGTCTGCCAAGGCTTTGGCACCTTCGGCGGTGGCCACGTTGCCGGCAATGATGTCTACGTCTGGGAAGGTGTCCTTTATTTTTCTGACGGCGTCCATCACGCCTCTGGAGTGACCATGCGCCGTGTCAATACTGATCACGTCCACGCCGGCGGTTACCAAGGCAGAGACGCGGTCTAGCACGTCTGCCGTCACGCCCACGGCGGCTCCTACGCGCAGACGACCATACTGGTCTTTGCAGGCGTTGGGACGGTGCTTTCTCTTTAAAATATCTTTGTAGGTGATCAAACCGGCCAAGTGCCCATTTTCGTCAATTACAGGAAGCTTCTCAATCTTGTATTCCTGCAGGATGTCTTCGGCTTTGTCCAGCTCAATGCCTTTTGGGGCGGTGATGAGCCGGTCCTTGGTCATGATCTCAGAGACCTTGATGGCATAGTTCTTCTCAAAGCGCAGGTCGCGGTTGGTGATGATGCCTACCAGTTTCTTCTCTGTGTTGATGATGGGAATACCGCCAATCTTGTGCTCTTTCATGAGGCTCAGTGCTTCGCCTAAGGTGGCGTCCTCGTGCAAGGTCACAGGGTCCATGATCATGCCGCTCTCAGAACGCTTTACTTTGCGCACCTGCTCTGCCTGCTGCTGAATGCTCATGTTTTTGTGTATGATGCCCAAGCCGCCTTCTTGCGCCATGGCAATGGCCATGTCTGCTTCTGTCACGGTATCCATGGCCGCCGAGACCAGCGGAATGTTCAGCCGGATGTTGCGCGTCAGTTGGGTGGAGGTATTGGTATCCTTGGGCAGTACTTCAGAATAGGCCGGAAGGAGAAGAACGTCGTCGTAGGTGAGTGCCTCAAACAACAGATTAGGAGCGTGGAACTGCATAGCAAATAGCGTTTATGGTATTTGCCACGTAAAATTAAGAGAAAAGTTGAGGTTGGTCTGCTTTTTCTTGGAAAAGAAATTATGGGCAGTTTGTTTTTGGCCTGATTTCAAGAAAATAAGCGAGAAATGAAGAGGTTGTCTTTTGTCTTCCGGAGGATTTCGCGAAAACTTTCGCCGTTGTTGGTGTTCTCACTAACGATCAAGCCTACCGTCTAAACATCTACCTTCATGGCGCGGATGTCGCATCGATGACTTTCTCTGCCGTGCGCTACCATTGGGACTATCCCTGAGAAGGTCCTTTCTTCCGGTGCCCTTATGCCGTCTTGTTTCATATTTTCCGCTAAGCGCTCACGGCCGCGGGCCCCCGTCTTCCCGCCTCGCGCTGTACCAGCTTGCCTCTTCTGCGTGGTTTCTTCCTTGTGTGATTAACCAACCTTGCTTTGTAGCAGCCGCTGCCCTGCCAGAGGCGGCAACCTGCTTAGGCGACTCGCCGGAAAGACTGGATCAGGTGCCAGTAGCAAAGGCTTCTACTACTCGCAGGTTCTCCCCTTGAGGATTGCTCAAACGAGAGTTTGAGATAGCGAGCGCAGTTCAGCAGAGGGGTATTTATACTAGCAGATAAACCAACTAGCAACTATTACTTGTCCTGCTGATTTTAGCCTATTTTCCAGAAACCAGATTAAAATCGTCTATCAACAACCAGCAATCATCTAATAGGTAGGGAAACTGAGGTCTACTTCTTTGGCCCAGGCATGTACGCCGCCTTTTAGATTTAGGACATTGGTAAAGCCAAAGCGCTGTTGCAGAAATAGGACGGCTTGGGCGCTTCTAAACCCATGGTGACAGATAACTACTGTGGTGGCAGCAGGGTCTAGGGTAGGGGCTTTTTTAGCTAGATCGCCCATGGGAATGAGGGTGCCGCCTAGATGGCAGATGTCCCATTCCTGTGGCTCACGTACGTCAATGAGTTGCAAGGGCTCTTGGTTGTCCAGGCGTTGCTTTAACTGGGTAGGCGTGATTTCTGGTAGCATGCGGCAAAGGTAAAGCAAAATAATTAGCGGTACAGGCGCCCAAACGCGCGCAAGCCACGCAGAAGCTTCTATTTTTGTGCGCCTGCTCACCTTCTTGACCAAGCCGTTTTGGCCTCATTTCCAGGAAACAGGCCAAAAACGCCATGTGCATATGATGGACTTCTTCACCTTAGAATATTGGGACCTCGGCAAGATCACAGAGCTGGTGGGTTTTGTCTCTGGACTGCTGTGCGTTTGGCTGGCGGTTAAGCAGAACATCTGGACGTTCCCGCTGGCGCTCATCAGTGCCGCCTTTTATGTAGTGGTGTTTAGAGACGCTCTGCTGTTTGCAGACATGGGTTTGCAGGTCATGTTTGCCTTGCTCAATGTATACGGCTGGTATTTGTGGCTGTACAAAGGCGGGGAACGCGCAGAGAGACCCGTCACTAAAACGCATACCTGGCAATGGGTGCTGCTGTTGGTCTTGGTGCCGTGCTTTACCTATGGCTTGGGCCGTTACCTGGATCTTACCACCCCGGCAGATGTGCCCTACTGGGATGCGGCCACCACCGGCGTGAGTCTGGCCGCCCAATGGCTGATGAGCCGAAAGAAACTAGAGAACTGGCTGTTATGGCTGGTGGTGGACATAGTATATGTGCCGCTGTATCTCTACAAAGAATTATACCTGACCGCCATTTTGTATGCCGTCTTCATTCCCCTGGCCTGGATTGGCTACCGAGATTGGAAAAAGGCCATGCAGCCACAGAAACCCGCCTTTGAGGGTGCCCAAGTATAGCATGAAATTAGTGTTTGAATGGGCTCGATGCGTCTGTTTGTTTCTGATTAGCAGGTATTTGAAAGATAGCGGCTGAAATTGGCAACCATTTGCCACGCGCTTACGATTTAATCTAAATAGTAACAGTTTCTTAACACAGCCTCTAGACAATGAAACAAGCAATACGCATCTGGCTTTCCTTGACCCTGACCTTCGGAAGTTTTGCCCCGCAGGTGTTTGCCCAGGAAACCGATTCCCTAAAAAAATACCAACCCCCCGTTCCGGCCCAGGACACGCTTAAAAAGTACCAGGACTCTACCGTTCACCAAGCCGCCACCAAGGCCCCGTTCTTTAAATCCAAAGCGTTTAAAGCCACCATTGTGCCGGCCATCTTAATTGGCTACGGACTCAGCACCATCAAAGGAAACGGTATTTACAGCAGCTATGACGCCCAGCGGGACCTGCAGCGCAACTTTCCCAACTTTAAGACCTCAATTGATGACGCCCTGCTCATTGCGCCCTACGTAGAGCTGGCGCTGGTGAATCTCTTGAACGTCAAGTCCAACCATGACTTTCTTAACACGGCCCTGGTGATAGTGAAAGCCGAAGCCATCTTCGGGATCACTGTTTTTGGCATAAAGCAGGTGTCTGACCTAGAACGGCCCAACAAGGAAAACTTTGAATCCATGCCGTCTGGCCATACGGCGCAGGCATTCCTAGCTGCCTCCATTGTCCACTCAGAGTTGCGGCACAGAAGCCCTTGGTACGGAATTGGAGCGTATACCATTGCCACCTCTGTGGGCGCGTTCAGGATGCTCAACAACAAACACTGGCAGAGTGATGTCTTTGTGGGCGCCGGTATTGGCATGCTGTCTTCCCACTTGGCCTACCTGTCGCACCGTAACCGCTGGGGAAGAAAGCCTTCTATTGTGATGTCTCCTACGTATGTGTTCGGGAAACCGGGCTTTGCCATGAACTTCAGTTTAGACGAGTATAAAAAGCGGAAGCAAAATCCCTTGTATTATAAAAACTAGCGCCCTTTGAACGGGTAACCCCAACGCTATCAACCACTATACAAGCAGTCGTCTGTTGCCATGCGTGACAGGCGACTGCTCATTTTTTAACCTCGCCAACGTCCCACTGAATGAAACGCCCCCAGGAAAAAGGAATGTTCTATTTTTGTCCGTCCAAGCATGCATGGAGTAATCAAGGCAGGTTCCTCGGTACTATTTAGATGATGAAAAACTGGTTTTTAGCGGTAGCTTTTTTCTTAGGGTTGGGTGGCCATTGGGCGCAGGGTCAGGTAGAAAGGAAATACACTACCCACGTGCAAGGTTGGTACATCTACAAGGGAGATCATTTCTTCACAGATAAATGGGGATTGAACTCTGAGCTCCACCTAAGGAGGGCCCGTTTTCTGGACCCCTTGCAGTTGGTAGCCATAGGCGGCATTCATTACAAACTTACGCCAGACGTTCAAGTCACCGGATCCTACACTTTTACCCACACGCACCCGTATGGTGAGGCGCCCGCGCGCAACCATTTCACCGAGCACCGCCTCACAGAACAACTACAACTCAAGGCAGCCTACGGACCATTCTTGCTACAGCACCGGTTCAGGTTGGAGCAGCGGTTTATCAAGCGGCCAGCCCAGGAAAATGCTACCTTTCTGAACAGAACCCGCTATCAACTAAAAGCGGTTCTACCGTTACTAGGAGCTACGTTAGAAGAGAAAGAGCCTTTTCTGGTTGCGTCTAATGAAGTGTTTATCAATTTCGGGGAGAACGTGCAGGCCAATATTTTTGACCAGAACAGAGCTTATGTCGGGGTGGGCTATAAGTTGAGCCAAGCAGCGTCTTTTGAGGTTGGCTACTTGCATCAACTGGTACAGCAAAGCAACGGCATCAACTTTCTAAATAACCACACCTTGCAGTTCATGGTGAGCTACAACCTTACTTTCAAGCCCAAGCCAACCATCCCAAACTAAACTAGTCAGCCGCTTTTTGCCTACCTTGGCCGGGTCTTCCGTTTTTGCCCCGTTTTCTGGAAAGTAGGCCAAAACCGAAGCTTGGATTAAGGCCTTCTCTCTTGTGAAAAAAATAGCCATCACCGGCCCCGAAAGCACTGGCAAGTCAACCTTGGCCGCACACCTAGCCGCCCATTTTCAAGCGCCTTGGGTACCCGAGTACGCCCGTCACTACATCGCAGAACTAACCCGACCGTACCTAGCCCATGACCTGGACCAGATCCTAAAGGGACAGTTACACCGTTGGAAGGCCGCCGAAGCTTCAAATCCCCATCTCCTGATTCTGGACACCGAGGCGCTGGTCATGAAAATCTGGTCTGAACATGCCTACGGTCAGGCCTCATCTTACATCTTGCAGGAGCTGGACAAGCAGCAAATAGACCTGTACCTGCTCTTAAACGTAGACTTGCCCTGGGAGCCCGACCCGCAGCGCGAGCATCCGCATTTGCGGCAGTATTTCTATGAATGGTACAAGCGCGAGCTGCAGCAAAGGAACGCCCCGTTTGTTGAAATATCTGGTACCCACCACGCTCGTTTCCAGGCGGCCGTACACGCCGTAGAACAAATATTAATTGCAGACTAACGAGTGTCAAGACTCAGAACTCAAGACTAGTAACATGTCCATTGCCTACTTAGAGAATGAATTGGTGCGCGTTGGCGTCAAAAGCCACGGCGCAGAACTGTGCTCGTTCCTCAAGAAATCTGAAAACCTGGAATTTATCTGGCAAGCTGATGCCCAGTTCTGGAACCGCCATGCGCCGGTGCTTTTCCCCATCGTGGGCCGATTGCCGCAAGATCAGTACCTGCACCAAGGCCAGACGTATTCCTTGCCCCAGCACGGTTTTGCCCGGGACCAGGAATTTACGGTGCTCTCCCAAACTTTAGATCAACTAGTGTATGAACTACGGTCATCTGAGCAGTCTTTGCAGGTGTACCCTTTTCAGTTTGCGTTGAGGATATTTTATACCTTGCAGGACCAGACCCTGGAGGTGAAATACCAGGTGCAGAATTTAGCCGAAGGGGAGATGCTGTTCTCCATTGGCGCGCACCCGGCCTTTAATTGTCCGCTCACGCCCAATACCACTTTTGAGGACTACTACTTAGAATTTTCCCATCCAGAAACCTTGGCGCGCTACCTGCTAGAAGACGGAACTGGGCTGCAGAACGGACAGACAGAACCGGTGCTGGACAACATGGCCATCCTGCCTTTGCGCTACAGCCACTATGAGAAAGATGCGCTGGTCTTTAAGAACGTGCGCTCAGAAAAGATTGCCTTAAAATGTGACCAACACCCGCATTACGTACAGATGCAGTTTGCCGGCTTCCCGTACCTGGGCATCTGGACCAAGCGGCCGGGCGCGCCTTTCCTGTGCCTGGAGCCGTGGCACGGCATTGCCGGAAGCGCTGGCTCGCCCCTAGAGCTAAGCCAGAAGGAAGGTATGGTTTCTTTGGGGAGCCACCAGACTTTTGAGGCCGCCTATACCATTGCCATCGGGTAAATCCACAACCCTTTCGTTTTCATACTTATGCCATATGAAGTCCGTTTTTGGCTTGTTTTCCTAGAAACAGGCCAAAAACGGACTTCGGCGTTTATGCTCCTCACGCCATTTCCCTTGATAATAAAGCCTCTTTCTCAACTTCGGGTAAAATCATGAGTATCAAGTAATAAGAAGGCTTTCGTTGAGGACGAGGGAAGGTGTTTTCCTTTTCTTATTAGTTGACCTTAATGGTGGGGAGTTGTTGGAAGGTGGGCCATGAAAAAATACATTCGGGTGATAGTGCTGTTACTGCTGTTGGTGGTTTCCTGTAAAGAGAAACAGGAGAAAACCAAGCCCCGGCTGAGCGCCATCACGGAGTCTGTGTATGCCTCGGGCACGGTGAAAGCGGCAGAGCAGTACACGGCCTTTCCGGTGGTGAGTGGTATTGTGCAGACCATCCTAGTCAAAGCCGGAGACACCGTCCAGAAAGGAGCGCCGCTTTTTCTGCTGGAAGACAATACCGCCTCGCTCAACGCCCGCAACGCCCAACTAGCCCTGGAACTCAGCCGCGAAAACAACCTGGCTTCTTCTGGAAGGCTGCAAGAGGCCCAGTCGGCGGTGCGCATTGCCCGTGAGAAATACCAGCTGGACTCATCCCTCTACCAACGCCAGAAACGCCTGTGGCAGCAAAGGATTGGCACCCAAGTAGAGTTGGAACAGCGGCAACTGGCCTATACTTCTTCCCGCAGCAATTACACCGCCGCACGCGCCAATCTGGCCCAATTGAACAAGCAGTTGCGCAATGAGTGGCAACGCGCCAATGTGACTTATGACATCAGCAAACAGCTACAGAGTGATTTTGTGGTGCGCAGCAGCATTTCGGGTAAGGTGTATGACGTGCTCATGGACAAAGGTGAGTTGGTGAGCCCTCAGACGCCGCTGGCCATTCTGGGGCAGGCCAATAATTTTCTGTTGGAACTGGAAGTAGATGAGAATGACATTGTGCGGGTGCGCCGGGGGCAGCCGGTAGTGATTCTGCTGGACAGTTACAAAGGGCAGGTGTTTGAAGGCGTGGTGGAGAAAATCTATCCCATCATGAACGAACACTCCCGCACCTTCAAGGTAGAAGCCCGCTTTGTAAAACCACCCGCCACGCTGTATCCCAATCTCTCCGCCGAGGCCAACATTGTCGTGCAGACCAAGAAAAATGCCCTGCTCATTCCCGTGGAGTACCTGGTAGAAGACCAATATGTGCTAGTAGAACCAGACCAGCGCCGCCCAGTCAAAGTAGGCCTGCGCGATTACCGCAAAGCCGAGATCCTGCAAGGCCTGGATACTACCCAGTTTATTTATAAACCCCAGTAAGCATGAACCTGAAACTGATCTTGAACATTGCCGTGGGGCTGCTCAGGGCACGCATGAGTCAGTCCATCGTGGCGGCGGCAGGCGTGACCTTCGGGATTGGGATGTTCATTGCCTTGGTTAGTTTCATGAATGGCTTGAATCAGTTGCTGGACGGGCTTATTTTAAACCGCTTGCCGCATGTGAGGCTCTACAATGAAATAAAGCCGTCTGCGGTGCAGGCCGTAGAACGCACCTCCAAATATGCAGGCCATGAGCATTTCATCAGGTCTGTCAAGCCCAAAGACCGGGGCAAGGAAATTTACAACAGCCAAGCCATTATCAAAGCCCTTAAGGAAGACCCCCGGGTGGTGGGTGTAGCGCCCAAGGCCATCACGCAAGTATTCTACAACACGGGCACCATTGAGTTGGGCGGCGTGATAGACGGCATAGACGTGGTCATGGAAGACAAACTGTTTTCTATTAGCGACTACATCATTGAGGGGAATTTACAAGACTTGGCCACGGTGTCAAACAGCATCATCCTGGGCAAGGGCATAGCGGAGAAGATGATGGTAGATCTAGGTGATGTGGTGCGCATCACGGCGCCCAACGGACAGCAGGGGACGCTAAAAGTGGTGGGCGTGGTGCAGCTGGGCATCATGGAGATAGACAACGTCCAGAGCTTCGCGTCTATTGAGACGGTGCAGAAACTACTGGGCCAGCCCTCTGCCTACCTCACAGACATTCAAGTCAACCTCACCGACCTGAACCTGGCTCCGGCCACTGCCAAGGAATACGCCGCCCTATACGGCCTGGAAGCCACCGACATCCAGGCGGCCAACTCGCAGTTTGAGACGGGCAGCAACATCAGGAGCATCATCTCTTACGCCGTGGGCATCACGCTGCTCATTGTGGCGGGCTTCGGGATTTACAATATCTTGAACATGATGATTTATGAGAAGATGGATGCCATTGCCATTCTCAAGGCTACGGGCTTTTCGGCGCCAGACGTGCAGTACGTCTTTCTCTTGCTGTCCATGATTATTGGCGTGGCCGGCGGGGTGATGGGTTTGCTGTTAGGATACGTGATCTCTGTAGTCATAGACAACGTGCCGTTCAAGACCGAGTCCCTGCCCACCATTGACACGTTTCCCGTGTATTTTAACCCGGTGTACTACCTCATAGGCATCACGTTTGCGTTAGTGACAACGTATTTTGCCGGCTTGTTCCCGGCCCGGAAAGCCAGCAAAACAGATCCGGTGAGCATAATCAGGGGGAAATAACCATGGAAGGCATTGTTCTGGAGGCAAGAGGCATCAACAAGTATTTCTATGACCCGGTAAAGTTTCAGGTGCTCACCAACATCTCGTTCCAGATCACGCACGGCGAGTTTGTGTCGGTGGTGGGTAAATCTGGCTGCGGAAAGTCTACGCTACTCTACATCCTCTCCACCATGGACACTGACTATGAAGGCGAACTCTTCCTGGACGGTGAATTGATGAGCCAGCGCACGCCCACGCAGCTGGCCCAGATCAGGAATGAAAAGATTGGGTTTGTATTCCAGTTTCATTACCTCATCCAGGAGTTTAACGTGCTCAGAAACGTCATGCTGCCCGGTCTGAAACTAGGAAAATATGGGGCGCCAGAAGTGGAGCACCGCGCCATGGAGTACCTGGAAACGTTGGGCGTGGCAGACCAGGCACTCAAAATGCCCAATCAGTTGAGCGGCGGCCAGAAACAGCGGGTGGCCATTGCGCGCGCGCTCATCAATGACCCCGTGCTCATCATGGGTGATGAGCCCACCGGCAACCTGGATAAGAAAAACTCAGACATCGTGTTCGGGATTTTCCAGGAGCTCTGCCAGGACAAAAAACAGACGCTGCTCATTGTCTCGCATGACCCAGACTTTGCCAGCCGGTCAGACAGGGTGATTGAAATGGAGGACGGTCGCATCATAAGCGGGCATTAGAACCTAACCCATCCGTTTTTGGCCTGTTTCCTGAGAAAGAGGCTAAAAACGCATTAACTATACTAGTCCTTGGTTAGAAGATGCGTGGAGTTTCTAGTCAAGCTTGTATTCCACGTGCAGCGTTTTGGAAAGGTACACAGAACCGTAGTTGAGCGTAATTCTGGAGTTGGCGGCGGCGTCAGTGGCCATTCCAGATTCTGGGCGCACCACCGATGCCGCATGAACTTCTTGTACCGTAGGCAATTCAACATTGGCTATCCTCAGGATTTCCTTGCCAGACAAGCCCATCTTCTTGACCAGTTTATCTGCCAGCGTGTTGGCATTGGTGAGCGCCTTTTGGTAGGCTTCCTGGCTTAGGCTGTCCAGCTTGCTATGCGAATACGCCAGGTTGCCAATGGTCACGTTTTCATTGGTGAGCAACGCCGGGTACAACTCTTCCAGCACCGCCAGGCGGCGCACTTTCAAGGAAACCGTGATAGAAGACCTGAAGCCCAAAAACACGTTGGAGTTGTTCTGCCAGCCATACTCTTTGGATTGGTTGATGGAGGTGGTGAGAATGTCTTCGGGGGCTATTTTATACGATTTGAATAGGTTGTTGAGCGCCTCAGACTTCTCCAGCAGGCATTGCTTTGATTGCTTGATGTCCTTGTCCATGCACTGCAGGTGCAGGGTAATGCTGGCCTCATCGGGCAACGTTGAAATTTCCCCTGAGCTGCTAAGAATCATGGTCTTGCCGCGTCCGGTGGGCCCTGCCGTATCTGTTCCGCAGGATTGTAGAAAAAAGGCAAGCGCGCAAAGTTGAAGCAATAGCAAGGACGTTTTCATAGGATAACAGCATTTGGTTTGACTACCGAATGTGCCTTATACGGCTTCCCTAACTTTTGTCTTCAAATCTTAATGCGTAGCGTGCCAGCCTAGGCAATGTAAATCAAGCGTAAGCCTTATAGAATGCTGTAGAAAAAATGCATCTTTACCTGACAAGGAGTCCTCAGGGCTGCAAACATTTGGTCCTTACAACGGTTCTTTCTCAAGATCCCCCGCTACTTACGTTATCATTTATTCCGTTTCATTTTCTATGCGCTTAGAAGCCAAAAACTCTTTTGACAAGACCTTTTACGTGGTGGAGTATAACCAAACCCTGGACCTAATTGACACGCACTGGGATGGCTACGCGTCTCAACAGGATTTGCGGGTTGCGTGTGGCATGGGTCTAGAGCTTTTAGAGAAAACCAGATGCGCTTTTAAACTGAACGACAACAGCCACCAGTCTGGGCCCTGGAGCCAAGCCGTAGAATGGCTGGAAGAGGAGTGGTTGCCAAGGGCCATGCAGGCCGGCTTAAAGTATTTGGCGCACGTAGCCAACAAACATTCTTACGGCGAAACGGCTGGTGACGTCATGCACATCAGTAAGATTGGAAAGCAGTTGCAATACCGCATGTTCTTCTTCAGGGAAGACGCTCTGGCTTGGTTGAAGGCCTGCCAAGAACTTGAGCAATCTGCCGTATTATCGTAATTTGTTTCCTCCGTTTTTGGCCTATTTTCTGGAAAGTAAGCTGAAAACGAGTTGTTATTTTTTGTAGCGGCTCTGCTTCCTTTCTTAGCTCTTAGCCTAGGTTTATTGCCATAAAAAACGCCACCTACTTTTTTACAATAGGTGGCGTTTAGCTAGGCTTAAATGATGACGGTGGCCTACAGTAGGTAGTAATGTTGTAGAAAACGTCCGGATTACTTTTTGGCTCTAGAGGCCTCGGCGGCTTTCATGTCACAGCCTTCTTTGCGACGGGTGTCAGTGATGGAGAAAATCTTCCAGCCGTCTTGGGCGCGGTACAATTGGAACGCGTCCACCCCGCAGTGGCTGAACGTGTCACCCACAAACAGCGCATAGTCGCACCACAGCGTGGCGAAGTCTCCGTCAATATTCACTTTCACGTTCCAGATGCCTTCGTCCAGCATCTTCTCGTGCTTCTGACCCACCATCTCAATGAATTTCTGCATGGGCGTCTCTCTGGGCTGCACCATGCCGTCTTTGCCCTTGGCTACGGATTGCAACCGGGCCCCCGGCGCCAGCACCGACCTGGATAGCGTGCTGTCGCTTTGGCGCATGCCGTCAAAGAACTTGACCACCGCGGCCTCCACGGCTTTGGCATCTTGGTTGACTGTGGCCGCTTTTTTGGTCTGGGCAGAGGCCGTCAGGCTGAGCACTGCCATGGAAAGAAGAAGGAAGAAATGACGCATCTTATGTTAGTTAAGAGTTAAAAGATATGAGTTTAAAGTTGGTTCTTGTTTGCCGGTGGCAAAATCCTAGGAGTTCTTGAACTTAGTTTAATAGGTTGCTTTGTGTTTTAATATGAGATAGAAGATGCCAGTACTCAGCAAAATGGAGGTGAAATAGAATATAATACTCTCCAACAAATCTGGAGATTCTAATAATCCATAATAGTCATCGTATCCATAAAGCACTCCTAATGTTGCATCTGTGAAGAAAATCCCTCCAAGCATGGAAAAGAATGCTATCAATAAACCATATATTATTTTTTCAGCGGTAACTATCTTTTGGACAGGTAATAGATATAGAATCGTATTTATAAAAATGATTAAAAAATAGAAGGAATACCTTGGTTCTTCATAATGGAGATGAGCAAACGGAGATTCAATTAGAAAAGCAGCGGTTAGTAATGATATAGTAATAGCTAATAGTCTGTATTTGCTTAGTTTTTCAATCACTTTCAAGCAGTATGTGACGGTTGAGATTGTTTTCAGCAGAACTCCAATTGCCTTCCGTAACTTAAATCAAGACCAGCCGGTCATGCAACAAGGCCCGCAGCTCGGGCGGCAATCCGAAGTGGGTGTCCATGAAATCATCCAGGACCTGGCGGGTGTGCGGCGAGATGAGTTCTTGCAGTTGTTCCAGGGCTTCGTCGCAAATCATGTAGGGCAGGTAGCCATACACCAAATCCGGTCCGTCGCACTGCCCGAAGATTTGGTACTCGGTGCAGGCTTCGCGGGGTTTGCCAGTGACTAGGCAATGCGAAAGCCAGTTGTCCAGGTGCAGTGGGTTGGGTAGGCTGAGCAGGGCTTCGCGACGGGCTACCAGGTTCACGTGCTGGGCAAAGAAGGCCTCTATGCGGGCTTTGGAGTCCACAGAGAGCTCTTCGCGCAGTTTCTGGGCACAAGTCAGGCAGATGGCGTACTCAAAGATGACGTCCTGCAACTGGGCCTCTGGGTAGTTGCGGATGGATTTCTCCACCATGTAGGCCGTGCCGTCTTCGCGTAGGGCGCAATCACACGTAAGGCAGGTCTGGAACGGCTGGCCCGTGCCCGCAGACTGAAACAGGGCTGGGACCGGTTCAAACTCATGCTCTATCTGAAGGGGTGGTAAGGCATCCATGCGGCAGAAAAATCTAGAAGAGACAAGGTAGTAACTCTTGCCAAGCGGCGCAAGCGAAGAAGGACCGACGTTTTTGGCCTCCTTTCCAGGAAATACCCCAAAAACGAAGCGCTTACCGTATAGAGTTTGACTAAAAGCGACAACCGATTCCTGACAAGAGCTGGGAGAATTGGCGTCTACTTGTCATCTTTGGCTTTTGAACCTCTGCTATGAAACTACCCCTGCATCGTTTGTTGCTGTGCTGCCTGTTGGTGCTAACGGCCTCTGCCTGTACCAAACATCCCTACGCCGACGCCAATAAGTCCTACAAAAAACAGGTAAAGGCCCTCGCCAAATCCTTGCGCACCACGCCCGTCACCAACCCCGGCGAGGATTCCCTGAAACAAGGCGACTACTGGGTGGGCACCACCAACTTCAACCTGCGCAAGCCCAACTACGTGGTCATCCACCACACCGCCCAGGATTCCACGGCGCAGACGCTCAAAACCTTTACCTTGCCCAGAACGCAGGTGAGCGCGCATTACGTGATTGGCCGTGACGGCAAGGTCTACCACATGCTCAATGATTATTTGCGCGCCTGGCACGGCGGTAGCGGCCGCTGGGGCAACAACACGGATATCAATTCGTCGTCCATTGGCATTGAGTTGGACAACAACGGGACGGAGCCGTTTCAGGAGGCGCAGTTAGAAAGCCTGCAGCAGGTTCTGGCTATCTTAAAGAAAACCCACAAAATCCCGACGGAGAACTTTATTGGCCACTCAGACATAGCGCCCACCCGCAAAAACGATCCTAGCCGCATCTTCCCCTGGAAACGCTTATCTGAGGCTGGTTTTGGCCTTTGGTATGACGAGGCCGAGGTAGAGAAACTGATTCTGGAGGAGACCCTGGACCGGGACACGCTGGCGCAGGACTCCTCGTTGGCCTTGGTCTTGATTACGCCGCAAAAGCCAGACGTGCTGCCTACCACCGTTCCCACGCTGATTGACTCCACGTACCTGGTGCCCACGTCCTTCAACCCGAAGGATGCCTTGAAAATCATTGGCTATGACACCAAAGACCTGCCGGCAGCCATCAGGGCTTTCAAGCTGCACTTCATCCAGGCAGATGTGAGCGCCGTGCTCACCGACCGTGACAAAAAGGTGCTCTATTACTTATATAGGAAGTATCTGGACTTATAGGTTGAGCTGACAAAGGGAAGAACTAGGCGGCTTTTTACAGTCGCACCAAGTAGACGGAACTGCGTTTTTGGCCTATTTTCTGGGAAACAGCCTGGAAACGCCTGGCCAACCTCTGGAAAGCCAACACTTTCCCGTAACTTTGTGCGTTTTTGAATTCGTAGGTCCCACTGCGCCGTTACCGCATGTCAGAAAAAAAGAAGAAGATACAACCGCAATCCAAGTACAACAAATGGGTGAGAAACCTGTGGAAGGTGTTTGGCGCGGGCGTCGTGTTTGTGATCCTGTACTTTGTAGCCGTAGACGTCAACTTCCTGTACCTCTTCGGGGAAAGCCCGGGACTGGACGAGTTGGAGAACCCGCGCAGCAACGTGCCCTCAGAAATCTACACCGCAGACGGCGTCATGATAGGCCGTTACTTTAGAGAAAACCGCGACCCGGTGCCGTTTGACAGCATTGCGCCCATCATGGCCAAAGCCCTCATTGCTACTGAGGATGAGCGTTTCTACAAGCACCAGGGCATTGACCCCATCGGGTTGCTTGCCGCTGTAAGAGACAACCTAAGCGGTGACACCCGCGGGGCCTCTACTATCACGCAGCAGCTGGCCAAGAACCTCTACAAGACCCGTACTAAGAATACCAAAGGCGTGCTGGGCTACATACCGGGCATTTCTACCCTCATTGCCAAAACCAAGGAGTGGAACACCGCCATTAAGCTGGAGCAGCGCTATACCAAAGATGAGATTCTGGGCATGTACCTGAACACCGTGGACTTCGGGAGCAACGCCTTCGGGATTAAAGTGGCCGCCAGCACGTTTTTCAGCACGACACCAGATAAACTAAAGCCCGAGGAGGCCGCCATGCTGGTGGGCGTCCTGAAAGCCCCAACCACCTACAACCCACGCTTCAACCCGAAGAACGCCTTGGCCCGCCGCAACGTAGTGTTGGAACAGATGGCCAAGAACAAGGTCATCCCCCAAGCGCAGGCGGACTCTCTAACGCAGGTTCCCATCAGCCTACAATACCACGTAGAGGAGCACTTGGACGGCGTGCCGGCCTACTACCGCCAGGCCGTGAATGAGTTTGTGCGCAGGTGGTCAGAGGAGAAGGGCCTGGACTTTTATTCTGAGGGGCTTAAGATTTACCTCACTATTGACTCCAGAATGCAGCGTCTGGCAGAGGAAGCTTTGCGCGAGAAGATGAAGAACCTGCAGCGCCGCTTTGAGAGCCACTGGAGCAGGCGCAACCCCTGGGTAGATGACCAGGACAAGGAGATTCCTAACTTCATAGAGAACTCTATCAAGCGCACGGCGGTCTACCAGTCCTTAAAAGCAAAGCACGGCGATGACACCGCGGCCATTAACCGCGATTTGAACACGCCCAAGAAAATGCAGGTCTTCACCTGGAAGGGCATGAAGGACACCACCTTGAGTTCTATGGACTCATTGCGGTACTACAAACGCTTCTTGCACGCCGGCATGATGACCATGGACCCGTACACCGGGCATATCAAAGCCTGGGTGGGTGGCATTGACTACGAGAACTTCAAGTACGACCACGTGAAACAGGCGCGCCGTCAGCCGGGATCTACCTTTAAGCCGTTTGTGTACGCTGCCGCCATTGACCAGGGTTACTCGCCATGTGATAAGTTGCAAGATAAGAACGTGACCATTAGGTACGTAGAGGATGGCAAGGACATGGAATGGACGCCGCATAACGCAGACTATTCCATCTCTGGGCGTCAGATGAGTTTGCGCCATGCCATGGGTCGTTCCATTAACACGGTGACTGCACAATTAACTGAGGCTATTGGCTGGGAGACCGTGCGTAAGTTCGCCCGCCGTCTGGGCATCACTAGTCCTTTAGAGGCAGTGCCGTCCATTGGTCTGGGTTCCTCAGATGTGAGCGTGTTTGAGATGGTGAACGCCTACAGCACGTTTGTGAACAACGGCTTTTTGAACAAGCCTATCCTGGTCTTGAAGATTGAAGACCGCAACGGCAACCTCATTGAGCAGTTCAACCCGCAGCAGAAGCGCGTGATTAGTGAAGAAACCGCTTTCTTGATGGTACATATGCTCAAAGGCACCATGGAAGAACCCGGCGGAACCTCTCAGGCGCTTTGGGAATATGAGCTCTGGAAGAAGGGCAACCAGGTGGCGGGTAAGACCGGAACCACCTCTAACCACTCAGACGGCTGGTACATGGGCGTGACCAAAGACTTGGTGACGGGCGTTTGGGTAGGCGGCGAGGATAGAAGTATCCACTTTAGGACCTCGGCGTACGGCGAAGGTTCCAAGACGGCCTTGCCTATTTTTGGGCGCTTCATGGAGAAAGTCTACCAAGACCCTACGCTGGGCATCAAACTAGGACCGTTCCCTAAACCTGCGGTGAAAATACGCAAGCCATACAACTGTATCACTGTGGTGCCGCGTAAACCGAAGGTGATTGACTCTGTGGCTGTGGATTCTCTGTTGCAGCAACTCAACGACAGTATCTCCGCGCAATTCTAAGCGCAAGATTATAAAAATACACCGGCCCCGTTTTCGGCCTGATTTCCAGAAATCAGGCCGAAAACGGGGCCGGTGCTGTATAGGATACTCCTTAATTTTTAGAGGTCTCGTACTTGAGTACTTCATTCACCATAAACTCAGTGGTATCAATGCAGTCCTCCAGCAATTTGTCTCGTAACTGGCTGTACTTGGCTTTGCCGCCGGTGTCTTGGATAATCTCCAAACCTCTCTCAATGGCTTTTTCCTGGTCTTGCGGGCTTTCTGTAAAGTAAGAGGCCAAGCCATATTTTTCGCCTTGCTCATCTATGTAGCCCAATCGGTTGCTGTTCACAAAGATGGCCGGCGTGCCCAATACCGCGGCCTCTGAGGCCATGGTGCCGCTTTCGCCAAACAATAGGGAACAATAATACAGCGCGTCATGCATCTTGTGGAACGGGATCTTGATTCTAAGCGATTCCAGGTCTTCGGGCAGTTCGCCTTCTGAGGAGATGAACACACGGGCGTGCTTGGAGAGCTCCTTCACCGCTTTTCGTTTGTTCTCTAAGGTCATGCCATTGTGGCCAAAGTCATGCGCAGCCGCCCAAGACACAAACCGTACTATCACAAACTTCTCCTCTGGCGCCACGCCTAGGATGTCCAGGATGGACGGGTCTGGTTTGTAGTAGTTAGGGTGTAGGTAGGCAAGCTCCATGTAGCTTTTGAAGCGGTGCTGTTTCTGGCCCAGGTCAATGGTGTAACAAGAGGGAGTAAAGATTTTGGTTGCATAGGGTACGGTTAGTTTGTGGTGTAATTTGGCATGCTCAGAGTCACTGAAGACCAAGGTGGTTTTGTTCATGAACTTGGCCACCTGTGACGGGTAGGGATGCAGAAAATTCAGGAACACGTCTGGTTTGAACTTCTGGGCAATCTGCCAGATCTTGAGGTCGGCGTAGAGCAGGTAAAGGAACTTGCCAATTTTGCCGTTCTGTCCTTTGCCGCGGTTAATGTACGGGATGTTATACAGCTGCAACAGGTTGTGCTCAATTTCTTTGTTTCTGGATACAAACAGAATCTCATGATTCTTCTGCGTCATGATCTTGTAAAAATTTCTGAAGTAATGCACATGCGCAGGATGGTTGATGTCTATCAGTATTTTCATACACTTCTAGTAGGAGGTAAGGGGTTTACAGCGGAGGCAGCAGGACATGGTAGCCCATCCAATGGGGTTGGAGGCTAGTGGCAGGGGTATAGAAAGGATTTGCGGCAGAGAGCGGTGCCCGACTGGCAAATACGGTTTGGATTTAGGTAATGCCTACGTGTTGTACTTCTAGCGGTGCAAAGGGCGCCGGCGACACGGGGGTATCTATCTGGTTGACGGCCACTTTGTAGATATCTACAATTCTGTTGGCCACTGTGTCAGCATCTAGTCCCAGGTCTTTAATACGTTGAGAACCGTTGGTCCTGCCATGGTTTTCTGCAAAATTTAAAGATTTTTTTAGCTTTTCGGCAAAGTCTTGTGGGTCAAAACTAGACGTGTAACAACCAGAGGTATCCCCTAAGACCCATTTGGCATCGCCCATGTCTGTGGAGACGATGGGGCAGTTGCAGGCCATGGCTTCTTTGATGACGTTGGGAGAGCCTTCCATCAGAGAAGGGACCACCAGCACATCTACCGCGTTCAGGTATTTGGGGATTTGGTCATGGGTAACCGGGAAAGGGTTAATCAACTCCACATCTGGCCGGTCCAGGCTATCTACGGCTTGCTTGGCCAACGGGTAGTTCTTGCGCACATTGGTCTTGTTCCCCAGAAACAGCACCAGCTTCTTGTCTTGCGGCAAGCCCAGTTCAGCCCGGTAATCCTCGGCAGAAGGCTTGAATTTCTCTTTGTTGATGCCGTTGGGCACTATGTAGGACTTGTCTTTTAAGTAGACGTATTTCTCAATGTTGCTGGATTTGGAGATTAGGATGGTGGTAAGCGGCTGGATAAGATAGGTAAGCAATGTAAAGTACCGACTGCTGAATTTTACCTTGTTCACCCCTATGTACTCGCCATAGGCATCACTGCCCATCAAAGACAATACCACCGGCGTATTTCTGGCGCCTAATACCGCAGACCAGCCAGACAGCGTGAAGTGGGCATGAATGAGGTCATACTTTTTGTTTTGCAGGTGTTTCCTGAGTTGCAAACCGGCTTTTAGGTAGCCCGGCAAGCCTTTGCCCACAATAGGATAATAGTCTACCTCAATGCCGCGCCTTACCAGAGAATCTCCCTGCTCTTTAATGAAAGGCACCACCTCAAAGTTCTTACTGTTTCCGGAGCACACAAAAAGTACTTTCATAGTTCTGCTGTTTTATGGGATTGGTCAATGGGTTACATCTGGGGTTTGGGTTGAATGAAAGGCAAGCAATGGGTTGCTGTTTTCCTGGATGGTGATGGCAGACAGCTCTGGTTTGTCCACCACCTTACGGTGCTTAATGGCAGTCAACAGCATAAGAAGAAACGGCGCGAAGGTAAGCGTGCCAATAAAGCGTCCTGGCAAAATCACCACCAACAGCATGACCAGCAAAGGGTAATACAGCATTTTGTGGCTGGGCGCTATGACGTGGTTGTTCCTGATGAAATAGTGCACAAGAAACACCAAGAACAATACTACCCCCACCAACCCCGTGCTGTACAAAAGCATGTTGAGGTCACTGTGAATGGGCCGGTCGCGGCCAAAGTATTTCACGCCAAACTCACGAGTGTCAAAGAGCTTCACCCCGAAGAAGAGTTGCAAGGGCCTTTTCTTTTCCTGGTGGTAGTCCATGATGTACATCGTCTCCAGCACTCGCCCTTCCTCTTCATAGGTGTCTAAGTCCTGGATTCTGTCTCTTTTCTCTAATTGCGCGGTGAGCCGGGCTTCATACAAGGGATACGACACTATGAGCGCCACCACCAAGACAAAAAACAGCGTGATCATCTTGAACAGCATCTGTCGGTTAAAGAAGGCATAGACCGCCAAGGCTAGAAACAGCATGCCTATGGCCGTCCTTCTGGTGTTGATGAGCAGGATGCAGATGTTCATTAAGATAAAGGTGGCATCTGTGGCCTTAATCAGAAAGGTTCTGTTTTTGTTGGTAATCACGTAATGGATGGCCAGAAACACCACAATGGGTACTATGTACATTCTGGAGGTAATCAAGAAGCCGGTTGAGAACTCCTCTGTGTAAGACTCGCCAAACCCGTATTTATTGGCCAACACCACGTACACCGGCAGCAGAATGAGCAAGGCCCGGTTATATGGCTCAAACTCCTTTATGAAGTCTGCCCGGGTGGCCACATGCTTGCCAATGGGTATCATGAGCAAGGTAATCATCACGGCCATGGTCACTCTGGAGGTAATGATGAGGTCACCCGCGTTCACCAGCCACAAGACAATCAAATAGCAGAAAAGGTAGAACAGCAGGGTATCAGACTTTTTGAGCGCGTTGTACTTGGCAATGTAAATACCCATGAGGATAAGAGGAACCAGGTACCGTACCGCAGCATAAATCTTATCATCCTTGTAAAAGCCGTCCAGCATGTCAAACAGCACAAAAAAGACCATCAAGGCATACACAAACACCTTGGTGCTGTAAAAGAAGCTGGCAATGAGCAGGGCGCAGAGGAGGAAGAGAGCCATGGGCTGTGTTGTACTTAGGTGAGTTGCTGCAGAAAATGGGCTGCGTTTTCTTCTGGGGTGTTGTTAGTGGAAATCACGCGCTTGTCTGGACACCGCGCATACTGGTACAGGTTATACAAGTACTGGTTGTACTGTTTGAGTTTGCGGACCCGGCGCTGCGGATCCATCCTGTCAAAACGGCTCAGCTTGCTGGTTCTGTTGGTGATGCGCACAGAGGCGGTCTCCATGTCAATATCAAAGTAGAGCAACTGGTCTGTTTTAAGGTAGTACCGGTGCAGCTGCTTTTCTATGCGGTCATACGACTTGAGCCGGAAGATGGTAGCCGACCACAACTCTTGGATCATCCATTGCTCCAGCAGCACAAAATCATATTTTTTGGCTTTGATTATTTGATGGAGCGCCGTGTCAAAAGCGGCAATTCTGAGGTATCTTAAAATAGAGTTGATGCTGAAGATGCGGTTGAAGACCAAGGTCAAAGAATAGGAAACAACCTTTGGCAAGTGAAGCAACAGGGTTTTAGCCAACAGTTGGGTGCGCTGCATTTTGCCCAGCCGCCTGATATGGGTTTTAATGTCATTTAAGGTGAGCACCTTGTACCCAATGTTCCTTAACAAAGCGGTATAGCAATAGCAATTAGAGGTTTTGCCAGCCCCCGGCGGGCCTACAAACTCAATAATCTTTGCTTTTTGGGTAGGGCGTAGCAGTGGTTTAAAGACTGCCTCCTGCTCGGTTATTTGTTCCTGTACCTCCATCTATCTACTCGGTTTCTCTTTCTACTACATTGGGGCCTTAACAGGCAATGACCGGTGGGCGGCGTTCTTCCGTTTTTGGCTTGTTTTCTAGAAATGGGGCCAAAAGTGGAAGCAGTCTGCTCTCTTTTATGGTTCTTGGTTAGGTTGTCTTTCTCATAGGCGTTGGGTTAGTGGTACGCCTGCCATATTTCTTTTTTGACGGTAGAAAGCACCTGGGCTAAAGGCTGGGTGGCATCTACGGTAATCACTTTGCAGGTGTCTTTAAATTGCAGGCTTTTAAAACCAGATATTTTTGCTTCAAGCGTCTCTAGTAAGGTCTCGCCGGGTTTGCGGGCTTCCACCACCTTCGCCTCTGCTATGAGCTTGAAAATGACGTCTGGCGGGGTGTTGTCTGCCTTGGCGTAGATGTTGCTCTCAATTTTGGACATCATCCTAAAAATCGGGTTTTTGGACGAAGCCAGATGGTGAAGCAAAGGCCCGTCGTTAAAGCCCATGATCTGGTTTTGTGGGTAGCGGTCGCAGATAATGAGCATGCCTTTCTGTTTGGCCTCTTGCATGAGCTGTAGGTTTCTGCGCTTTTCATTGGCTACTATGAGCGCATTGATACACCGGTACGCCTCGGCTAAGGCGCCTTTTTTACGTGGGGTGGTCATTGCCACCTTCCGGCCGTTGGCTGACTTTTTGGGCGCTTGGTGAAACACACCTTTTAAATTGATGAGTGCTTTTCTGGGCCATGATATTTTGCCGTCGCCGCGGCCATAGTAAATGCGGTACACATCCAACTTTTTCTGGAAGGTGTCTCTAAGGTTGGCCGTCACCGTAGATTTGCCAGAGCCGTCAGCACCAATAACGGCTATAACCATGCCGCCTCTTGGGTTAATTCTCTGGCTGATGATGGGGCGGTTCAACAACTGGGCGGTTTTCCTGGAGACTTTGACCGTGATCTCTCTGTACCAGCGCACCAAAGACGCCGTGAGCGGGGAGTAGAGCCGGTCCTGCTCAAATTCTTTTCTCACCAAAAAGGAAAGTTTAAGCAACTGCTTCTTGGTAAACCCACCGTTCATAATCTGTATCATGGCAGCATACTCCTTGAACATGGCCGCCAGAAAGGCTTCTATCTGCACAGGCGTGGTTCTGGCCTTCAGCCATCTGTATTCTTTGAGCACGTTCTCTGAATAGTGGATTTTGCCGAACAGGCCCATCATGAGAATGTCCCGGTTTCTGAGTTTGAGCGCTTCTCTAATGTAGAGTAAGATTAACTCAATGGCCGGGTCTGACCGGTATATCCCGAAGGTCTCATCATACACCCTGGTGCTTAGAATCTCTTTCTCAATGTTGAGCTGGTATCCCTTAAGGTAGGTTTCGCCCATGGTCATCTTGAAATGTGCGTGTAGGTGTATAACCTTGCCAGAGGCATCATCCAAGGCTATGTAATCTTCAATGTCTTTGTACTGCTTTTCTTTAATAGACTTGAAGTTCTTGAACCCCAGTTTAGCCAGCAGAGCCTCCAACTGTTCCTTCTGCTCATGATGGAACAGCACGTCTAAGTCTGTGTCTCCGGTCATAGAGGCATCTAGGTGCTCATTGCTCTTCCAGTGACAATACAGGATATTCTGGTGGTGCAAAGCCTCCAGAAGCGTTTGCACGGTGGCTAATGGCGCAATGGGCGTCTGGCCGTTAAGGGCGGAGTCTGGGTAGGCTGAGTGAAACATACTGGTAGGATCTTGGATGGGTTGTAGAGTTAGTTCAGATGCTTTCTTGTGATTGCCCTTTTTAAATTTCTTAGCGATTAAGTGATGAAAAAGGTCATTTAAGTCATCACTGATGATGTACCTATGAAAGAACTTTACCGTGAGGTAGAGTTGGGCCAACAATCCCACCCCAACTAGAACCAGAGTCACAGGCGGCGAGAAGCCTAAGCCTCTACAAAGAGACACCAGTAGGTAGCAGGCTGCGCCTATGGATGCCATCAGGAACAAACCTGCCCAGTGCACTTTTATTATGCTGGCCCATGTAATGGATGCTAATTGAATACTTAGTTGAGCCATCATAAAGAAGTTAGCCGTTAACGCGACCGCCACCCCAATGGCTACGCCATATAGGCCCCAGTATGATCCAATGAGTGCTCCAGCAAATACTAGGCCCGCGTAGATAATCTGGCGCCAGGCTCTTTTGTATACAGCGCCGGTGGCCCTAGCCAAAGTGTCACTCAATTTGTAACTCATCCTAAACAGGAGACTGCACGCCAGAATCTGGAAAGGGAGCACGACATCTGTCCATTTGTTGCCTAGCAAGGTCAACACAATCTCTGGGGCCAGTAGCACCAGTACGGCACTCAAGGGCATGGCTAAGAGGGCAATCATGTTTACCCCGGTCAAGAAGGCTTTGCCTATTTTTTGCTTGTCTTGCTGCACCTTGGCCATGGCCGGGAACAGGGCTTTGTCTAAGGCCGTCCCAAACAAACTGGCGGGCATCACCATGAACTGGTAGGCTCTGCCGTAGATGCCCAAAGCTGCCGGGCCCAGGGTGCGGCCAATCACCAAGTTGTCTCCCTGCGTAGCCAAGAAGTTGCCAATGCGGCCCATGGTCATGCCGCCTCCAAAGTAGACTAGTTCTTTAAAGGCTGTTTTGTCAAAGCCCAACCGTTTCGGGAAAGGCTGCAACTTGAGGAGAAACATAGAGTGGAGGACTGCCTGGCAAATGTGGGCAACCACTAAAGCCCAAACGCCCCAGCCCATTTTTCCTAAAATGATACCTATGGCCCCATAGCCTATGGCATAAGATGTCAGCTCAATAATGGCACTGGTCTTAAACTGCATGGTGCGCTGTAAAAGTGCCTGCCCAATCAAGGTGAACGAGTCTACCAGGAACACAAAGGAGATAGCCCTTAACACTGGGGTGAGGCTCTCCATCTTAAAGAAACCGGCCAGCACCGGCGCTCCCAGCAGCAGTAGCCCAGAGAAGAAAAGGCCCATTACAATAGACAGGGTAAACCCAGTTTGCAAGTGGCGTTCCTCCAACTCTGCCCGCTGCACAATGGCGGGACCCACCCCCATTTGGGTGAACATCTTAGAGAACTCTACTATGATTAAGGCAAGGCCAACTACCCCAAATTCTTTGGGACTTACCAATCTAGCCAAGACGGCCAGCACGCCAATTTTTAAAACTACTTGTAGGCCGCTGCCCGTGATTAGGTACAGGAAGCCTGAAAAGGTGCGTTCGGTAAGTTTCTTATCATGCGCCATATTCTTGTTAAACTAATAATGCGTTGCGATGTGATGAAAAAAACCTTTGACATCTTGCCAACAGGCTTACAGTGGAATAGGTAAGACAATCTGTTTTTTTAAGCGGCTGCTGCTTTGGCTGGGGCTGCAATCTCTAAGGCATAATATGCTTTGTACCAGTCTGTGAACTTCTTGAGTCCTTCTTGAATGGTAGTGTCTGGTTTGTAGTTAAAGTGCTCTATAAGGTCATCTACATTGGCCCAGGTAGACACCACGTCACCGGGTTGCATGCCTTCCATCTCCAGGATGGCTTTTTTACCCATGTTGGCCTCAATCTCCTGGATGAAGCTCATCAATTCCACTGGGTTGTTATTCCCGATGTTGTAGATACAATAAGGAGCCGTTGATCTGGACAGGTCTGGGCAAGCACCATCCCAGTCTGGGAGCGGTTCGGCGGGTTTGTCAATCACGTTGATCATGCCCGAAGTGATGTCATCTATATAGGTGAAGTCACGCTTCATTTGCCCGAAGTTGAATACCTTGATGGGCTTGTCCTTGAGAATGGCTTCTGTAAAGGAGAAGTAGGCCATGTCTGGTCTTCCCCAGGGGCCGTACACGGTGAAGAACCGCAGGCCAGACGTTGGTATTCTGTACAGATGGCTATAGGTGTGGGCCATTAACTCATTGGCTTTCTTGCTGGCTGCATACAAAGACACCGGGTGGTCTACGCAGTCTTTCACTGAGAAAGGCATTTTGCCGTTTAGGCCGTACACGCTAGACGAGCTGGCATATACCAAATGCTTGATCTTGTTGTGGCGGCTGGCCTCCAGAATGTTTAGGAAGCTAACTAGGTTGGACTGCGCGTAGGCATCTGGGTTGGTGATAGAGTAGCGCACGCCTGCCTGGGCAGCCAAATGCACAATGACATCAAAC
This sequence comes from Rufibacter sp. DG15C, assembly GCF_001577755.1. NCBI lineage: Bacteria > Pseudomonadati > Bacteroidota > Cytophagia > Cytophagales > Hymenobacteraceae > Rufibacter > Rufibacter sp. DG15C. The sequence goes on from NZ_CP010776.1 coordinate 2,377,055, forward strand.
TTTTCCTTGGCACAGAGCGATAGCAAGGCGTTTTTGTCCTCTAGGTTCATCCTGATGAACCGGTAGTTGGGATATTTAAAACTTCTCACCTCTTTGTACCATTGCACCAGGCCCTCGCAGATGCCGCTTTCTGTCAGGCGGTCAAACTTAAGCTTGGTGTCATAGTAATCATTGATGTTGTCAATACCCACTACCTCGTCTCCTCTAGAAAGGAGCTTTTCGGCTAGATGAAATCCAACAAAACCGGCGGTCCCTGTCACTAATATCTTCATGTCTGCGGTGTTAATGATAACTCAAGTAGGATGCTGTCCACGCTTTCCTACTAGAGAATGCTGCCCATGAAAATGGAGCTCATCGTTCTTGGCCTGTTTTCTGGAAATCAGGCTAAAAACGGCCTTCAGGTGAAAACTCATGATAAGCTTTGAACTGAAAGGCCAGCAAACAGGAAAGGGGATGTAAGAAGGCAATGCAACAACGAGAGCCACGTGACATAGGAGGACCTCCATACATCAGACAGCGTACCACGGGAGAGGCAGGGTGTAGGCGAGCTACCGGTTTTCTTTCATAGAAAGGGTGCTATGAAAGGGAGAGTGTCTTTTTGTAAAACTTAGTTATCTATTGACAGAGCCAATTTTCGTCTTGGTCCTGGTGGTGCTTTTCTTGGTTTCTTGGGCGTATAATAAAACACCTAAGGAGGGGAGGGTCACTTTGGTCAACTGCGTCTTGGTAGGAATCACAGTGCCTTCTCTATCCAGGAGCATGTCTTCTACCTGCAGGGCTACGCTTTGTTTGCTCTGGTTGGTGATGGCAAACCGCACGTTCTGGTGGGCTTTCATGAATTCCTTAATCGCCTTCACTTCTGTGTCTATCGCCACTATAGGTCCTTTTTTTCTGTGTACCACTTGCACCACCTCGGGCAGTAGTTGCAGGGTGCGGAGCTGCGCCTCTGTGGTTTTGATAAATACATAGGTAGCAAACAGGGGCTCATAAATAGTTTCCTGCCGCTTTCCCCACTTCTGCACCTTTTTGTTGATGGGGCAAAAATGTTGGATGCGCAGTTCCTTTAAGCTTTGCGCTACTTTTCTTTCCCGCTTAGGTTTAGTGCAAAGGATATACCAGTTACAATCCATTGGTTTACTATGTAAAAAAGGACTAGACTAATAAGTGCCGAGGGAGGCTGGATAGGTGCCAACGCCAATGACCATCTTTTCTTCTGATAAGTCATTCTGCGTAGTGGGGCTCATTTATTAACGTGTTTGATAGCTTTTTGGCTATCTATTTTTCAATTAAGTATTCTTGGCCAGATAGGCGTTGTTGCCATAGTTCAGCTCATAGCCGTAGCCGTACTCAATGCCATGATGGCCTTTGAACAAGCCTCTTGGTTTTACGCCGTTGAACACTATGGCCATGTTGTTCATAAACTTGAATTTGTTGTTTTTGGGCAGGCGTTTCACCAGGGCTTTTGGCGTGTACCCGTGCCGCATAATGAGCAAGGTCATGTTGCAGAACTCAGTGAGGATAGAGGCGCCAGAGATGATGTCTGCCGGGGCAGTGTCTACCAGTATGTAGTCAAACTCGTTTTCCAGATAGCTGAATAAGTCTTCCAGTTTTCCGTTGAGCAGGAGTTCGGTGCTGTCGCCCACAAAGACGCCCGCGGGTACCACGTACAGGTTTTCAGATTCAGTGGAGTTGATGATCTGGTAGGGCTCAATGTCCTCCATGAGGTACTCAGTTATGCCTTTGTAATTGGTTAAATTAAAGAGGCGGGTAGTGGAAGGGTTCCGTAAGTCGAAATCCAGTAAAGCCACTTTTCTGCCTGAGGAAGCTAAACTGTGGGCCAGATTGGTGCTCACGTAGGTTTTCCCCTCACCAGCGATGCTGGACGTAATCATGATTTTCTTCTTGACAAAGGTGCGGCCAAACAAGCCAATGGTGGCCCGCATGTGCCTGAACTCCTCAATCACAAAACCGTCTGTAGGCTTCTGGTGCAGTTTGTCTTTGGTCTTGGTGTATTGCAGCTCGGCCACCACGGGGATGTCTGTATTGGACAGAATCTCTGACAAGAACAACAGCTTGCCGTTCATCATCTCCCTTCCAGAAATCATGACCACCCCTAGTACGCAAGACATCACCGCTGCTATGAGGTAGATGTACAATGACCGTGGCGCTACGGGGTACAAAGAGGACTCGGCCATGTCTACAATGCGGGTGTCTTCATCTGTTGGCGCATAAGAGAGAACTGTTTCTTCGCGTTTCTGCAGCAAGAAATTATATGCGTCGTTCTTGGTGGCTTGCTGTCTGCTTATTTCCAGGAGCTCTCTTTCTTTGCGCGGGATGGTCTGCAACTGGGAGTTGTACCGGCTGCTGGTAGAGGCCATACTGGCTCTACTGGCTTGTAAGGCCCTGCGCTGGTTGCGGATATTGTCCAAGATACTTGGCCGTATCTGCTCAATCTCACTCACCACCGACAATAAGACCGGGTTGTTCTCGGCGGTGGTTCCTTTTAACCGCTGGTATTGTATCTCAGAATCATACAGCTTTTGGAGTAGTTGGGTTAAGCCCGGGTCTTTTATGCCTAAAGTGGAAGGCGCCATGCCCGCCGAGTTGCTTTTCAGCATCACGTACTGTTCCACCTCACTTAGAATGGCTAGTTGCAGGTTGATGTCAGAGAGGTTGCGGTCACTTTCACCCACGCTGCTCAAGTACATCTTGCCTTGCTCGCTTAAGTCCACCACTCCACGGCTGGACTTGTACTGCACCATCTGGTTTTCCAGTTCCTTGAGTTCTTTGCCTACCAGAATAATGCGGTTGTTAACATAGTCCAGGGTTTTGGCGGCCAAATCATTGCGCTTGTCAATGGCCACTTGGTTGTATTCCTCAATGAGTTTATTTAAGATGTCTTCGCCGCGGGCAGGGGAGGCATCTGTAAAATTTAGGTTTACGGCGGTTGATAGTTTGTTTTCTGCCTGAATGGACAAGCTGCTGATGATGCCGTCTGTTACTTTCTTAGGGTGAACAATGGAGAAATAAAGTGGTAGCTCTGCCTGGTCAGACTGTTTGTCATTGGGTAAAAACATCATCTCACCATAAGGCGTCTCTGCCCAAGTGTTCAAGGGATATTTTTTACCGTCAATCTTTACCTGCTGGGTAGCCTTGTCAAAGGTGAAGTAGACCTTTTCTACTTCTTTGGCTTGCTCTGGTATTTTAAGGCGCACCTTAATGGGAGAGGTAGAATAGGCCGGAATTGCTTTAAACTTATCTTCCTCATAAAAGGGAGCATATAAACCAAGGTCATCAATCACTTGTCTAGTGAGGGCTCTGGACTGGATGACTTTTATCTCATTCTCCACAATGTTGTTAGAGGTGAAGGCGTCAATGGATTGGGTCATTCTGGACTCATCCACCCCTTTCTTCTCATCTTTGATGATGATGGTGGCAGAGGTCTCATACGTAGGAATAGCTAGGTAATGCAAATAGGCCCAAGCGCCTGCCATGGCTAGCATGAACAGAATAAGGAACATTGGCCAGTAAGGCACATATTTATGCGCCAAAGAGTCAAACAGACCTTCTTCTTGGGTGTTGGTTTGGTCAGTCATATACGTCTTAGCTGATTTATCTGGTTAATCTATCAACGGCAACTACAACGACAGTCAGCCCGCTAAAAATCAAGGGCAAAAGCTGTCTCACTGGACTTGCGGTGGCTACTTTGGCTTTGTCTGGCTCTACATACACAATGTCATTGGGCTGTAGGTAGTAATACTGGGAGTTGAACAGCTCTGTAGAGTTAAGATTAATTCGTTTAATGATTTTCTTATTGTCCACTTCCCGTATGATCAGGACGTTGCTACGCTTGGCGTAGATGGTTAAGTCACCCGCTAGGCCTAGGGCTTCTAACAAGGTGATCTTCTCATTGGGGGCATTTACCACGGTAGGGTGGGCTACTTCGCCCAGGACCGTTACGCGGTAGTTGAGGTACCTGATGTTGATGATGGGGTCTACCAAGAGTTTACGTTCTGTAAGGCTTTTGGTAAGGCTTTCCTTTAATTGTCTTTTGGTTAACCCTACGGCTTTGATGTTTCCTAAGATGGGGAACTGAATGTACCCTTGAGAGTTGACCAGATACCCTGACACGGAAGTGGCTCTGCCTGAGAAGTCAGGGGCCTCTGAGTCTGTTACGTTGGGGGTATTGAAGATTTTGGTGGCCTCTGGGTTAAGGCTGCTCACAGAAATGCTTAACAGGTCGTTTTTCTGAATAAGCGGTTCAATGTTTTCTACGCCCGCCGGCAGTTCACTGTCTTGAATGTTATTAAAGTACACCACTTTTTTGGTGCTGGCACAAGAGCAGAAGAAAAGGAAGCAAGGCACAAGTAACAAGTAGGACAGCGATTTTCTTAGTGGTACAATCATAGCGTTTGGTCTGGTAGGATTAGAAGTGTTTCTATAAGCGTACTTTTATGGGTGTAGAAGTTCTCTGGCCCAAAGGCCAGAGAATTCAAAAATCTCATATTCATCTCACCGCCCTGTCAGCGGAGGTACTTTTACCTAGTGTGCAGTAATTTCATGGTCTCAATGCCTTGCGCCGTCTGCAGTTTAAGGATGTAGAGGCCCGAAGGCAGATGATTCGCTTTCACCTCAACAGCAGTAGAAACTCCACCGGCAGCGTTTCCTTTTGTAGGGTCTGCTACCTGCTCTCCTTTGTTATTGTACAAGGCCAAGGTGTAGTCTCCTGCGGTGGGCAAAGTGAACAGCACGGTGGTGGTTCCTTGGAAAGGATTAGGATACGCCTTGAGCATTTTATGACTGTGCTCTGGTAATAAATTGGTAGTCACCGTGGCAGCCGCGTTGCCGTCTGTCACTAAAAAACCAATTGCTTTCCAGGCGGTGGTGGAAACATCTGTGGCAATGATGACCGTCTCTCCCGTGTAGCTGTCCTTGGTGCTGCTGGTATAGTTGTACAATCCTCTCAATAGAGGAATGGTAGGGCTAAAGGAAATATTACTGATAGCAGACTCTCTGTATAGGATGTCACCGCCATTTTCATGCGAGGTAAAGATGACCTGCATTTTATTTGCGGCCTCATTCAGGATGAGCATAGGCCGGGTGCCTTCAAACTCAGTCACTTCATACGCATTATCCCAAATCCCAGTAGGTCTCCGGACAAGAAGCGCTAGCTTTGTATAGCCCGGCGACTCATAGCTAGTCTTAACCGCGCAATACAAAGTACCATCGCTGGCAATTTTCATGTTCAGGTGGTCATCAGCGAAGCCAGTGCCCACTTTCAAGGCAGACTGGGAGGCAGGTTTTTCATCTACAGACCAGGTGTTGGGGTCGTCCCCGTCATTATGTGTCTTAAAGCCAAAAAAGTCTGCACTCTGGTTGCTCCACAGTACCCCAATCTTGCCTTGGGTAGGCAGGGCGATAATGCTACAAATGTCATCATTGACTATGCCAGTCTGTATAACAATAGGTGCACTAAAAGTAGTATAAGGACTATCACTCCAGAGGACGTTGACCGCTCCGGGGGTGTCATAGGCTATCCACAGCCTTCCGGTGCCGTCCCGGTCCAGCGTGGCAGTTTCGGCATCTGGTCCTAAGGTAAGAGATGTTCTAGTGGTTCTGGCGCTCCAAAGTTTGTAGTTGGCAGATGTGGGCACATATTCCAGAGATACCAGGTAAGAAGTGCTGCTGCCTCTATATAGGAGTACATGCACTACATTGTCCACTACCTTACAGTCTGCTCTGGAAGAGGTGCCGCCATACACAGATAACATCTTGGTCCAAGTAGTGCCGTCTAGCCTCCAAAGGAAGGTTCCATCTGCCGTAGGCAGCACCGTCCAGAACTTGCCCGCATACTGCCATACCTTAGATTGAGGTTTGTCTGCGGTGTTAATGGAAATGGGCATGGGGCTGAGGTTAGTCACTGAACTGAACCCGGTCCCGCTGCTTAAGGCTTCAAGGGTGTAAGTCTGCCCTGAAGTATAACCAGTGGCAATTAGGTTGTTGGATGAGTCTATAATGCCAGTGGCAGAAGATTTTAAGTTTAGACGCAGCGTCCCTACTCCGCTAAGGTTGATGGAGATGTCATATTGCGTCTTCTTAGTCCCTACAGCAGTTACACTAGCAATGGTAGCTGTCGCGCTACCACTTACAGTAAAAGTGAAATCATCTGCAGTGACACCCGTAACAGCTTCAGAGAAAGTGGCTCTAAAGATAGCGGTGCCCGGAGAGGTGACAGTTGAGGCGGTAGGCGCCTGCCTATTGATGCTTACTACTGCTGGTGGCGTGACATCTGTGCCTGGCCCAATCAGTTCCAAGTCAAAGGCCATGTCAGAGGTATTGGCCTTCTGTTGATGGACCTCAACCGCTACCACATTGGTGCCCACTACAAACGCAGATGCTGGAATGGCAAAGTTGATAATGTTGGTTCCATTGCCGCTAGAGCTAATGGAGGCAAGGGTGTTATAGGCGATAGTGCCGGTGGGCATGTTGTAGCGTAGAACCTCTGCGCCATTCACATACACCACCACGCCATCATCCATTTTAATGTTGGCTGAGTAGGAGCTTTGGGAGGATAGGTCTGGGATATTGACTGTTTTTCTAAAGTAGGTGGTAATGTACTTGGGGCTGGTGGTGGGCCCATAATTGATGGTGGTTACTGCATCATCTATGCCGTAGCCAAATTTGCCCAACCCAGATTTCCATGCGGTAGTCTCAGTAAACGAGGGGTCTTTCCAAGAAGTGCCTTGGTTTGACCCGTTGTCCAGATACGACCAGGTAGAACCAAATGGTATAAAGACATTTTGGGCATTTACTGAAAATACAAAGAGCACAGAAAGTGCAAATAAGAGAGTTGAAATTTTTTTCATGCCACAAACACTAATAATCAAACAGATGATCTGGCAGTAGGTGCAGTAGAATAGAAGGCCGGGGCAGCCTGGATAAGCATGTACCTAAAGCAGAAGCTTTCTTTGCAGTTACATGAAGTCAGCGGGCAAATAAGATTATCTGCGGCTGGCGCTGGAGGGCAATATGCAAGGGTGCTCCGCATGTTTTCAGACGTTCATAGCACCACATGAACGTAACTGTGAGAGGTGTTAAGGCATTAGACGCCTAAAGGTTCTGGTTGATTGGCCTATTCAGAAGTGTATGTTACTTTTTCAATAACTGAATAGTGAGAATATAAGATGCTATACGCGGGCCAAAAGTGAATGTTTGCGTTTTAATACGGATAATCTCAAAATCTAGAATATAGCAAACCCTCTCTGGAAATAGGTTGGATGACGATTTGGTGGAGGTAGTTCGTCTACCAGCTATTCTAAGTGAAAGACCAATCCCTTAATAAAGAGACCTGCACAGATGACGAATAGCCTACAGCCACTTCCATCTAACATTATCTAAGATATTATTTCAATCAGTAGCCACATCCTCTACTATAAGAGGTCTCCTTTCAAATCTAATACTCTGATTGAAGCTCTACCAATCTATAAACGCGCCTTATCCAAAAAATGAGCCTTAGAACAGTGTGTTCAATTATCAAGAATAAATACTTCTAAACTGACACGGATTAATGCAATATGTAGCATTAGTGTATTGGTTAATAGCTAGTTAGAATATAACAATCTATGTTTTATTGAATGAGGGCGTTTCTTTGACTAAAAGATTATAGTCTCTTGCTATACTGAAGAATCAAGTATAGTGGATGTTTGATATAAGTGATTGATATACAGATAGTTGAAATATTTAGTTGTGTACTTTTCTAACAAAGTGTAGAAGGGAATAAAGAACTTTAGCTTTTTTTTATAACAATTTGATACAATATGGTAATAATGGAGGGTCTTTGAAAAATGTATTAATATTGTTATTAACTTTGCAACTACGGAATTGGTAATAAGGAGGTTACAAGATTCTGAAAGATAAAATGAGAATTTACAAAAGGTAAAAATACAATTCACGCAAAACGGTACCAGATGGTGTTTCTGGTTTTAGTGCAGAAAGAGAAAAGGAAGAAGTTTAACCAAACAGTCGTCTATGAGGCACTTTTAGAAGGAAGTAGTAAGGTCAGTTTTAGCTGACTGATATTTAAACGCTTAAGCCGCCTAATTATTACACGGGGCTTGAGAACTAAGCCAAACCTTTTACAAAATCCCTTTATTAATTTTTTTCAACATGAAGTTTAACACCAAATATATCGTATTGCCATTGCTAGTAGGTTTCATCTCTGCCTCTTGTGAAAAAGATGAACTAGAAGAAATGAACCCAACCGCAGAAGTAGCTTCTACTTCTAACCTTTCAACCAACTTGATTTTTGAGGAAACTATGGAAGGTACGTCTCCTTTCTCTACTGCTCATGGTAGAGAAATTGGAACTTGGGATTATGCCTTTCAAATTGTAAATACTCCAGTATGGAGAGGTACTAAAGCAGCCCGCTTTGAGATCAGAAAGGATCAGCCGTTGGTGAATGATGGTAAAAGATCTGAATTCACTATTGTAAAGGGTGCTGAAGGTGATATCACCAAGAATACCTGGTACTCTTTCGCTGCTTATTTCCCTTCTAAAGGATATGAGTACGACACGGAGCGTGAGATCATTAACCAGTGGTACCAGAGCGGAAGCCCTTCTACTTCATTGAGAACGGACAAAGATAGAATCACTTTTGAAGTAGGAAACACGCCAGAAACACGCGTAGTACATGATCTAGGTGCCATCAAGAAAGACACTTGGACTGAGTTTGTGTTCCACTTCATTCACTCATATGGTTCTGACGGACTTGTTGAGATCTGGATGAACGGTGTGAAAGTGAAGACTTTGACTGGTGGTAACATGTACAATGACGTATTGCCTAAGTGGAAAATTGGTTTGTATAAGTCTGCTTTCAAATATGATGAGACAATCGTGACCAACCGCGTGATCTATTTTGACAACGTAAAAGTAGGTAACGCAAACGCCACCTTCGCTGACATGAGCTCTGGTACTGGTTCAGGAACTACTGCTACTACCACAACTGGTACAACTACTACTACAGGCGGTACAACTACAACAGGTGGAACGACTACAACTGGTGGCACGACCACAACCACGACGACTACTCCTACTACCACAACTTCAACAGACGTTCAGAAGGTTGTTAGCTTCACCTTGGTAAATGCCACTACAGACAAAGACATCATGACTATCCCTAATGGTGGCGTGATTGACCTAAGTGTTGTTGGTACAAACAGATTCAACATCAGAGCCAACACGGCCAAAGCCGGTGGTGTAGTGAAATTTGTAATGTCAGGTGCTAAGAGCGAAACCAGATTGGATGACGCAGTTCCTTACGCTTTGTTTGGTGACAACAGAGCAGGTGACTACTACTCTTGGACTGCTGCAACAGGTTCTTATACCTTGACTGGTAGCACGTACACTGGTACTAAGAGCAGCCTTGGATCTTTAACAGCTCCTGCGTACACCATCAACTTCAAAATTCAGAACTAAGAACCTGGCCAAATGCCAACCTTAACCTGACTAGTAATAACAGATACTAAACCCTTTAAAAAGGAGCAGCCACCTAGCTGCTCCTTTTTTGTTTGTACAAGCTTGAGATGATTATGGAATTGATGCTAAACAAAGATGAGAGGAGAAGCGTTTTTGGCCTGTTTTCCAGAAAACAGGCCAAAAACGGAAGAAAATTCTACATAGCTCAAGTATGAAATCACTTATGCTTCTGCCCAACTTCGGGCTAAATAATAGTAGAGGAAACCTTCAGTAAATTAATATCACAAAGGTGGCCATACTTGCGTAGAAGGTTGAATAGTAACAGCTAAGGAATTTGCTTCGCGCAATTTCGGCTACTTTCCATGCGGCACCTCTCTTTACATGATTATGGTTCTATATTCTAATGGTTTGCTTTTGCTGCAGATGCTGTTGGCGGTTTCGTGCGCAGGTAAAAAAGGAGAAAAGTCTACGGCTCTAGATACTCACCCAATCTCTGTAACCAAGTCATCAGCCAATTCCAATCTCCTGTTTGAAGAAACCTTTGAAAATGACGCACCATTTTCTGCCGCCCACGGCAAAGAAATAGGAGACTGGGACTACGCCTTGCAATATGTCACCTCGCCGGTGTTCAAAGGCAGAAAAGCAGCCCGGTTTGAGATAAGAGCTGACCAGGCTTTGGTGAAAGACGGCAAACGCGCCGAAGTCACCATTGTAGGGCCGGTCACTTCTAAGGAGCGCTGGTATTCTTTTGCGGTGTATTTTCCGTCAGATGGGTTTGCCAAAGACACGGTGCGTGAAATCATTTCGCAGTGGTACCAGCGCGCCGACCAGCATTTAGGGGAGAAGTCTTCTAGTCCTGCCACAGCCCTACGCGTGAATAAGGACAGGTTTGTGTTAGATACCGGGTTCAATGCAAACTTGGTCTCTGACGGCGTAACCCCCGAAAGTAAAAAGAAACTGGACCTAGGCGAAGTAACCAAAGACACCTGGCATGAGTTTGTCTTTCATTTTGTGCATTCCTTCCATGAAGACGGACTCATTGAGGTATGGCACAACGGAAACAAAATTCTCACACATGCTGCCGGCAACATGTACAACAATGCGGTGATGCCCAAATGGAAGCTCGGATTGTACAAAGCGGCCTTTAAAAACGGGACTTCGGCCGTGACCAACCGGGTGGTGTACTTTGACAACATTAAAGTGGGTAATGAGCACGCCACCTACGCAGAAATGGCGCCCAGCGCCGAAACCACGGCCCAAAAGTAATCCCACTATCTGGCCATGAACCTGTCGTTTTTAGCCTGTTTTCCAGAAATAAGGCCAAAAACGAAGTCGCCAGCTAGTGTAGGTAGCTGGCGACTTCGTTTTAGATAATCTATTGTCTGAGCAGCTTTTTACTTCTCAAGCAATACTTTAATATGCTGCATGCCCGTGCTGGTTTTAAGGCGAGCTATGTAAAGGCCACTGGCTAAACTTGAGCCGTTGAAGGTAACCTTGTTTTGTTTGCCTTTAATGGCGCTGCCTTGTACAAATGAGGTTACTTGTAAACCCTTGCTGTCATAGATGCCAATAGAATAGTCGCTGTCCTCTGGCAAAGAGAAGGCTATGGTGCACATCATATTGAATGGGTTTGGGTAGGCTTTTAGGGTAGAACCAAGGGCGTCTACCGTTAATACTCCTACCGCCTGCAAGTTGAGGGAAGATACGTTGGTGGCAATCACGATAGACTCTGGTGCATTGGGATTGTTCTTGGCTGTAGAAGCATAGTTATAAGGCCCGGCAAGCAAGGTGCGCGGCGAGTCAAACAAGATGTTAATGGTAGAGGACTCTCGTTGTAAGATGTCGCCGCCGCCTTCATCAGCGGTATAGATTACTTTCAGCTTGTCCTGTGCTTCGTTTAAGATGACAATGGGCCGGGTGCCGGTGCCAGATACTTTGTACATTTCATCCCAAGTGCCATATGGTCTACGTACCAGCAAGGCTATTTTGGTGTAACCGGCGGTTTCAAAGGAAGTTTTGACGGCGGCATACAAAGTGCCGTCACTGGCGGCCGTCATGTTTAAATGGTCATCTGCCATGCCGGCGCCAACATCCATGGCTGACTGGTTGGCCGGAATCTCGTCCTCTGACCATGTGTTGGGGTCAGCGTTGTCATCGTGTAACTTAAAACCGAAGCGCTTGGTGGCAATGTTAGACCAGAGTACGCCTATTTTATTTATACCGGGTAGCGCAATGACACCAGATAGATCATCGGTGCTGGTGTTGTTAGCCAAGGTAATGGGGGCGCTCCAGGTAGAGTAGGGGGCATCGCTCCATTGGGCATAGATTTCTTTACTGCCGTCATAGGCTATCCACATTCTGCCTTTGCTGTCAATGTCCAGGGTGGCCACTTCCACATTAGGATCCAGGTTCAATACCACCCTAGACGGACGTTGTGACCAGAGTTGATAGGTGTTGTCCTTGGCAGAATACTCTAATGACATCAGATAAGACATATTGGTCTCCCTGAATAAAAGGATGTGCGCAATGTTGCCCACCACTTTGCAATCTGCCTTGGCATAATCCCCAGGAAGCAGCAGTTGTAGTTTGGTCCAGGCGGTACCATCCAGGCGCCAGAGGTGGGTACCAACGGCATCTGGTAGAATGCTCCAGTATTTTCCTTCATAAAACCACACTTTTGACTGTGGCTTATCACCGGTGTTGGTAGCAACGCCAACGGGTTGTAGTACTTTAAAGGAGGAAAGTTGCGCCGTTAAAGGCAGAGATAAAAAGATAGAAAATATGAACAGGAGCGTAAATTTTCTCATGGTTCTTTGTTTTAGGACGCTATAGGGTGAGGGAATGGTAAGGCAACAGTAGCTAAACAGAGAACTCTTACTGGCTTTACGTAGGTAAAAGCCAGGCTACTGTGACGGGAAGAATATTGAATTCATATATATACGTATTAGAAGACATTTTTGTGGGTGTTTTTTCCGAAAATTGTCATGTATATGATCTTGATATCCAGCCACAAGGACCAATTCTCTACATACCATAGGTCATGGCAGGTACGTTGGTTTTTCTGTTCCTTGGTATCTGTAGGCCCGCGCCAGCCATTCACCTGTGCCCAGCCCGTAATGCCAGGTTTAAAGTAATGGCGCACCATGTACTTGTCTTCGCTTTCCTGCAACTGTTGGTTTAAGAAACTTCTATGTGGTCTGGGACCTACCACGCTCATGTCACCTAACAGCACGTTTATAAACTGAGGAAGCTCATCTAAGCTGTATTTTCTTAATATGCGACCCAGTTTAGTGATTCTGTTGTCGTTTTCCTGAGTAGACATGGTGCCACCTAAGGCGCTATCGTTCTCGCGCATGCTTCTAAACTTGAACACCTTGAAAGGTTTGCCAGACTTGCCAATCCTTACCGGGCAATACAGAATAGGGCCTGGTGAATCTAACTTGATGAGCGCGGCTATCACCAGAAACACTGGTGCCAGAAATAGGAGCGCTGCCAAGGAGAAAATCTTGTCAAAGGTATTCTTCAATAAGAAGGCATAGGTCTCATCTAACGGGGTCTGGCGCACGTTCACAATGTCCAGGGAGCCTACGCGGGTAGCCTTGTAATTCTTCCCGAAGAGGTTCTGGTAATCTGGAATGTATTTTACCCGAATGCCGTAGTAGTCAGCGGTTTCTAAGATGCGTTTTACTTTTTTAGACGTTTTGACCGGCAGTGCAATCACAATCTCATCTACGGTATTATCTCTTAGGTAATTTTTAAACTGCGCCAGGTCAGAGACAATATTCTCTTGCTGTACCTCGCAGGCCTCGTTCTTGCATTTCACAAAGCCTTTTATCTGATAACTGGCGTCATGGCAGTTGTAGAACTGTTTCTGAATGGTTTTAGCAGTATTGCCTATGCCTGCTATCAGGGTATATTTCGTTTTGTGGTCTACTGCAAAATTTTTGATGGAAGAAAATATGGGTGTATGAAACTGCGAGGCAGTTTGTTGGTTCCCCTCTCTCACGGGCATCATAGGTTTTAAGAAAGAAAGGGAAAGCAATTCTAAGGGAGTAGTTACCTGATCAATCCATAAAGTGGTAGCCGGCGCAAACGTGTAGTGTAGGAATAGATTATTGAAATAAATGTAGAACAGAGTTAGAAGACTGGCAGAAATAATAAAATAGACAGAAAATTTATAAGAGTTGATGGGTCTTCTGTAGGAGACAACAGTGGTTATCAAATAGGCCAAGCAATAGATGGACACCAGGCTACTTACCGCCCATTTAGCATCTTGAGTATATTGAATTAAGAAGAATAGGTATAAAAGCGCCAAGAGGCCTACTAGTAACCTAGGTGTTTTTCTAGAGATGAAGGAACTTGGATCTGTTAAAGAGCTATCTGGTAGAAAAGTAGGTATAGGCTGAATCATGGGTACTCAGATTTAGGCGATGTACTACAATTGCAATAAGGTAAATGGCCAAAGTGGCCCACAAGTAGGAGGTCTTTAAGGATTGGAAGCGTGTCTGGCTCCCTGGCTGCTTAGCAAAAGAAAAGTTTACCGCCACTGGTGTTGACAAAACTGCACGCAAAACCAGCATGGGTAGAAATCACCAAGCCCAGGAGAAGACTTGTTCAAGTGCACCAACTACATCTGCATGCAAAAAGCTTTGCAGATATACTTATTCACTTTTGTATGTCGTAAGGGTAGGGCCTCACGCTCAGAAAGAGGATAGGGGAATTCACGAGCCATAGACAGCCAAGCCAAGTGAAGAATAGATTCCTATTCAAAACCTGATGAGAGTATTTTCACCTTAACAGTGAAAGCTTGCCTTAAATGGTAGTTGAGTCTGTGAGGGAAACCTCACCAGAGGGTGTGCGCTCAGGTACTAATCTGAGTAAGTAGAAGGGAAAAGGTTTTTCATAGAGTAGCATTATTTGTTTACCAACCGCAACTTGCCATTCTCACAAAGGGAGGCTCCTTCTTGAATTGCTATTAAAAGCAAAATTCATTCATCACCGTTCAACCCTTACAACACTAGTGCCTATTACTCTAAAATATACAGATGATCTAAAGGATTTGCTGAAAGAGAAGTTCAGAAATTAAATCTCTTAAGTGCTCTGTATGTCACTGAGATAGCAAAGGTAATGAGATGTAAATATTACCGTTTGCTATATAACCTATATACTAAGATTCTCTTATAAAGTTGTGGCCAATTTTTACAAAAGCGACAATTTATGTCGTGCCAGCCTAAATGAGAATTTACAGAAAGTCCAATAGATTTCTTCTAACAGTACTACTTTGAAAAATTGACGGATTTAATTAAATATATGATTTATATAATATTCAATATGCTTATGGGTAAACCCTGAAAAGGAGAGTGTGGATTTGATTGGGGACCTAAATCACCCAGAGATTTAAAGGAGTTACTTCTTGTTTTTCGGATCCAATAGATGAATACGAATCCTTACACCATAAGGTGAACCAAAACCCGAATAAAAAATCTATATATCCTAAGTTGCAGGAGTTTGCAAAGAAATTGCAGCCTTGCATCCGATTAACTAGACAAGAAGACAAAAGGGGAAGAGGTAAGTATGCAAGAAGAGTCAATGGGACTGAATAATGATCTGCATGACCCAGTCCCATTCACCACTTAACTATTCTTATCATATAGAGACTCCAGAGCCTCTTGAAGCTGGCCGTACTCAAACGTGAAGCCAGTCTGTAGCACTTTGTTGGCACTCACTCTGGAGCCACCTAACACAATTTCACTCATTTCGCCCAACATCAACTTTAACCCGAAGGCTGGTACGTTAGGGAAAACCAAAGGCTTGTGCATCACTGAGGCCAAAGCTTTGGTGACTTCTTCATTGGTACTAGGATGAGGAGATACGGCATTGTACACTCCTTGCATGCTAGTGTCTTCAATGGCTTTGATAAACAAACGGCACATGTCATCAATGTGAATCCAGGACATGTACTGCTTGCCAGAACCAAGCGGTGCACCGGCTAGCATGCGTATGGGTTTGGCAATCTGGGGCAGCGCCCCGCCTTTGTTGCTCAACACAATCCCAATCCTGAAGATAACCGTCCTGATCCCCAAGCTGTGCACCTGCCAAGCAGAATGCTCCCATTGCTTGCAGACTTCGGCTAAAAAGTCAGAGCCGTAAGCGCTTTCTTCCAGCATCAGCTTGTCTCCAGAGTTGCCGTAAATGCCCACCGCCGATGAGGAGATGAACCCCTTCACGTGGTGCTGCACCTTTCCTAAGTAGTCACAGAGCACATGCGTGCTTTGCGTACGGCTGTGCAGGATTTCTTTTTTGCGGGACCCAGACCATTTCTCCTCAGAGACGCTGGCGCCTGCCAAGTTGATGACGTAGTCTGCATACTTCAAGGCGTTCTCATCCAAACAGCCTTTTTTAAGATCCCACTTAAAGGTCTTGTAGTGCGCGTATTTGTCTGGGTTGCGGCTGAGGTGGGCTACTTCATACCCACTGTCAATCAGCATCTCTGACAAACGTGTCCCTAACAAACCAGTGCCTCCGGCAATCAGTATTTTCTTTCCTGACATGTTGCTTTCTATACGATCTGCGTTCACAGCCATCTTTCCCTTCTGAAAAATCAGTTAAGAATAGATGTGCCTGCTCCTTTTAAAGAGGCAGTGCACTGGAAAACGCAGCGAACGTCTGAAAAATTCATCTTCTGGAAGATTTGCATCAGCTTTTGTTATGGCGTATGGCCTGCATGAATTCCAAGCGGTACGCTTCCTGTTCAAATAGCCCCGAATACTCAGAGGTAATGGTGCTGCTGCTCACATCGTTTACGCCGCGGCTCATTACGCAGAGGTGGTCTGCTTCTATTAAAACGGCCACGTTCTCAGTCTTCAACACATCTCGTAATTCCTGCGCAATCTGGCGCGTCAAACGCTCCTGCACCTGCGGTCTTCGCCCGAAGTACTGCACAATGCGGTTCAATTTAGACAAGCCAATCACATGCTCATTAGGGATATAGGCCACATGGGCTTTGCCGATGATGGGCACAAAGTGGTGTTCACAGCTGGAGTACAAGGTAATGTCACGCTCTACCAGCATCTGGCGGTAACCGTAGCGGTTCTCAAACAGACGGGCGGCCGGCCTGTTCTCTGGCTTTAGGCCGTCAAAGATCTCTTTCACGTACATCTTGGCCACGCGGCGTGGTGTGCCTTTCAGGCTATCGTCTTCCAGGTCCAGGCCCAGAAGCTGCATGATCTCTTTAAAGTGGTATTCTATGCCCTCAATCTTCTGCTCATCCGTCAGGGCAAAGGCATCTGGGCGGAGCGGCGTATCCAAAGAACCAGTCATATGGTCTTCTTCAGGATCCTGATCATTGTCCTCCCGTCTATCCATGGTATTCAACAAAGTTTCTTTCGGTTTCAAATAGTGTGACGGACAAAGCCAGGTTTTCTGAGAGGTGGGGGCGCAGGCGTTGCCAGATGACCATGGCAATGTTTTCGGCGGTGGGGTTCAGATGTTTGAACTCGTCTGTGTCCAGGTTTAAGTTTCGGTGGTCAAATTTATCTAAAATTTCTGCTTTAATCAGCAGACTCAGTTTTTTCATGTCATAGACATAGCCTGTGTCTGGGTCTACGGGGCCCGTCAGTCGCACCACCAGCTCATAATTGTGCCCATGGTAATTAGGGTTGTTGCAGAGCCCGAACACCCGGGTATTCTGCTCATCTGTCCAGGCAGGATTATGCAGGCGGTGGGCGGCGTTGAAGTTCTCTTTTCTACAGACGGTTACGTTCATAGTGCATCAAACAGGCAAATGGGCCAATAGGTTTTTAGTGGCGCTTGGCTCAAAGGTAAAATTTTATACGGCTCTGTGCCTATTCTGATTTTTTGCCTAATTTCAGGATTGAATACCTCACTACAATAAGATGAAAGGCAAACGTACGCACATGAAGGCAGTAGCGCTGTTGTTCATGCTTTTAGGCATGGCAACGATGGGTTGGGCACAGCAGCGCTCAACGGTAGACGAAAAGGAAGTGGACATCAATGGCATCGTCCGGAAGGGGCAGCGCATCATGATCCAGCTGGACAGCAAAGTGGTGGAGAAGGCCTGGGCCTCTTATCTAAAGGAGAAGTCCGGCGGCACCGTGAAAGGTCCATCTATTTTACCTACCGCCAAAGCACAAGCGGGTAAAGGCGTGTACACCGTGGAGAAAGCCCAGATAGACACCATTACCACCAACCCCATGCGCATCATGTCTAAGGTAGAGGGCTCTGACCAAGGGACTATGGTCTGGTGGTCTCTGGACTTAGGCAACGCGTACCTGAGCAAAAAGGAAACCACCAAAGAGTGGGCCCGCTCTGAGGCCATGTTGCAGCAGTTCGCGCGCCAAGTATACAAGCAAGACGTGCAGCAACAGATTTCTGATGCCGAGAAAGTATTGGTAAACTCTCAGAATGAGGCCGACCGCGTAGCGCGCCAGGCGGATGAAATCAAATACAAAATCACCAAGAACCAAGCCCGCAAACAAGAACTGGAAGCCGAACTGGCCGCCAACGGCAACGAACTGACTCAGCTAAACCAAGACGTAGAAAACAACCTGAAGCAGCAAGAGGCCGCTAAGAAGGAAGTAGAGAACATGCGCCGCGCCGTGGAGATTGTAAAAGCCAAAATGGACAAGATTAACTAAGCAGTACACTGTGATTTGAAAACGGGAGGGCCCGATGTTTCTGCAACATCGGGCCCTCCCGTTTTCAGGCTGTTTTCCGGAAATCAGGCCAAAAACGATTTAGTGCTTCCACTGCCCGAACTTGCCCTGCTGGTAGTCCTGGTAGGCCTGTCTAATCTCAGCCTCGGAGTTCATTACAAACGGCCCCTGCGCCACCACCGGCTCATTAAATGGCGCCGCATGCCCGAACAACAGAATGCTTTCCTCAGAAGCTTTCACCTCCAATTCCTCTCCGTCATTGTTAAACTCCACCAGGTTCCGGTAAGGCACTTCCTGCCCGTTCACGGTGAGTGAGCCTTTGATGATGTAGAAGAAGATATTACGCTCTGCGGGCACAGATACTTTCAACTCTCCGCCGGGCTGGAAGTAAATGGTGCCCAAAAGAATATCCGTCACGGTGTCAAAGGCGCCTTTGTGCTCGCCCCACGTGCCCGAAACCAAGTTGATGGTCACTTTGTCATCCTCAGGAGAAAAGCTGGGGATGTCTTCCTTCTGCAGACCTTTGTACGCCGGCTCCATCATCTTGTGCCTGGCGGGCAGGTTCATCCACAACTGTAGAATCTCCAGCGGTCCGCCCTTCGCTTTGAAGTCTAAAGAAGACACTTCGGCATGGATTAAGCCACGGCCCGCGGTCATGTACTGCGCCCCACCGGCCGTAATCACGCTCTCGTGGCCGCCGCTGTCTTTGTGCATGATGTCGCCTTCCAGAATGAAGGTCATGGTCTCCATGCCCCTGTGCGGGTGCGGCCCAAACGGCAATCCGTTGTTGTTGGGCTTGTACACCTGGTGCCCGTGGTGGTTCAGAAACAGAAACGGGTCAATCATCTGCAGTCCTCGGGACGGTAATGGCGAGTAGGTGATTAAGTCTGCGATGGGGGAGTATTCTGCTTTATGGATTTTCTTGATGGTTCTCATAGTGACTAGGTTGGAGTAGGCTTATTACTTCCGTAGCGAAGGTAAGCGCCAAAAGGTTGTTATGTGTATGTACGTACATAAAAAATGAAGTAATCTACCTGAAGTAAGTTCTTGTCACAGTAGGCTTCCGTTTTTGGCCTGTTTCCTAGGCAAGAGGCCAAAAACGGAGTTTCAAGTAATAGCCTGTCGCGGAAACAGATGGACAGAAAAAATCCCCTTCCAACTTTGCAGAAAGCTGAAAGGGGAGTATAAGAGAAGTCTATAGGACTACTTGGTTCTAAACGCCTTAAACTGGTTGATCAAACCGTTGGTAGAGCTGTCATGTGACATGACTGGCTCCTCATTTAATAGCTCAGGCAGAATCTTGGAGGCCAGTTGCTTGCCTAGTTCCACGCCCCATTGGTCAAAGCTGTAGATATTCCAGATAATGCCCTGCACAAAGATTTTATGCTCATACATGGCCAGCAAGGCGCCCAGCGTTCTTGGGGTCAGTTGCTTGAACAGAATAGAGTTAGTAGGGCGGTTGCCTTCAAACACTTTAAAGTCTTTCAAGGATTTAATTTCCTCCTCAGACAGGTTGGCGGCACGCATCTCCTTTAAGACTTCCTCCTCGGTTTTGCCATTCATCAAGGCCTCGGTCTGCGCGAAGAAGTTGGCCATCAGTTTTGGATGGTGGTCGCTGAGCGGGTTGTGGCTGACGGCCGGGGCCAGAAAGTCACATGGGATCAGTTTGGTGCCCTGGTGGATGAGTTGGTAGAACGCGTGCTGGCCGTTGGTGCCGGGCTCGCCCCAGATGATAGGACCGGTCTGGTAATTTACCTTTTCGCTGTTCCGGTCCACCGACTTGCCGTTGCTTTCCATGTCGCCCTGCTGGAAGTAGGCGGCAAAGCGGTGCATGTACTGGTCATACGGCAATAGCGCGTGCGCCTCAGCCCCAAAGAAGTTGTTGTACCAGATGCCCAGCAAAGCCAGAATCACGGGCGCGTTCTTTTCAAATGGCGTCTTCTGGAAGTGCTGGTCCATGGCATGCGCTCCATCCAGCAAGGACCTGAAGTTCTCAAACCCGATGGTACAGCAGATGGACAAGCCAATGGCAGACCACAACGAGTACCTTCCGCCTACCCAGTCCCAGAAGGCAAACATGTTCTGCGGGTCAATGCCAAACGCTGACACGGCCTTGGTGTTGGTAGAGATAGCCACGAAGTGCTTTTTGATGTGCTCCTCATTCTTTGCATTCTCCAAAAACCAGGTGCGCGCACTGTGAGCGTTGGTCATAGTCTCCTGGGTGGTGAACGTCTTGGAGGCAATCATGAACAGCGTGGTTTCGGCGTCTACTTTCTTGAGGGTCTCGGCTATGTGCGTGCCGTCCACGTTTGACACAAAGTAGGTGGTGATGTTAGGCTTCTGGTACGGCTTCAAGGCCTCAGTGACCATCACGGGGCCTAGGTCAGAGCCACCGATGCCAATGTTCACGATGGTGGTGATGGGCTTGCCCGTGTAGCCTTTCCAGCCACCCGAGATGATTTGTTCAGAGAAGGCCTTCATCTGGTCCAGCACGCGGTTCACGTCTGGCATCACATCCTGTCCGTCCACCAGAATAGGCGTGTTGGAGCTGTTGCGCAAGGCCACGTGCAACACCGCGCGGTCCTCGGTGAAGTTGATTTTCTCCCCGGAGAACATGCCGTCAATGGCTTCCCGCAAACCGGTCTCCTGCGCCAATTGCAACAACAGTTGCATGGTCTCCTCGGTCACGCGGTTCTTGGAGAAGTCCAGCAGGATGTCCTCAAAGGTGAGGCTCAGTTTCTCGAAGCGCTGCGGGTCCTCCTGAAACAGGTCCTTGAGGTGCTGAGACTGCATCTGCTGGAAATGGGCGTCTAATTTCTTCCAGGCTTGGGTGGTGGTGGGATTTATAGCGGGTAACATAGTTTCATTCTTATTATCTGGCGCGAAGTTAAGAAGAGATTGAATAGAAATGCCAAAGGCCTTTTTACCTCTGGCATCACCTTACTATTCGTGCTTTTCTCTTTTTGGTTATTGAATCCACTGCTGAATTAGCTTTTCGGCGAAGGCCTCATCTTTCCAGCCCATCAGACGGGTGGGTTGCTGGCGGTCCACGTTCAGGTACCAGTTCTGCAAGATGGTCTTCACGGCCGGGTAGCGCCCCGAAAAATCCATGTAGTTGTGCGCCGAGATGGTCTGCTCACTGGGCCGGGCCGGTATAGCCACTATCAGATGGTACAGCTCCCCGCTTCGTTCCAGCACCAGCACGCCCATGGGCAGAATCTCCAGCACCGTCCCCTGTTTTAATTGGTTGGAAAGCACCAGTACCGGCAACGGTGCGGCCGGCCTTCCCTTAGCTGAGTCTACCAGGGTGCTGGGAATAAAGCCCTCGTTGCCTAGATAGGGCAGAAAGTCCAGTTCTTTGGCTCGTCCGGCTTCTGTTTTACGGACAAACTCTTTTTTAATGAAGTCATAGCGCTGCGGCTCAGTGGAGCCGGCGGGCGTCACAATTACGGCCTGCCATTGCTTGGTGTCAGTAAAAGCGGGCACTTCCTGGTAATTGGTGGTACAGCTGCTCAGCACCGCAAAAAGCAGGAGGCAAATAGGGAATAGGTATTTCATAAGGAAAGCAAGTCCTTTCAAGGTAACGTGATGGAGCGGGGTAGGCCCAGTACTAGAACAGAACGGGGGATTCTGTGAGACCAGTACGCCTCCTATAAACTTACACCTTTCCCGCCTAGGATTCCAGCGGTCACGGCACTTTCTTTCTTTTACTTCCATGTTAACAGTTTTTGACTTATTTTTCTGGAAACACCACCAAATCAAACAACCTCTCCATGACGCTTTTACAGAAACTAAGCCTTTGCACGCTGGCCACCGGCCTTTTTGTGCTACCAGCGGTGAGCTACGGGCAAAGCAACGACCTGCACGCCCAGATAGACCGCTTAGCCGACAAGATAGAACCAAAAGTCATCCAATGGCGAAGAGACTTCCACCAGAACCCAGAGCTGGGCAACCTGGAGTTCAAGACCGCCGAGAAGATTGCCAAGCACCTGAAATCCCTGGGGCTGGAAGTTCATACCGGCGTCGCCAAAACTGGGGTGGTAGCCCTTCTGAAAGGCGGCAAGCCCGGCCCCGTGGTCGCCCTCCGCGCCGACATGGACGCCCTGCCCGTGACCGAGCGGAACAGCCTGCCCTTCGCGTCTAAGGTGAAGACCACTTACAATAACCAGCAGGTGGGCGTGATGCACGCCTGCGGCCATGATACGCACATTGCCATGCTCATGGGCGCCGCCGAAATCCTGACTCAGAACAAAAAAGACATTGCTGGCACCATCAAGTTCATCTTCCAGCCCGCCGAGGAAGGCGTACCCGCAGGAGAGGAAGGCGGCGCCAAACTGATGGTGAAGGAAGGCGTGCTGACCAACCCCAAGGTAGAGGCCATCTTTGGCGTGCACATCAATTCGGCCACAGAGGTAGGCACTTTGAAGTACAAGCCGCAGGGGACCATGGCCAGTTCAGACAACTTCAAGATTAAAATTAAGGGTCGTCAGGCGCACGGGGCGTACCCGTGGGCCAGTATTGACCCCATTGCCGTGTCGGCGCAGATAATTAACGGCATTCAGACCATTGTGAGCCGCCAGATGGAAATCACGCAGGATGCCGCCGTCATCACCGTGGGCGCCATTCATGGCGGGGTGCGCTCTAACATCATCCCAGAGGAAGTGGAGATGATCGGCACCATCCGGGCGCTCAACACCGACATGCAGAAAGAACTGCACGCCCGCCTCAAACGCACCGCCGAGATGATTGCCGCCAGCGCCGGCGCCACGGCTATCGTTGAAATCACCGAGCAATGCCCCGTCACCTATAACCACGAGCTGCTCACCGCGCACATGTTGCCAAGCCTAGAACAGGCCGCCGGAAAGAACAACGTGAAACTGACCAAGGCCGTGACCGGCGCCGAGGACTTCGCGTTCTTCCAGCAGCAGATTCCGGGCGTGTACCTGTTTGTGGGTGGTATGCCGAAGGGGATGGACTCCAACAAGATTCCCGCACACCACACCCCGGACTTCATGATTGACGAGAGCGGCATGAAACTGGGCATGCGCACCCTGGCCTACCTGGCCGTTGACTACCTGAATAAGCCTCTGCAGAAGAGCGCATCCAAGTAATTTTCTGTACTTTTGGCGCTTCGTTTTTGGTCTGTTTCTGAGAAAATAGGCCAAAAACGAAGCGCTTTTTTTATGCCTAGAGCCACCTTGTTCAGAGGCCTCTCGGCTGAAACTTGCGCTCAGTTACTTGAATCCATTATTAACAGATTACTCCCTTGAAACTCGCATTAGTAACCTATTCAGATTTGCACAGCTACGGCTCCTTGAGCAGCAGCGAAGACAGTGTATTGGTGGATTACCTCACGTCCAAAGGCCTGGACCTGACCGTGGAGGTATGGAATGACCCGGCCGTGAACTGGCAACAGTACGACGTGGCTATCCTTAAATCGCCGTGGGACTACTTTGACCGCATTGAGGAGTTCTTGGCGTGGCTGGACAAAATAGAAGGCTTGGGCGTGCGCCTGCTCAACCCCGTGGACATTGTGCGCTGGAATACGGACAAGCACTACCTGTTACAGATAGCTGAAACCGGTCTGCCCGTAGTTCCTTCTGCCTTGCTTAAAAGAGGCACTGACATTAACCTGGAGGAACTCTACACCCGCTTTGGCACCGATAAACTTATTGTGAAGCCTACGGTGAGCGGCGGTGCCAAGAACACGTTTATTGTAGCAAAAAACCAGGCCGCCGCCGAGTTGCCCAAGATTCAGGAGTTGACCGCCACAGAGGATTTTCTGGCCCAGCCATTCATGCCGCAGATTCAGGAAGAAGGGGAGTGGTCGTTTCTGTTCTTCGGGGGGAAATATAGCCATACCTTGCTCAAGTCTGCCAAGAGCGGTGACTTTAGAGTGCAGCACTTTTTTGGCGGCACCATCCATCCTCAGGAAGCCCCCGCGCACCTATTGAGCCAAGCCCAGAAACTGGTAGACCAATTTGCCCAAGGCTGTCTCTACGCCCGCGTAGACGGCGTGGTGGTAGGAGAGGAACTCCAACTCATGGAACTGGAGCTGATCGAGCCGTTCCTGTTCTTGCACACCAATGAGCATGCACTGGAGAACTACTATCATGCTTTGAAAAGCATGCTTTAGGCGTAGGAGATTTTTAGGGATAATCCTAACTAAATGAGACTGTTAATCTTATTATTCGGTTTGATAATTAACATTCCTAATATCCAAAAGGGAATTAAAGCAGGCTTTGGAGTAGCAGCAAATAAATCTGTTACTTCACTAAATTCAAAGAAACCAACTCTTCATAAGATATGGGTTTTTAAGGAAATAAAGCACGTTAAGAATAGCGTAGGCACTATGTTCAACGTGCCGATAATTACGTTGATGGATTTTAGGGATCAGAGCACCTTGAGATATGAAATCAATGATTCTGTGCAATCTGTACATTATGAAGTAGAAATGAATCATATTAGGTTCAAACAAGAAGGTGTCCTAATTCCGGTGAGTTATAGAATCGAAAAACTTACAAAAAGGACTTTAGAACTTATTCTGGTTATTGACTATACACAAGGAGATAATAGACTGCAAGGAGACTTGGTCAAGTTAATATTTAATCAGATTGAAAAATGACTTCCTGAATAAGGCGCATAAGCTATGGCATGGCGGTAGGCATGCTTCATGCACGAAACTTTCCAAGAACTCAGGGGGATTGAAGACCTGCAAGTATTTTCCTTAAAACCGTTTTTGGCTCATTTCCCAGAAAGTAGCCCAAAAACGGAAAGCCCTCTCAAAATCAAATTTGAGAGGGCTTTCCGTTTTATAATGGTTTGATTCTTATGAGAAGTAGTTCACGCTCATGCCACCGTCCACAGCTATGCACTGGCCCGTAATATACGCCGCCGCGGGCATGCATAAGAAGGCGACCGCTCCGGCCACGTCTTCGGGGTTGCCGATGACGTTGAGCGGAGTGCGGCTCAACACGCTCCTTAAATACTCTTGGTCCTGTAAGACGGTCTCAGCTAGAGGGGTTTTAATGTACCAAGGCGCCACGCAGTTCACGCGGATGCCGTAGGGTGCCCATTCGCCGGCCAGGTTCTTAGACAGCTGGATTAGGGCCGCTTTGGTCATGCCGTAGATGGTGCCCGTGCGCACGTGGCCCAAACCAGCCACCGAAGACACGTTCACCACGTTGCCCTGCGGGGATTTCTGCAGCAGCGGCAAGGCATGCTGGCAGAGCTCAAAGGCACTGGTCAGGTTGGTCTGCAACAGAAAGCTGTATTCTTCTGGGCTGTAGTCTTGGATTTTCTTTCTAATGTTGGTGCCCACGTTGTTGACCAAGATGTCCAGGCCGCCCCAGGTATTCTGAATCAATTGCAGGAGGTTGTGGCGGTCCGCCGAAAGGCTTACGTCTGCGACCATGCCAGAGGCTTTAAGGCCACGAGCCCGGTAGTCTACCACGGCTTGGTTTACCTCCAGTTCCTTGCGCGCGACAATAAGCACCTCGGCGCCCAAGGTAAGCAGTTCTTCTGCAATGGCGGCGCCTATGCCCTTGGTGGCGCCGGTGACCAAGGCCCGGCGGCCTTCTAAACTCCAACGGTTCTGTTGCATGTTCTGTGGTTCAATTTGGTAATGGAATCCAAGTCTACGCAGAAACTCTGTAACCTGATAGCTTTGCCGCCGTTTTTGGGCTGTTTTCTGAAAAAGAGGACAAAAACGAGGAGGCCTTTACTCTATCAGTAACGGCCTATTGTATGTCCCTCGAGCAACTAACAACAAATAACGAGCAACAAAAAAATAGGGCAATAAAAAAAGCCGGTGTAGAAACCGGCTTTTTTCAAAACTAAAACTATGGGAAAACCAATTGGATATGGTCCTATCCTCTTCTTTCTTTGATACGAGCAGCTTTACCAGAAAGGCCTCTCAAGTAGAACAGACGAGCTCTTCTTACTTTACCTCTGCGGATCACCTCGATCTTCTCGATGTTTGGAGAAAGAAGCGGGAAAATACGCTCTGTACCGATTTGGTTAGACACTTTTCTTACAGTGAAAGTCTCGCTTACACCAGAGTTTCTGCGTTGCAATACCACGCCTTGGAATTGCTGGATACGCTCCTTGTTACCCTCACGGATTTTCACGTGAATGTTCACGGTATCGCCAGCAGCAAAAGAAGGAATAGACGCACGCTTCTCAGTGTATTCCTGCTCTACTAATTTGATTAAATCGCTCATGACTATAATATAGTGTCTATTTTATCTCAAAATTCGGAGTGCAAATATAGACGTAATTTTTGTAATTGTAAATCAAGTAGTAATAATTTTATTCTTCGGGCAATAAATCAGGCCTGCGTTCGCGGGTTCTCTGTATTGCCTGCTCAAAGCGCCACTCCTCTACTTTAGGGGTATTGCCAGAAAGAAGAATCTCTGGGACGGCATGTCCCTCAAAGTCAGCGGGCCGGGAATACACCGGCGGCGCCAACAGGTTGTCCTGGAAAGAGTCTGACAAGGCACTGCTCTCATCATTCAATACGCCGGGTATGATTCTGATGATGGAATCTGCCAGCACCGCGGCCGCCAGCTCCCCACCCGACAAAACATAGTCGCCTATGCTTATCTCATGGGTCACAAACAAATCGCGCACGCGCTGGTCTACGCCTTTGTAATGACCGCACAGAATGATGATGTTCTCCAGCAGGGACAAGCGGTTAGAGGTAGCCTGGTTCAGCGTCTGGCCGTCTGGGGTCATGTAAATGACCGCGTCATAGCTGCGCTGGGCCTGCAATTCTCTTATGCACTTGGCAATGGGCTCTACCATCAAGACCATGCCCGCACCGCCGCCAAACGCATAGTCATCAATCTGACCGTGCTTGTTGATGGCGTACTGGCGTAGATCGTGCAGATGCACTTCTACCAGGCCTTTGTCCTGGGCACGCTTTAAGATGGAGTGGCTGAAGGGGCCGTCTAGCAGGCTAGGCTGGCAGGTGATAATATCAAACCGCGTCATCGTCGTCGTCTTCCTCTTCACCGGCAATAGGTGGCTCTTCCTCCATTCTGTTAGAGGGCTTGGTGTAGACCTCCATCAGTCCTTCGGGCAGGGTCACGTACAGCTTTCTCTCTGCCTTGTCTGTCCTCTGGATGACCTCGTCGTTCACCGGAATCAGGATCTCATGGCCCTGGTACTGCATGGCCAATAGGTCTTGCGCCGGCAAATCAAAGAAGGTTTCTACCGTTCCCAGTTCACCCAGCACACTGTCCACCACGGTGTAGCCAATCACTTCATGGAAGTAGAACTGGTCTTCTTCCAACTCCGGCAGCATTTTCAGCGGAAGGTACAGGCTGGTGCCTTTCAACTTCTCGGCTTGCACCACGGTGTCCACATCCTCAAACTTGATGATGCTTTTGCCTTTGTCCTGCGGATTGAGGTCATCAATGAAAAAAGGAACCAGCTTCCCGTTAATTAACAGGAAAACTGATTCCAATTCATCGTACTCTTCCGGGAAGTCTACGTCAAAAAACGCGACCACCTGGCCCTTGGTGCCATGCGTACGGACGATATACCCCAACTGGAAGCATGCGTCTAACGTCATGGCCGTAAAATTAAGCTTGCTCTTCTGTAGCGTCAGCAGCAGGAGCCTCAGTAGCACCTTCTTCTGTAGCAGTCTCAGCTTCAGCAACTGGAGCTTCTTCTTCTACTTCTGCAACTGGCTCAGGAGCCGGCGTGTTTTTCAAACGGATAGCTTCTGCACGAGCCGCGTTTACTTTGGCTTCAGCCTCAAGGTTAGCCTTTTTCTTAGCAGCTTTGTCAGAGCCTAATTGCTCTTTCTTGCCAGTAATCTTAGCGTCTTTGGCGTCTTTCCACTCTTGGTAACGGGCATCTGCCTGCTCTTGCGTCACGGCACCTTTGGCAACACCAATCTGCAAGTGCTTTCTGAACATAACACCAGTGTAAGAAAGCATAGCTTTCACAGTGTCAGTTGGTTGAGCGCCTTTCAATACCCAATCCAACGCTTTGTCTTCGTTGAAGTTGATAGTGGCAGGGTTGGTTTGTGGGTTGTAAGTACCCAATTTCTCGATGAAACGACCATCACGTGGTGAACGAGAATCAGCTACTACGATGTCGTACATAGCTGCTTTTTTGCGGCCTCTGCGGGCCAGTCTGATTTTAACAGGCATAACTAGTTTTGTTAAAGCGCCGGAACCCGTCCGGCATTGGGGGGCAAAGATACGCCAATTTCTAACAAATTGACAATGTGAAGTTTTGAAATTGATGGAATGTGCTAATTAACAACCTGCTTGTAATGTTAACGGAGATGCATGTATGAAAATGAGCGAGCAAGTTGAAGTGGCTGGGCTGCTTCCGTTTTTGGCCTGTTTTCCGGGAATTAAGCCAAAAACGGGAACAAGCGCCAAGATAGGCGCAGATTAAAAGTCAAATAATCAGTCGCCTTCCAATAATCAGTCTAAAAAGCAAAACGCCTCAACACAAGTAAGTGCTGAGGCGTTTTTATGATTTGGTCCTAATTATGACCGAACTGGCGCTTTCTTCAATTTGATGATGCGCAATTTGTCCAAAGTCCAGATAACCGGATAGGTTGGGTCCACTTCCCACCACTTCACCCCGAAGTTCACGCGGTTAGGCAATTTGTGGTGGTTGTTCTGGAACAACTCTCCGCCGGTCAAGAAGTCAAAGAACAGCGAGTTTCTGGACTTGTCATTGTTGTCAAAGTTCTGGTAGCCGTATTTGTGGCCGCTCCAGTTCACAATGGCGCCGTGCAACGGACCCATCAAGAAATGCAAAGGCAGTAGCAGGTACAACCACCAGTGCTCGGCAAAATTGATATAGATGAGTACGTAAATCACGCCCCAAGCCAGACGAGAACCCCAGTGGTCGCCAATGCTCTCCAGCGCGCGCCAGGTTGGGTAGTTGCCGTCAAATCTTTCCTCCACCTCTGTGCGCTTATTCAAGAAATCATTGTAGATGTTCTTGGTCTTCCACATCATAGTAAAGGCATTGCTGGAGAAGTGCGGGGAATGCGGGTCACGCTCTGTATCTGAGAAGGCGTGGTGCATGCGGTGCATGATGGCATACGCCCTTGGCGACAAGTAAGAAGAGCCTTGGCTCACGTAGGTTAACAAGAAGAAGAATTTCTCCCAGAAAGCGTTCATGGTGAACATTTTGTGGGCGGCGTAGCGGTGCAGGTAAAACGTCTGTACAAACAGTGACAAGTACCAGTGTACTACAAAGAAAACGAGGATAACAAGCATAGGTGTGAGATGATGTATTGTCTGCCAGTGGGTGGCAATTGCTAAACAGCCGGCAAGTATTTAAGTTCACAAATCTACGAACCTACAAGGAAAGGCCGTAAAGTCTGCTTTAAAAATTAACTGATAATGATGAAAGTCATCTTTTGCAGCCTGAATAACTGGCTACATGGAGAGGAAAACTAAGATTGAAATGGTTGCCAGGCGGCTATCTTGGGAGGAGGAGCCTGCACCGTCAACCATTCTTTTGACACGGGATGCTCAAAGCCCAATTCGCGGGCGTGCAGGCAGATGCTTTTGTTGGGCAGCGGTTCTGGGGCGCCGTATTTGAGGTCGCCTACAATGGGGCATTTGAGTGAGGCCAATTGAACGCGTATCTGATGGGGCCTTCCCGTAATGGGTCGCACCTCTATCAAAAACTTGTTGCCTGCGGCTTTCAATAAAGAGTAACTGAGTTCGGCGCGCTGGCTGCCAGGTCTTTCTGAAGGGTGGGCTTTGGTGATGTTCTTGGCCGCGTCTTTTACGAGCCAATGCACCAAGGTGCCACTCTCTGGTTGCGGGGCCCGAAGGGTTACCGCCCAGTAGACTTTCTGCGTTTTACGGGAGCTAAACTGCTCATTCAAGCGGGCCAGGGCTTTAGAGGTTTTCGCCAAGAGGACCACGCCGCTCACCGGCCTATCTAGCCTATGTACCACACCCATGAACACATTGCCCGGCTTCTGGTACTTCTCCTTTATGTATTCCTTGGCCAGTTCAGACAAAGGCTTGTCGCCGGTCTCATCACCTTGCACCAGCATGCCGCTGGGTTTGTTGACCACCAGAATATGGTTGTCTTCAAACAGTATGTCTAGGGCAGGAGCAGGCATGGCGTTTTTGGGCTGTTTTCTGGAAAAGAGGCGGAAAACGGAATTATTGTTGATTGTCTATTGCTGATTGTTGTTCAATGAAAATCAATCAGCAATAGACAATCAACAATCAGTAATTAATAAGCTTCTTTTTCAGTGGGGAAGTTGAGGGACTTAACGTCTTTGATGTAGTTGCCCACGGCGTTGGTGATGGTCTCGTGTAGTTCGGCGTAGCGGCGCAGGAAACGTGGTTTGAACTCTTTGGTGATGCCAAGCAAATCATGAATCACTAATACCTGACCGTCTACGTGCGGACCGGCGCCAATGCCAATGATAGGGATATGCAGTTCAGCGGCGACGCGTTTGGCCAGGCTAGACGGAATTTTCTCCAGCACAATGGCAAAACAACCTAGTTCCTGCAGCAAGTGGGCGTCTTCTATGAGTTTCTCGGCTTCGGCTTCTTCTTTGGCGCGCACCGAGTAGGTGCCAAATTTATAGATGGACTGCGGGGTTAAACCCAGGTGGCCCATCACGGGTACGCCAGCGCTTAAGATGCGGGTGATGGAGTCTTTAATCTCAAAGCCGCCTTCCAGCTTTACGCCGTGCGCGCCAGACTCCTTCATGATCCTGATGGCAGAGCGCAGGGCTTCAGAAGAATTTCCTTGATACGACCCAAACGGCAAGTCCACCACCACAAAGGCTCTTTTGACCCCGCGCACCACAGAGGAGGCGTGGTAGATCATCTGATCCAGCGTGATAGGAAGGGTAGTTTCATGACCGGCCATCACGTTAGAGGCAGAGTCACCTACCAGTAACACGTCTGTGCCGGCGGCATCCAGCAGAGTGGCCATGGAGAAGTCATAGGCCGTGAGCATGGAGATTTTTTCGCCGCGCTCCTTCATGGTGTGCAGCTGGTGGGTGGTGACAATCTTTACCTCTTTCTGTACTGACATACGCTCCCGCCTGTTAGTGTAGGCTCCAAGCAAAGGTAGGAAAAGAACATTGGCACTAGAAAGCGTTTTTGCCCTGTTTTTTTCAAAAAGAGCCCAAAAACAAAAAAGCCACCGGGTAGGTGGCTTTTGCTGCTTAGTAGCGGTACGGGTTGGAGCTTCCGGTTCTGCGTATTCTCAAGTCTTGCAGAATAGAAGACTTGGCGTTGATGTTGATGGAGTACATCTGGTACGGGCCAAACGGCACCCAGTTGATGGACATCTGCCAGCAGTGCAAGTCTCTGGTTATGGCAATGTTGGTGTAACTCAGCATCTTGTTCTTGAAGTCATAGTTGGTGGTGTAGTTAAACATCCACTTGTCTGTGAGCGTCACAGAACCATTGATCCCCGCCGATGTAGCCTGGTTCTCTAGTTTGCCGTTCTCAAAGTCCCTTCCAAAGTTAGAAGTCAGGTCAATGGCCAAAGTCCAGGGAATATTAAACGCTACGTAGTCTGCAGCGGTCAAATCACGTTGCAAGCTAGGTAGGTTGGTGGGAGGCGGCGCGGTAGAGTTCTGTTGTTGCTTGCGGGCCGTTGGGTTCAGCTCAAAGCTGGTGTTAAAGTACAGACTCGTGATTCTAGCAAAGCTAAGTCCTCCGCCCTCCACCAGCAGTCTGTCAATTCTTCGGTTGTTCTGGTCATACTGGTAAGGGTCCAGCACGGCACCGGCCGTCAACGGGAAGTTGTTGAACAGACGCGTGCTCAAGTCCACGTTGATGTTGGAAAGCTTGAAGGAGTCGGCGGCGAAGTTATAGGCAGAACGTATGGCAAAGCGGTCAATCAAACTTACCTTCTTGAAGCCACCGGCACTGTCGCTCTCCGTCTTCACTTTCATCTCCACGTTGTTGTCAATACCAAAGGTCATGGCACTAGTAAGACCCGGCCCCGGCACGTTGCCCTCTAAGCCCTGGAACCTGGAGAGCAGTTGGGTGTTTCCATTGGCATCACTCTGAACGCGCTGGTAAAAGCCAAACTCCGGCCGGCCGAAGTCTGGTCTAAAGCTATAGCCCAAGTTAGGGGTGATGGTGTGACGGATGGCCTGCACCTTTTTCCCTTTGAAGTTGGCAATGCCGTACACGTTGGTGGTGAAGGAAACCCCACCTGAGTATTGGTACGCTCTATGGAACCCGCTCACCGTGTCAATCTTCAGCAAGTCTGAGTTGGGGATTGAACTGTACGTGAATTTCTTGGTGAACCAGCTTTCATTGTAAGACACGCTGGGCGTCAGCTTGAAAAACTTGAACAGGTTGATGGTCCCCAGTGTGATAGGAATGTCATGGTTGATAGACGTCCTGGCATTCCTGAATATCTCTGACAAGTTGGTGCCATTGATGGCCAGTGTAGTGTCTTTTCTCGCCGCGTCAGAGAAAGGATAGCCTGCATTGCCGCCACTAGAAACGGTATTGCTTACATTCTGGCGGGCGGTTAAGTTATAGCCAATCCGTATGCCTTCTACCCAACGACCGGTCATGGCTACTCCAAACCACTCCAGGGGGCTTTGGCTGGCCACCCCTAAACTGAAGTCAGGCAATACAAAACTCATGTTCTGCGTGGCTTCTGTGATGGTAGTGTCTCTTCCGTCTGGGGTCTGATAACTGTAAGAGTTAGTGCCTTGCGACTGGCTTTGGGAAACTTGGATGGAGTAGTTGATTGGCGAATTGGGACTGCTTTTACGATACGAGACCGTTGAGTTGAAAGACGGGCTCAACGCCTGCTGCGCGCTGGTAGGGTTGCGTTGGTTAAAGAACTGGCTACCGGCGTTCACACTGGCAGAGAATTGGCCTTTGCCTGGTCGTACAATAGGAGTGTGGCTCCAGCTAATCCAGATGTCCCTAGAGTCTCCAGTTAATCTGTAATCTTCATTTAAGTTAGCGCCACCCAAATCTTCTGCCCCTTTGGTGTAAGAGTGACGAAGGTTGAAATTACCGCTGAACTTATAACGGCTTATGTAATTGGACTGAACCTGCACACCATAGCCGCCCAAAGAGTAAATGTCGCCGGTAAAGCGCATGTCCAGGTAGTCATTCACGGCCCAGTAGAAACCTCCCTCGCGCAGATAGAAACCCTGCTGGGCAGACTCCCCGAAGGACGGAATGATAATCCCTGACCCGCGTTTTTGGGGAGAAGGAAAGAAACCGAAAGGAAACCCTATGGGCGTGGGTACATCAGCAAACACCAAATGGAAAGGCCCGGCCACCACGCGGTCGCTGGGAATTACTTTCATCTTGGTGGCTTTAATATAAAAGTGCGGATGCTCCAGGTTACACGTGGTGTAGCGGGCATGGCGTCCGTAAATCTCGTTGAGCTCATTCTTCTTGATGGTCTCTGCGTGGATGAAACCTTCGCCCTGCGTAGTGACCGCGCCAGAAACTTTACCCTTTTTTGTTTTGTAGTTGTAGACGATGCGCTGGGCTTGGTAGGTCTCAGCGCCGTTCTTGAACAAGGGCTTCTCTTGCATCACCCCGGCAGAGTCTAGAATACCGTCTGCGGTAAGGGTATTGGTTTTCCAGTTGATTTGAATGTAGGCCGCATCCAGGGCAATCTCGCCATAATCAATGTGCGCAGTGCCATACAAGTGCATGATTTGCTGGATGGCGTCATACCTTATGGAGTCTTTGGCCTTATAATTGATAGTGGTCTCAATGTCACCTTTGCGAGTCTTGGCCGTGTCTCTTACAGACACACTCAAAGTATCTGGCCGAGTGGGGCGTACCTGAGCCTTTCCCTCCAAACTGGTGAATACGGCAGCAAGGACCAGGAGGGCGACTGCTAAAAACTGGAGGGATCTCTTCTGAATCAAGTAGAATTTTTGTTGTTTTGTACTTATTAGTACAAAGTTATTAACTATAGCTTTTAACTAACGATACTCGTGAAAAATATTGTCTCCCTTTGCCTGCTTGTTTTTTTACTCCTCCCATCCTTTACGCCAGCTAAACGGAAAGAGGTGAAAGTGCGCACGGTGGTCATTGACGCTGGTCACGGTGGTAAAGATATAGGTTGTAACGGCAAATCTGCCTACGAAAAACATGTGGCCTTGGCTGTGGCCCTAAAACTGGGCAAGCAGATAGAGGAGAACAACCCAGACGTGAAGGTGGTCTACACCCGTAAGAACGACACCTTTGTGGAGTTGATTGACCGGGCCGGCATCGCTAATAAAAACCACGCAGATTTATTTATTTCCATCCATTGCAACTCAGGTCCTAGCGCTGCCTTTGGCACGGAGACGTACACCATGGGTCTGCATACCTCCAACGGCAACCTGGCCGTAGCCAAGCGCGAGAACTCGGTTATCTTACAAGAAGAGAACTACAAAGAGAACTACGGCGGCTTTAACCCCAACTCGCCGCAGAGCCATATCCTGTTCAGTCTCTACCAGAGCGCCTATATTGACAACAGCCTTCGGTTTGCCCAAAAGGTAGAGAAACAATTTAAATCCAAGTTAGGACGTTCCAGTAGGGGCGTAAAGCAAGCGGGCTTTCTGGTGCTCTGGAAATCTGCCATGCCTAGCGCCTTGATTGAGATAGGATTCCTGACCAATCCTAGTGAGGAGAAGTTCCTCAACGATAATAGCAACCAATCGTATATGGCTTCAGGCATATACCGGGCCTTCAAAGAGTACAAGCAAGAGCTTGAGGCCATGAACTAACCAATTCCAACTGTGAATTTATCTAAAGAACTCAAAGTAGCGTTGCTGGGCCTTGTGGCAGTAGCGGCACTCTATGTGGGCTTCATTTTCTTAAAAGGCTCTAGCGTCTTTTCTTCTTCGCGCACGTTTTTTGTAACCTATGAAAGTGTGTCTGGCTTGACGGTGTCCAACCCTGTGATCCTGAATGGTTTAAACGTAGGGATTGTCAAAGAGATGACCCTGCAGCCAACCAAAGGCAACCGGGTGGTGGTCACTGTGGAGATAAATGAAGACATCATAGTAGGGGATTCTACCGTGGCCATGCTGGTAAGCTCAGATTTGTTGGGCGGCAAAGCCATTGAACTCTACATGGGTAAGAACAAGCGGCTTTATGACGGCGGTGAGAACTTGATTCCGTTTGTCAAAGAAAGCATCACAGACTTGTTTGCCTCCAGAGCCATGCCAGTCTTAGACACGGTTGACTCTACCTTGGTACGATTGAACATGTTCTTGGACAAGGACGCCAAGCGCAGCATCCAGTCCATTCTCATGAACGCCGAGGCTACCTCAGAGACCATCAGGGCTATGGCGCTGGCCAACCAAGGCAACATCAACCAGATTGCTGGTAACCTGGCGCAACTCACGGCCTCCTTAAAAGGCACAGAAAAGAAGTTCAGTCAGCTGGCGTCTAACCTCAATGAGATCACAGACACCATTGACGTGCAGACCATGAACCAGACCATTAAGAACTTGAACGCGACGGTGTCTGAGGCACAATTGGCCATGAAGAAATTCAATGAAAGCCAAGGCTCTTTCAACAAGCTCATGAACGATGATTCCTTGTACCGCAACTTGAATGCTTCCAGCGCCAGTTTAAACGCCTTGCTCATTGACTTTAAGGCCAATCCTAAGCGGTATGTGCATTTCTCGCTCATAGGGGGTGGCACCAAGGTAGAAAAAGCTGAAAACGTGAAAGAGGCCACCAAAGTGAAGAATGCCGCTACCGTTGAGAAGGCCGGCACCATTGAAGAAATAGAGAAGAAGTAAATTTCTCAAACAGATATTAAAAGCGTTTTTGGCCTGTTTTCTAGAAAACAGGCCAAAAACGCTTTTTTGCTTTTAGGGCTAAACAACTAGCTAACAATTGTTAGGCTTTCTTTGAAATCCTTATATTTGTCCATAGCCCACAAAGGGCCAACCTCAAAACTACCGTATTCATCCCCGCATGGATTTAGAATTCAATAAGAACGAAGACGCCTTGAAGCAGCTTTGTTTTCAGTTAAGGAGCAAACACCAGAAAGTATCTTTGGGCGGCGGCGAGAAAGCCATAGCCAAGCAACACGAGAAGGGCAAACTCACGGCCCGGGAGCGCATTCAGTATTTGATTGATGAGGCATCAGAGTTCTTGGAGATTGCCGCCTTTGCCGGCGAAGGCATGTACCAGGAGTACGGTGGTTGCCCTGGCGGAGGCGTGGTGGCTGGTATTGGCTATGTGAAAGGCCGCCAGTGCATGATTGTGGCCAATGACGCTACCGTGAAAGCGGGTGCCTGGTTTCCCATCACCGCCAAGAAGAACCTGCGCGCGCAAGAAATTGCCATGGAGAACCGCCTGCCGGTCATCTACCTGGTAGACAGCGCCGGCGTGTTCTTGCCCATGCAGGACGAGATCTTCCCAGACAAAGAGCACTTCGGGCGCATGTTCCGGAACAACGCCATCATGAGCTCAGAAGGCATCGTGCAGATCTCAGCGATTATGGGTTCTTGCGTAGCAGGCGGCGCCTATCTGCCTATTATGAGCGACGAGGCCATGATTGTGGAAGGCACAGGTTCTATCTTCCTGGCTGGATCATACCTGGTGAAAGCGGCCATTGGCGAGACCATTGACAATGAGACCCTGGGCGGCGCGTCCACCCATTCAGAAATCTCTGGCGTCACAGATTATAAGTTCGAGACCGATCAAGAGTGCCTGGACCATATCCGGAACATCTTTGATAAAATGGGCGACAACCCCAAAGCAGGCTTCAGCAGAGTAGAGCCTGTGGCGCCTAAGTTAGACCCACAAGAAATCTACGGTCTGTTGCCCACGGACCGCGTGAAGCCCTATGACATGATGGACATCATCCTGCGCATGGTGGACAATTCTGAGTTTGAGCCATACAAGGATCTTTATGGGCAAAGTCTGATTTGCGGCTTGGCGCGCATAGACGGTTGGGCCGTGGGCATTGTGGCCAACCAACGCAAGATTGTCAAGAGCAAGAAAGGCGAGATGCAAATGGGTGGCGTGATCTATTCAGACTCTGCAGACAAGGCCGCGCGCTTTATCATGAACTGCAACCAGAAGAAAATTCCGTTGTTGTTCTTGCAAGACGTGTCGGGGTTTATGGTAGGCAGCAAGGCAGAGCACGGCGGCATCATCAAAGACGGCGCCAAGCTGGTGAATGCCATGAGCAACTCTGTGGTTCCTAAGTTCACCATCCTGATTGGCAACAGCTACGGCGCGGGTAACTATGCCATGTGCGGCAAAGCCTATGACCCACGCTTGATCTATGCCTGGCCAACGGCGCAATTAGCGGTCATGTCAGGAGCATCAGCGGCCAAGACCTTGTTGCAGATTCAGGTAGCATCTTTAAAAGCCAAAGGCGAGGAGATTACTCCAGAAGATGAGAAAGCCTTGCTCGACAAAATCACGGC
This sequence comes from Rufibacter sp. DG15C, assembly GCF_001577755.1. Lineage (NCBI taxonomy): Bacteria > Pseudomonadati > Bacteroidota > Cytophagia > Cytophagales > Hymenobacteraceae > Rufibacter > Rufibacter sp. DG15C. The sequence goes on from NZ_CP010776.1 coordinate 2,414,606, forward strand.
CCGTTACAATGAGCAGTTGAGCCCGTATTACGCGGCCTCCCGCCTGTGGGTAGACGGCATCATTGACCCCCTAGAAACGCGCAAAGTCATCTCTATGGGCATTGAAGCAGCCAACAACGCCCCCATCACCAAACCATTCAACGTAGGCGTAATCCAAACCTGAGTTTGAGAATCAGACTATAAAAAAATACGGCAAAGAAATGACGCAGCTCACTTCTTTGCCGTATTCGTTTTAATATTGTGAGAGATACTTCTTAATTTTTCACTTCTAATTATTAATTGAACACGCAGTTTTGACGAATAAAGAAATAAAGGCGCTGATTTCGCTGTTGGACGATGAAGACCCGGGGGTAGTCGCGCACGTGCATGGCCGCATTGTGGAGTTGGGGGAGACCATTACGCCTTTTCTTGAGGAAGCCTGGGAGGAGAGCCTGGACCCAGACCATCAGAAGAAATTGGAAGACCTCATCCATGACCTTCAGTTTGAAGCTTTACACAGACGCTTGAAGGAATGGAAGGAGGAAGGTGCCCAGGACCTGCTGAAAGGCATGTGGCTGGTGAACACCTACCAGTACCCAGACGTGCGCATGGAAGACGTCATGAAAATCATTGCCGAACTGCATTACGAGGTCTGGGTACAGGTTAAGCCCGACATGCACCCCTATGACCAGGTAAAGGCCATGAACCACGTGCTGTTCAAGTTGCAGCACTTCTCTGCCAATACCAAAAACTTCCACGCGCCCACCAACTCCATGCTGTACCAAGTGCTGGAAAGCAAGCGCGGAAACCCCTTGACGCTGTGCGTGATTTACATGACATTGGCCCAACGCATGGGGCTGCCGGTCTATGGTGTTAATCTACCCAACCTGTTCATCCTTACCTACAAGAGCGACGTGGTGCCACAGTTTTACATCAATGCCTACAACCGGGGGCTCATCCTCACCAAAAACGACATTGACAATTACATCCTGCAGCTCAACCTCAACCCCGTTGATATTTTCTATGAACCTTGTGCGCCCATTGACATTGTACGGCGGGCCCTGCGCAACTTGTCCATGTCTTATGAAAAGCTCAACGAGGCAGAAAAGGCGACAGAGATAGAAAAACTGTTGGAGGTGCTCTCAGATACGCCAGCCCAAGACTCAGAAGAGAAAAATGAGGATGAGACCAACCAAGATGGAGACGGAGACTGGGAAGAATAGCGTTTTTGCCCTCATTTCCAGGAAATAGCCCAAAAATGAAAAGCCGCCTTGTAAGGGGTGGCTTTTTTTATGCCTTCGTCCTTTTGCTCAATGCAATAAGTTTAGGAAGCTGCGCAAGAATCAGGTTCAGAATTATTGTCCTAAAACGGTAAATGCGTATCTTACCTAGCTGAGGAAAGAGCTAATCTGTTCTATGAGAAAGAAGTACGCGCGTTTTATCTATACATATTTTGTTTTTGGGCTTACCTGTTGCCTTTTTTTTGGACAACAGCCTGTGTTGGCACAAACTTCTACCCAAGATCGTCAAGCGGAATCTGCCAAGATGGCCCCGGCCTTAAAAAGTGGCAACAGACAGCAGGAGTTTTCTAGAGTGAGGGTACGGGTAAAGGATTCAGCGTCTTTCCAGAAATGGCTTAAACAGCATGTCCCCAATGCCTCCTCTCAGCCTATTACTTCCTTGAATTCTGTTTTTTTGGTGTCTGGTTTAGAAAAAGGTGATCCTCAGAAATTAGGTCAATGCCCTTGGGTGACCTTTGTAGACGTTCCAGACAGAAAAGCCAAAGAAGAAGCCTACCTCCAAAACGCAGACTTGCGGGTAAACCGAGTGGATGCTTTGCATCTGGCCTATCCAGAGGTACATGGCAAAGGACTAACCGTTTCAGTGAAAGAACAGCCGTTTGACAGCCTAGACCTAGACTTTAAAACCAGAGTTCTTCCTTCCAGCGCCTTCAGTCAGACGTATACCCCACACGCTACTGCCATGGCCACCTTGATTGCCGGCGCCGGAAACACGTCTCCTACCTCTCAGGGAGTGGCTTGGCAAAGCAAGGTAACCGCTGCCAACTTCGCAAATCTGCTACCAGACAATACAGATGTGTTGAAAGCACAAGGCGTGACGGTGCAAAACCATTCCTACGGGGTGGGCGTGGAGAATTACTATGGCCTGGAGAGCCAGGCCTATGACCAACAAGCAAGACAACTACCATACTTGCTGCACGTGTTCTCTTCGGGGAATTCTGGCTTGCTGGCCCCAACCGAAGGGCCTTATGAAAAGATAGCGAGCTTTGCCAACCTCACGGGACAGTTCAAGGTCTCTAAAAATACGTTGAGCGTGGGCGCCATTGATACCTCGGGGCAGGTAAGTGTTTTGAGTTCTAAAGGTCCCACGTATGACGGCCGTATTAAGCCAGAAGTGGTTGCCTTCGGCGAAGCCGGAACCTCTGAGGCGGCCTCAGTCGTATCTGGCATTGCCTTGGCGGTACAGGATGCTTTTAAGAAGAAAAACGGAGGAGTTTTGCCGCCATCAGGTTTAGTGAAAGCGGCCATCATCAATGCCGCAGATGACAAGGGAAGAGCGCACGTGGATTATGCCGCCGGCTTTGGGAATGCAGATGCGCTGGGAACGGTGCAGTCCATCATGGAAGGCCGCTATGCCAACGGTACCGCCACTCAAGGAACCACCCAGTCCATAAAATTCACAGTGCCGCCAACCATGGCCAACGTAAAGGTCACTTTGGTTTGGCTGGACAAGGAAGGGGAACCTAATGCAGCAAGTGCGCTGGTGAATGACTTGGACCTGGTAGTAAAAGCAACTGCTTCTGCGCAGCAATGGCTGCCTTGGGGCTTAAGCACGTTCGCCCACAAAGATTCATTACTGGCTCCCGCCAGAAGAAAGGCAGACCATCTCAATAATGTGGAGCAGGTCACGTTAGAGAACCCTGCTCCCGGTGAATATGAAATCTTGGTGAGTGGGTTTCAGGTGGATGGCCAGCAAAGCTTTAGTGTAGTCTATGAATATGAAAAGGCTTTTTCTTGGTACTATCCTTCAGTGAGTAGCTATTTAGAAGCGGGTCAGAAAAGTAGGATTCGGTGGGTAGCGCCGGTTAAAGAAGTGGCTACCGGTAGGTTAGAATTCAGGTACGCCACCGCTGGTGCTCCCTGGCAGGTGTTAAAGAATGTTGTTGACGTCAGCAAAGAGGCCGTTGACATTACCTTGCCAGATACTACCGCGTTGGCTGAGTTGCGCATGGTTATAGCCGGTGAGGCATATGCCACAGGCGCTTTTGTGATTAGTCCTACGCTGGCGTTAAAGGTAGGCTACCAATGCGGCGATGAGGTCATGCTGTTCTGGCCCAAAGCCCCAGGCGCCGATAAATTCCAGGTCTATCAACTCGGTAGTCAGTTTTTAGAACCCCTCACGCAGACAACAGATACGGTGGTAGTCTTCAATAAGAAGCAGCAAGCAGCGGTGCATTATGCAGTAGCGCCTATGGTGCAGGGGACGCTGGGGCAACGAAGCCTCACCCAGAATTACACCCAGCAGGCCGTGGCTTGCTACGTGAAGAGCTTCCTGCCAAAATACTTTGTAACCGATACGGTGCTCCTGGATTTGCAGATTAGCACTACGTACGGCCTTACGGCTATGTACCTGGAGAAAAAGGTAAACGGTGCCTTTAAAACGCTTCAGCCCATAGCCATTGGGCGGCAAACAGATTTTGACTTACAAGATCTGGCCCCACTGTCTGGATGGAATGAGTACCGCATTAAGCTGGTCACCCAATCTGGGGCTACCTATTACAGCCAGCCCGAAGGTCTTTTCTACACGCCTGAGCGCTACATACAAGTATATCCAAACCCAGCGTTGGCCGGCGATGATATGAACATCATCACGCAGGATGATGCCACTAACAACATATTTATCTATGACCAGGTGGGGCGGTTGGTAAGAGAGTTTTTACAAGACGGTTCCATCAAAGTCATTGAAACCAAAGGCTTGCGGCCGGGAGCATATTTTATCAGAGTGCTTTCTTCTACTGGCGTCCTTACGCAAACCAAAGTCATCCTACTTTAGAACGAATTGCAGGTAAGCCTCCGTTTTTAGGCTGTTTTCTAGAGAACAGCCTAAAAACGGAGGCTTACCTATTTTCCATGCAGACTCTCGTCCTCCTTCGGCTAGTGGTCTAAGTTGTCTTTTGCCCTTATTTGGCATGCATCTATTGCTTCTGAAGATTAAGGATCGTGTAAAAGTAAGGCTACATCAAGAGGATTCTATTAGTGGCGGGCTCCAAAAAGAAACGCCAAGGCAACTAACCAGTTCATGTGAGTATGCCGGTAAAGAAGGATGAGCTTGAAAGTGCCTCGCTGAAAAAGGTTGAGTTATTTCATTACAGCCTTGAGGAAATTTGACCTGTAATAAGCAAACCATAAAAAACGCAAAAGGGCCTCCAGTTTTCTGGAGGCCCTTTTTTATAGGGGTAAACTAGTTCTTAATAACTACTAGTATAAGTAGCCAAGAGCAGTTACGTCGTTAGAGTTGAATGGACGGTTCTGACCAGATCCAATACAAGCCAACATCCAAGAAGTAGCATCAGCAGTTGTTGGAGTACCAGGGATGTGGATAGCACCTACCGTAGAAGCACCTTCGTTGGTGTAAGAACCACCGCAAGAGTAAGAACGGTCCATGTAGTCCGTGTGACGGAAACCGATGCAGTGACCAATCTCGTGTGCCAAGATAGTAGTGAACCAAGCTTGGTTAGGGTTTGTGCCAATGTAACGAGTAGCAATTTTGATGTTGTTATGAGGATTGCCATTCACTGGGAAGCCAGCAGAAGCCAGGTACTGAGCAGACTTAGGAGCAGCCTGTAGATAGATTTCTCCACCAGAAGCTACACGGCTCATAGTGATCAACAAGCCTTGTGCATTGTAACGGGCAATAGCAGCGTCCAAAGCAGTTACATACGTAGCTGGCAAAGTAGGATCAATTGACAAAGTGATGTTACGGCCAGTACCAGCGTTCACTAGGTTAGTGGTGCGGTATTGCTCAGTCTCACCAACGCGCAAGAATTTGTGGTCATGCTTAGCGTTTAATTGAGCATCAGTCAACATGATGTCACCTTCTACTAAATAGCCACCTTCTACAGCCTGAACATCTGTAGTACCAAAGCCCATTTCATAGATCTTGGCTAACGTTTCTTTTGAAACTGAAGCTTTTTCAACTACTTCTTCTTCGTTTTGAGAACAAGAAGAGAAACCAAGAACTAAGGCTACGGCAGCCAGTTTAAGAGTGTGAGTTAATTTCATAATGAGTTTTGTTAGAGAGTTGTTTGAAAATAATTGTTTGTAAGGTTTTTTGAAAGGATTTAGGTGTAGTACTGTGCTTTGTCTAGGGTGCTGCTAATTAGTTAAAGGGTGGAAAATAGGTTGCTAATATTTTTAAAACAGAAAGTAATAATAGTTAATTAAAAGTAATTACCCGTCCTGATTATTAAGTCAATTTAGGTGGTTGTTATTAATGGAAAATAACAACATAAAACACTAGAGGAAGCTTTGTACGCGTGGCTTTTTAAAAGGATGCAGCTTTGGTGAAAATAAAATAATTATTTTTAATTAAAGCCGCCAAATTTAGGCAATAAAATACCTGTGTAAGTTTTTTTATGGAAACTCACTCTGATATTTTATTGCCTATAAAGGGGATTAAGCTTTCAGAATTAAAAGCCTAATTAAGCTAATAACCTATACTAATTAGTATAGGTAATTAAGAGCTGTGCGGTCGTTGGTGTTGAATGGACGGTTAGCACCAGTTCCAATACAAGCCAACATCCAAGAAGTGGCATCAAATGAGGTTGGAGTACCCGGGATGTGAATAGCACCTACCGTAGAAGCACCTTCGTTGGTGTAAGCACCACCGCAAGAGTAAGAACGGTCCATGTAATCCGTGTGACGGAAACCGATAGTGTGGCCTAATTCGTGGGCAAGGATAGTAGCCAAGTAGTTAGTGCCTGGGTTTGTACCCATGTAATCAGAGTTCACCTTCACGCTGTTGTACGGGTTGCCACCAGTTGGGAAACCAGCAGAAGCCAGGTAAGAAGAACCGGTTGGTGCTTTGGATAACAAGATGTTATAGCCAGAAGACACTCTGCGGAATTTGATCAATAAGTTCTCAGCGTTGTAACGACGGATAGCTTCATCCAAAGCAGTTACATAAGAACTAGGTAAAGAAGTGGTAATAGCTACGTTGATGGTTCGGCCGCTTCCTACGCTTACCAAGTTGGTTGTACGATACTGCTCAGTCTCGCCAACGCGTAAGAAGTTTCCATTCTGTTTGGTATTCAATTGCTCGTCGGTCAACATGATGTCACCCTCTACCAAGTAGCCACCGTCAACGGCTTTTACATCTGTAGTACCAAAACCCATCTCATAGATTTTGGCTAGGGTTTCTTTAGAAACAGAGGCTTTTTCTGCTACCTCTTCCTCATTTTTTGAACATGCAGTGTTACCCAATACCAGGGCCACAGCAGCGAGTTTAAACGCGTAATGTAATTTCATGTTTGTTAGGGGTTTGTTGAAAGATGTTCCTATGTTAGGGATTAAAAAATGTATTGTCAAATTTTTTTTCAAATAATTTATAAAAACCGCTCATACATTAAAATTTAAATGGTGTCTGTAAAATGAGTGTTTATCAATTCTTTAGAAAATGCTTATTAAAAATTTATGTAGTTACATATAATGTTAGGAAGGTCATTGTGATTTATAGATAGTTCTGATTTTAATAAAACAGCCTTTGCAGCTAATTTAATTTTTAATTTATGTTACGTTTATCCCTATTCTTTCCTTGTTTTTAAAATGGTGTTTAATACTAAGTAAAATAAAACCAGTTTTTAAACTCATTAATAGAATTAATTCATTTGAAAAAGCCCTATAAATAGAAAGGCCACCTTGTTACAGGTGGCCTTTCTATTTATAGGGCTTTAGATAAGCTTAGAACTTCTTAATCATGCAACCTGTGGGTCTTCTTTCTGAAGTGGTAATAGTGCGTCCAGCAAGTACAGTTTCTAAAGCATTTTTTAAATAATGTTCCTTGGCATACGCTTCTATCTGTGGATTGTCATCAATGGCTCCTTTATACCTCAGGTAAAATCCATCGCCGCTGCTTTGCAACAAAAACACCTCTGGGGTTTTGACCGCGCCAAACTGTTTGCTCACTTTCTGCTGATAGTCTAACAGGTAGGTCATCTCAGAAATGCTGGTGTCTACCTTATCTGCCATGGTCTTGATGGTATCGCCGCCTTCCTCCAGACCAATGGCCGGATTTACAAACAAGAAGCGCACTCCTCTGTCTGCGTAGTTGCTGGCCAGCGTCTGCAGACGGCCGTCATACAGTTTTGCATATGGACAGTTCTTGCTGGTGAAAACCACTACTACAATTTTGGCATCCTTAAACTGGCCCAAAGACATTTGCTGGTCCTGGGTATTCTTCAAGGTGAAATCTGCTACTTTGGCGCCAACCTTATATCCACCCTGGGCAAAGGCCAGACTGCTGGTCAAGAATAAGCCAAAGGCTAGCATATATAATCGTTTCATAGTCATCTCTACGTTAGTACTCTTTAGTATTTGTCACAGGTGCCAGAATGTAGGTGAGAACGTACTCTCTTTCCACCTGGTACTGTATTATATGCGTATGCGTTTTTTCTGGGGCTACCACGCGGCCCGTAAACTGACCAGAAACCTCTTTCACAAAGTCCTCTATCAATAACTGCTTCCTGAAATCAAGTTCGCGGCGGGCGTAGACTTTGTACAAGGTTTCCTTCGCGCTCCAATATAGGTGCATCTTGTCTTCATCATCCTGTACGTCTGCCAGTTCCTGCTCATTCAAAAACCGCTGAATGGCCCGCTGCACTTTCTCTGCTTTTAATTCAATATCTATGCCAACTTGATGGGAGGCAGAAACCAAGGCTGCCGCCCACCTTCCTGAGTGGGTAATGGATACATGAACTTCTGCGCCTTCTATATAAGGTTTGCCACTTTCCTGTTTTTGCAAGACCGCCTCCGGATAATTTAGTTTCTCTAATAATAAGTACACCAACAACCTAGAGGCCAACCATTCCCGGCGCCGGGCTTCGGCTTTAAAAAAGGGGAGTTCTTTGGCGGGACGAAGGCTTAATAATTGAAAGGTTAACTCCTCTACGTCTTCCTGTATCTGCCAAATGCCCAGCACGGTGTTTTCATCTAAAGTGTGGACATGGTGCAGTGGCATACGCAGGGTAGAGAAAGAAAGTGATTTTTGGCCTGTTTTTGGTAAATTTAGCCAAAAATAGCATTCATCGTTTTTTACAGGTTGTACATGGCTAGTCCGTTTCAGGTTCAGAAGATTGCCACCCTCACCGGGCACCGTGACTGCGTGTATACCGTGGAGCGCGGGGGGCAGACCAACCAGTTCTTCTCCTCGGGGGCGGACGGCATGGTCGCTCAATGGGACCTCACCCAACCCAACACCGCCCAGCTGGTTGCCAAGGTGAGCAGTTCGGTTTATGCGCTTAAGTATCTGCCTGAGCAGAACTGGCTCTTGATTGGGCACAACCAGAACAGCCTGGAAGTGCTGGATCTTGCCCAGAAAGCTATTCACAAAACCATTCCCTTGCCGCAGGCCGCCATCTTTGACATTCAGGTGCACGCTACGCAGCCGCTAGCTTATATAGGTTTAGGAAACGGGGCATTGCTGTTAGTGGACTTAGAGAAACTGGCAGTCATCAAGTCAGTGCAGTTGTCTGAGAAGAGCGTACGGTCTGTTGCGGTACACCCGGCAGGCCAGGAGATAGCTGTGGGTTTAAGTGATCATAGAATTTTAATCCTGGACGCGCAGACGCTAGTGGTCAAGCAGGCGTTAGAAAGTCATACGGGTTCTGTGTTTACGGTGGCTTATACGCCCAACGGGGAATACCTGATCAGTGGCAGCAGAGACGCACATTTGAAGGTCTGGAAAGCCACGCAAAACTACCAGGAGCATGCTAGCATCATTGCGCACCTGTTCACCATCAACCACATCACGTTCCATCCCAACGGGCGGTTGTTTGCCACCTGCAGCATGGACAAGTCGGTGAAGATTTGGGACGCTCAGACGTTTAAACTATTGAAAGTGATTGACAAAGCCCGCCACGCCGGCCACGGGACCTCGGTCAACAAATTGTTTTGGTCGGGTCACTGGAATCAGTTAGTTTCGTGTAGCGATGACCGCAGCATTTCGGTTTGGGCCTTAACATTGAAGGAAATATGAAGATTACACCGTTAGAAATAAGACAGAAGACGTTTGAAAAAGCGTTTAGAGGGTTGGACAAGGATGAGGTTCAGGCGTTTTTATTGACGCTTTCTCAACAGTGGGAAAAACTTCAGGATGAGAACAAGGACCTAAAGATGAAGCTGGAGGTGACCAACCGCGAAGTGCAGAAAATGCGCGAGGTGGAGTCATCGCTGTACAAAACCCTGAAGACCGCCGAGGACACCAGCAACAGCATGGTAGAGCAGGCCTCCAAGGCCGCCGACCTGCAAGTGCGTGAGGCTCAATTGAAAGCCGACCAACTGCTGGAGGCTGCCCGCCAGAAAGCCCGCTCAGTGGTGGAGAATGCTTATTCACAGGCAGACAAAACCATTGCTGAGATGCAGTCTGAGGTGAAGAACCTGGAGCAGGACTACCTACGCCTGGAGGATTACCTGGAAGGCATGGTGCGCGACCTGCAGAACATGGCCGCCGACGCCCTGGACAAAGTTGAGAAGACCAAATCTAAACCAAAAGCCGCTATTGGAAGTATCTTATCTAGAGCAGCGCAGGCAAAAGCGCAGCGCCCTAACCAAGATAATGATACGTTTATGAACGCCTTAGCAACTCCAACTATAGAGACAGCCGCGCCAAGTGCTCTTCCTGCCTCAGCTTTTACAGACCAACCTATGGCCCAGCAGATTGGCGGCGGCGGAAGCCGTGAGTCCATTCCAGCCACACCGGGCACGTTCCCAACACCGCACATGCCGGACCCAACGCCAGACGTGCACCCAAGAACCCCAGAGATTGTACCGCCAGCGCCGCATGTGCCGTCCACGCCATCGCCTAAACCAGAGATTGAAGAGCCCAGACCAGATACCGTACCTGCACCTAAGCCCTCTCCGGTAGAAAACCCAGAGCCAGAGCGTGAGCAGCCCTTGCCTAACAAGCCAGAGGTACAGCCTCCGGGAACGCATAAAGCAGAGCCTGCCGTAGCCGCAACAGCCGGTGGAGGTTCTTTCTTTGACGACATCGCCTAAGCAGTAAGATGGGGCAAGTGGCACTGGAAGGCATGGAATTCTTTGCCTTCCATGGATTCTCTGACGAAGAGCAGAAGATAGGAAACCGGTACGGCGTAGACATCTCCATTGAGACTGACTTAAAAGCCGCGGCCATTTCTGACAACCTGCACGACACCGTGAACTATGTAACGCTGTACCAACTGGTGCAACAGGAGATGGCCACCCCGGCCCGTCTGCTGGAGCACGTGGGCCACCGCATCATGGAGCGCGTCTTCCAGGAGTTTCCGTTTGTAGAGCTTGCCAAAGTAAGCGTCTCCAAATTCAACCCACCCTTGGGTGGCATCTGCTACAAGTCTAAAGTGACCTTGGAAAGAAAAAGAAATTAAAGCTTTATCAGTTTTGCCCTCTTTTTCAGAAATCAGGTTAAAAACGAATATAAAAGAGAAGCCCCGCTTAGATGCATCTAAGCGGGGCTTCTCTTTTTGAAATTACCTATCAGTGACGTAGCTAGCATTCTACCTGCAGAGCCTCCTCTGCAGGATGGCCAAACGATCTTCTGAGGTTATGAGCGCAGCAGAGGGAAGTTTGTGTCTGCTAATTGTCTCACTTTAAAATAGCGCAGAGTGGAGAAAAGGCGGTGCCGTTGTCTCTACAGGATTTGGAATATCAAGTGCTACTTGGCAATCTTGAAGGAGCTTGGATATTCTGTTTTTGGCCTATTTTCTAGGAAACAGGCCAAAAACGAAACCTCAAACTTGTTAATTCCCTCTTCCGCGACCATTCCCCCGGCCATTTCCTCTTCGTTCTAATTCTTCTTCCAAGTCTTCTTGCCAGCCACGGTTTTTCTTCTTTTTGTCTTTGCGTTTGAAGATATCTTTGAGCTTGCGGCCGCCTTTTTTGAAGATGTCCCCAATGTCATTGTCTTCCTCTTCATAGACCGGTTCTACAGGCACTGGCGGCTGGAAGGGCGGGCAGTTGAGGTACATGCTATATTGAGAGGGCAGCGCAGGAAAGTGACTGTAGGCCATGCTCCTAAACTCCCTTTCTTTGGTGAGCCGCTGAAAGAACCCTGCCCAGATAGGCAAAGCCGTATTAGAGCCGCCACCCAGTTCCAAATCCCTAAACCGGATGCGCTGATCCTGCCCACCTACCCAGGCGCCGGCCACTAAGTCTGGTGTGTAGGCCACAAACCAGCCGTCGGCGTGAGATTGCGTGGTGCCGGTTTTGCCCGCAATGTCCATCTGCAAGCCATACTCACTGCGTAAGCGCCGGCCGGTTCCTTCATTGATGACGCTTTCCAGCATAGGACACATCAAGGAGGTGGTTTGGCTAGAGAGTACTTTGGGGCCAAGTCCATCCTGGTTGGTCTGGTCCAGGAGCACCCGTCCGTTCCGGTCTTCAATGCGCAACAGGTACCTTGGTTTGACTTGGTAACCGCCGTTGGCGAAGGAGGCGTATGCCGCCACCATTTCATACAAACTGGCATCTGCAGTGCCCAAGGCCAGGGAAGGAGTCGTAGGCATTTCGCTTTGCAGACCTAAGTTTTTGGCCACCTTTATCACTTCCGGAAGGCCCACTTGCAAGGCCGCGTTCACGGCCACCGTGTTCACCGACTGCGCCAGTGCGCCCTGCATGGAATAAGCCCCGCCGTATACATTGTCTGCATTGCGCGGCGACCAGTTCTCATACTCGGGGAATACACGGCGGTCATTAGGGAAATAGGAGCAAGGCGAAATGCCGCGTTCCATGGCTGCCGCATACACAAACGGCTTGAACGTAGAGCCCACTTGGCGTTTGGCGCGCACGTGGTCATACTTGAAGAAGGTGTGGTTGATGCCGCCCACCCAGGCCCGTACATAGCCAGTTTTTGGCTCCATGGCTAAAAATCCGGCGTTTAGGTAGCGCATGTAGTGCCTGATGGAATCCATGGGAGAGATGGTACGGGTCTCTTCCCCACGATATCTAAAGAGCCTCATGGGCACGGGCGTGTTGAAGATCTCGTCAATCTCACGCTCAGATTTTCCCTGGGCTACCAGTCGCTTATAATGCAGGGAACGTTCCTTGGCGTTCTTAAGAATGTCGGGTTGGCCGGTCCAGGGAGCTTGTTTGCCCCAGTGCTTGTCAAAGTCCAGTTGCAAGGCATTCATGCGGCGCTTCAAGGCGGTCTCGGCGGCGCGTTGGGCGCGGCTGTCCAGGGTGGTGTAAATCTTGAGGCCGTCTGTGTACAGGTTGTAGTTGCCACCGTCTGGCTTCTCTTGCAAGGCCGCCCATTTGGTCAGTTCCTCGCGCAGGTGCTCCCTGAAGTAGGTGGCCAGGCCGCTGTTGTGCGAGGACAGGTTGTAGTCCAGTTTGAGCGGTTTGCCCTGCAGCACGGTTTTCTGATCCTGCGTCAAGTAGCCGTATTTGGTCATCTGGGCCAAGACCACGTCGCGCCGCTGCCGGGACCGGTCTGGGTTGGTGCGCGGGTTATAGGTAGTGGTGGCTTTGAGCATGCCAATGAGCGTGGCCGCTTCCTCGGTTTTCAAGGAATCCGCAGACGTATTAAAGAAGCGCCGCGCCGCCGACTCAATGCCGTACACGTTGCCGCCCATGGGCACGGTATTCAGGTACAGCTCCAAAATCTCCTGCTTGTTGTAGACTACTTCTAGCCGCTTAGCCAGAATCATCTCGCGCATCTTGTTCACAGGCATGGACAGGAAGCCCACATCCTTACGCGGATATAGGTTTTTGGCCAGCTGCTGACTGATGGTGCTGCCGCCGCCGGAGCTTTCTTCTTGCAGCAGCAGGGTTTTTAGAAACACGCGGGCTAGGCTTCGATTGTCCACGCCGTCATGCTCGTAGAAACGGGCGTCCTCGGTGGCAATGAGTGCTTGGATAACAGGCTCGGCTATCTGGTCATACTTGACGTTGGTGCGGTCCTGGATGAAGTAGCGCCCCATGAGCACGCCATCAGCGGTGTAGACTTCTGAGGGCATGTTGTTCTGCACCTCCTTGAGTTGGCGCTTGGTGGGCAGCCAGCCAAACAACCCGAAGTACACGGATAGGTAAAACAGAAACAGAAGCAAAGCCACGTACAGCAAAGCCTTGACGATAAGGCGCAGCCAGCCCTGCGGCGTCAAGGATTGCCAGTACTGTTTGGTGAGTTTGGGGGCGTGACGGTGTCTCCAGCGTTTCCAGCGCGTATTAATCCAATCAGAGAAACTCCCGAAGTAGGTATTGAAAAAGGGCATGCCGTAAGAACGTAGAAACTTGAGATAAGGCTATGCTTACCCTAAGGTTCCTTTTTTAGTTACATCGTTTTTGGCTTATTTTCTGGATTTTAGGCCAAAAACGACTACTTGTTCAAGAACCTATAAAAGATCCATCCGCCTGTGGCGTACAAAACGAAGTCTACCATGTCGGCGGTATAGCGGGGCATGAACAACGGGAAGACTACTTCAAACGCCAGCGCGTAATAGGCCACGGCTATGCCCACTTGGTACGGCGTGAGCCTAAACGTCGGTCCGTGGAAGGCGCGCATGAAAAACAGGGTAACGGTCAAGATAAGCGGCAGGCACAGCAGGTCATCTAGATAGAAGCGCATCCAGTCAGGCCGGGAGATGGAAAACCACACCGCCATTCTGTGGCCCATGTACAGAGCCGCCAATACCCAGAAGAGCGGGCTGAGCGTGCGCCAATTCAGCCGGCCAAGAGCGCGATGAGCCATAAGATGAAGGAGAGGATGGCCATGAACGTGAGTTGGAAGCCCTGCACAATGCGTTTCCAGAATTTGGTGAAGGCAGAATCAGTGGGCAGGATTTCAATAAGGACCACGTTGAACTGGTTCTTCTCGGCCTCCTGGCGGGTGTCCTGGTCTAAGAGACGTTGGTACGCTTTGGGGTCCAGCAGGCTTTGGCAGTGGGCACAGCGGTCGGTGACCTGTTGGTGCCAGGCAGACCAATGCTGGCAATGCGGACATTTCTTGGTGTCACTCATAGGTGAGGGTGGCTTCCGGGCTTGTGCTTAGAAAGAAGCCTTTAAACAGGGGCAAGTTACAACCCAATCGTTCACGGGGATAACGTTCTGATAAATAACGTTGGGATGGCCTTGAGTATTTTAAAGAAAGCCATTCAGGGGAACAGGTGTCTTTTGCTATCTTTGCCAAAACCTGCCCTGCCGTGTATAAACAACTCATCCGCCCGCTGCTTTTTAAATTTGACCCAGAAGAGGTGCACTCGTTTACCAATTCTGCCCTTAAAAATGCGTTTCACCTGCCACTGGCCAAGTCTATCTCCAAGAGCCTTTTTCAGGAGAACGACCCCAGGCTGGAGCGAAAAGTCTTCGGGCTCACGTTCCCTAATCCGGTAGGCTTGGCCGCTGGCTTTGACAAGGACGCCAAGATGATTGACGAGTTCTCAGAGCTGGGCTTCGGGTTCATTGAGATTGGCACGCTTACGCCCAAGGCGCAGGAAGGGAATCCCAAACCGCGCCTGTTCAGATTGCCGCAGGATGGAGCTATCATCAACCGGATGGGCTTTAACAACCACGGCGTAGACGCGGCGGTGGAGCGGCTCAGAAGCAGAAAGAGCAAGGTCATCATTGGCGGGAACATTGGCAAGAACAAAGTCACGCCCAATGAGCAGGCCCTGCAGGACTACCTGTATTGCTTTGACGCCCTGTATGACGTGGTGGACTATTTTGTGGTGAACGTTAGTTCGCCCAACACCCCCGACCTGCGCGCCCTGCAGGAGAAAGAGCCTCTGCTAGACCTATTGGCCAACCTGCAGAATAGAAACCAGGGCAAAGCCCGCCCCAAGCCGCTCCTACTCAAGATTGCCCCAGACCTGAACCACGCGCAGCTGGATGACATTGTGGAGATTTCCGTGCAGACCAACCTGGCGGGTATCATTGCCACCAACACCACCATCAGCAGAGCCGGCCTGAGAACGCCGGCCCAAGAGATAGAAGCCATTGGGATGGGTGGCCTAAGCGGAAGGCCTTTGAAAGACGCCTCCACCCAGGTCCTAAAATACCTGCGCCAGAATCTGCCCGAGGAAATCAGGCTGGTAGGCGTGGGCGGCATCATGACGCCAGAGGACGCAGTAGAGAAACTGGCCGCCGGCGCTGACTTGGTGCAACTCTACACCGGTTTTATCTACGAGGGCCCTCGTCTCATCAAACATATCAACCGCCGAATATTGAGCTAATTAGCTGGTTTTTCTCTGTAAGCCGCGGTAAATTCTTCGGGCGTTATTGAACGGAAAAGTGTAGATTTGAGGTTTGGAGACATCATGGCTACGAACACATATAAACGCGAAGTAGGGACTGGTCCGCGGCCTAAAAACATGCCGAGGAGCCAGAATGAACCTAAGGGAAAAACGGAGGCTAAGGCCCCCAAAGAACCAAAACCCAAAAGGTCTTTTACTGCGCCTACCCTCTCATTTGGCTTTTTCAAGGACAGACGCCTGCAACTATTTGTAGGTTTTTTCTTCTTGCTTTCTAGTTTGTACCTCACCATCGCGTTTGTTTCTTACCTGTTCACGGGCACGGCAGACCAGAGCGTGGTAGAGTCTGTCACTGTGGATGCGGTGAAAGAAGCCGGCCTGGAGTCTGAGAACTGGTTGGGTTTGTTTGGCGCCTGGGTGTCTGACTATTTTATCAACCGCTGGTTTGGGGTAGCCTCCTTCTTTTTCATTCCCATCATTTTTTACATAGGCTATAAGATTGTCTTTAGGCGCACCACTATCACGCTTTCCTCAGTGGTCACCTTATGTCTGTTTGGTTTGCTGTGGGGAAGTATCTCTGCCGGCTATGTGGTTTTGACCAGCGGTCTGGCCAGTGATTACAGTTTCCTGAGCGGCGCCATTGGTTATGAGACAGCTTTGTGGCTGGAGAGCCTGCTGCGCTGGGGAACCGGGCTGCTGCTGGCCTTCGCGCTGATTGCCTTTGTGATGTTCTTCTTTAACATCACCACGCTCAATCGTCCAAAACCAGCCGTCGCCACTGCGGGTCCAGAAGGAAACACTTATCGTCAAGATTATCCTGCAGAGTCTGGGGTGTATGCTTCGCCGTCCATGGCTATGAACCACCTCACCAATCCATCTGGCAGCATAGAGGCCCAGGATGAGGAGGAAGAAGACATGGTTTACCCGGCGCCATTTGCCCTTCAAGACCAACAAGGAGAAGACTTCTTTAACGAAGACCAGAACGACGGTGCGTATGACGATGAGGAAGAGCCAGAAGAAGATCTTTTCGCCGTCAATGACCTGCCTGTGACTTCCCGCTCAACGGCAACCCCAACGTCTGTGCCGCTCGCTTTAGAGATGGAAGATGACTTTGAGGATGAGGTTCTGCTAGAGGATGACGTTGAGGAAGAAGCTGAGTTGGATTTGGACATCGCGCCGATTCCGGCCCACGCCGAGGTAGAAGCCGTCACCAGCGAGAATTATGACCCTACCTTAGATTTACCCCGCTACCAATACCCGCACATAGACTTGCTCACTGATTACGGCCTAGCCAAAGTCACGGTAAGCAAAGAAGAACTGGAAGCTAACAAAGACCGCATTGTAGAGACGCTGGGCAATTACAACATCGGCATTGCCAGCATCAAAGCCACCATCGGGCCTACTGTGACCCTATATGAGATTGTGCCGGACGCGGGCGTGCGTATCTCCAAGATTAAGAGTCTGGAAGATGACATCGCGTTGAGTTTGGCGGCTTTGGGAATACGTATCATCGCTCCCATTCCCGGCAAGGGGACCATTGGTATTGAGGTGCCCAACAAGAAGAAGGAGATGGTGTCCATCAAATCCATCTTGAGCACTGAGAAGTTCATGAAGAGCGAAATGGACCTGCCTATCGCCTTCGGGAAGACTATCACCAATGAAGTCTTCATCACCGATTTGGCCAAAATGCCTCACTTGCTCATGGCCGGTGCCACGGGTCAGGGTAAATCGGTGGGTTTGAACGCCATCTTGACCTCACTCTTATATAAGCGTCACCCATCACAACTCAAGTTTGTGTTGGTAGATCCTAAAAAGGTAGAGCTTTCTCTGTTCAACAAGATTGAGCGCCATTTCCTGGCCAAATTGCCAGACACGGAAGAAGCTATTATTACTGATACTAAAAAAGTAGTAAACACGCTGAACTCGCTCTGTATGGAGATGGACCAGCGCTATGATTTACTCAAAGATGCCGGTTGCCGAAACCTCAAGGAATACAACGTTAAGTTTGTAGAGCGCAGATTGAACCCTAAGAAAGGGCACAAATTCATGCCGTACATTGTTCTGGTGATTGATGAGTTGGCAGATTTGATGATGACGGCGGGCAAAGAGGTGGAGACGCCCATCGCCCGTTTGGCGCAGTTGGCCCGTGCCATTGGCATCCATTTGGTGGTCGCTACGCAGCGTCCGTCGGTAAATGTGATCACGGGTATCATCAAAGCGAACTTTCCTGCCCGAATTTCCTTTAAGGTAACATCCAAGATAGACTCGCGCACCATTCTGGACACTGGCGGGGCCGATCAATTGATTGGCCAAGGTGACATGCTGTTCTCCCTGGGCTCAGACCTAATCCGGGTGCAGTGCGCGTTCGTAGATACGCCCGAGGTGGACAGAATCTGTGACTTCATTGGCGAACAGCAAGGCTATTCAGACGCGTATTTGTTGCCAGAATTTGTGGGCGATGAGAGCGGCAATGACAAAGCCGAGTTTGACCCGAGCAACAAGGACGCCATGTTTGAGGAGGCCGCCCGTATTGTGGTGACGCACCAGCAGGGTAGTACTTCTTTGTTGCAGCGCAGATTGAAGTTGGGCTATAACCGCGCAGGCCGTTTAATTGACCAATTGGAAGCTGCCGGCGTGGTGGGTCCGTTTGAGGGAAGCAAGGCCCGCGAAGTTTTAATTCCAGACGAATACAGTTTGGAACAGTTATTGAATACATTGGATCGTAACTAAAACAGTAGATCCACTTTTTACTAAATACACTCTTATGAAACGATTCTTTTCTTTCTTGATCGCTCTGATGACGGTAGCCCAGTTTGCCAGCGCGCAGAAAGACCCGAAAGCTGAGCAGATTTTGGATGCCATGAGCAAGAAGTATCAAGCCATGAAAGCCTTCAAAGCCACTTTTTCCCAAACATTAGAAAGTCAAAACGCCAAGGTGAAGGAAACCATCAACGGAGACATCACCGTGTCTGGCAATAAATTCCGTCTGGCTGTGGCCGGACAGGAGATCATCAACAACGGCACTACCATCTGGACCTTCATGAAGAAGGAGAACGAAGTAAACATCTCTGACAATGACCCAGATGAGCAGGAATTAACGCCCAACCAGATTTATACGCTCTACAAAAAAGGCTATAAGTACAACTACAGCGGTGAGCAGAAATTAGGCGGCGAGACCGTGCACGTAATTGACATGACCCCAGAAGACAAAACCAACCAAGTGTTCAAGGTGCGCATGTTCATCAGCAAGAAAGACAACTCCATCAAGTCTTGGCAGATGTTCCGCAAAAACGGAAACCGCTATGTGTACACGATCAAGAAGTTTTCGCCTAACCCAGTGTTGCCAGCCAACCATTTCGCCTTTGACAAGGCCAAATACAAAGGTGTGAAAGTAGTAGATCTTCGTTAAGAGGCATACATGAATCACACACTCAAAAGGCTCCCGCGGAAACGCAGGAGCCTTTTTCGTTTTCGGGCTATTTCCCAGAAACCAGCCCAAAAACGGACAAAACTGTCCAGAAATACAAATAACATAAGCAAGAAAGATAGGGGAGCCCGTGCTGATCTGGTCAAGCCATACGGCAGTTACAAACTGCCCTCCATCATGGGTCCAAGTCGCAGACTTGAACCATGGCCACGTGCCAGCAGATCAAGCAAACCGTGCGCAGCACGCGGGCTTCTGCAACGACAGGAACGGCCTTCGCCTACAGACAGGGTAGTTACTTATAAGCGCCAGCAGAACTGGAACCCAAACCAGTCTTGGTCCTGAGCGCCTCTGTTGTTTCGTTGCCCGGCAGGGCGGGGCCCCACAGGCCCAGAGTACAACAGCAGTGCGAAGGGCCAGGACGAGGCCCCGCGGCCGTGACCGCTTACCGGAGTAAATGAAACAAGGTTGTAAATGCGCACCGGAAGGGAAGTCATACTCAGGAACAGCCAAATGCGTGCACTTAAGGAGCCAAACAAATTCTAGATGAGAAGCAACTTTGGTTGTTAGTGAGAACCACAAAGAGTAAGCGTGAAATTGGCATTCCGCTACTGACAAACCCATGCAAACAATCCACCATCGTTTTTCCCCTATTTTCAACAAAACAAGCCAAAAACAGTTTAGATTTGTGAACCGCAACCTGATCACCATCCCATGACCAGACAACAGCTTTTTGAGCAAATCCAGCGCAAGCGTTCCTACCTCTGCATAGGCCTGGACACTGACCTGAAGAAAATCCCGAAGCACCTGCTGCAGCACGAAGACCCCATCTTTGAGTTCAACCGCCAGATCATTGAAGCCACCTCTGACCTGTGCGTAGCCTATAAACCCAACGTGGCGTTTTATGAGGCGCATGGCCCCAAGGGCTGGGTGAGCCTGCAGAAGACTCTGGAGGCCATCCCAGAAGACGTGTTCTCCATAGCCGATGCCAAGCGCGGCGACATTGGCAATACCTCTGAGCTGTACGCCCGGGCGTTTTTCGAGCAGATGGACTTTGACTCTATCACGGTGGCCCCGTACATGGGCGCCGACTCGGTGCAGCCGTTCCTACAGTTCCCCAACAAATGGGCGATTCTGCTGGCGCTCACCTCCAATGAAGGCAGCAAGGATTTTCAGTTCTCCAGTGTAGTGGCCCAAGGGGAGCAGCATTTCCTGTTTGAGAAAGTCTTGATCAGAAGCCAGGAGTGGGGCACGCCCGAAAACCTGATGTACGTGGTGGGCGCTACGCGCTGTGACTACATTGAGCGCGTCCGGGAGATTGCTCCTTACCATTTCTTGTTGGTGCCCGGCGTAGGCGCCCAGGGCGGAAGCTTGGAGGAGATATCCAAGTACGGGATGAACAGCCACTGCGGTCTGCTGGTGAATTCCTCCCGCCAGATTATTTATGCGTCCCAAGGCGAAGACTTCGCGGAGAAAGCCCGGGTGGCCGCGCTGGCCGTGCAGCATGAAATGAACAAGTATTTGACAGAGTACTTGCCGCAATAGCCGTTTTTGGCCTGTTTTCCAGAAAAGAGGCCAAAAACGACAGGTTCAGCCTTTCACGTTCTGTTGCCGTATGAGCAAGGGAAATGTGAAAGGCTGTTCCCGTTTTATGAAAGAGGATTTTTTGCACTACGTCTGGCAACATCAATACTTCAACAAAGAACAGCTGCTCACCACCACCGGCGAAGAGATAACTATCCTGCACCCCGGCTTTTACAACCGCTCAGATGCGGGCCCCGATTTCTCTTCTGCCAGAATAAAGTTAGACGAAACGGAATGGGTGGGCAGCGTAGAGATTCACCTTTCCTCCTCAGACTGGCGCCGGCACCATCACCAACGCGACGCCAAATACAACCAGGTGGTCTTGCATGTGGTCTGGCAAGAGGATGAAGTTGCTTTACGCGAAGAAGGGACGCCAATGCCCACGCTGGAACTGCAAGGCCGGGTCCAGCTGCCTTTGCAAGCCCAGTACCAGGAGCTCCTTTGGAGCGAGGCCGTCATTCCCTGCGCCCCGCAGACCCACCTGGTAGACGGCATTTACAAATCCTCTATGCTGGACAAGACCCTGCTGGAGAGGCTGCAACTCAAGGCTGAACTGGTCTTGGAGCGCATGGAGCAGAGCAGGCAAAATTGGGAGAGCACCGTGTACCAGACCATGGCGGCGGGCTTTGGGTTTAAGATGAACCAGGACGGTTTCCTGTTTCTTACGCAGGTGCTGCCTTGGGGTATGGTGCAACGGTATCAGAAAAAGCCGGCCCAACTGGAGGCCTTGGTGTTTGGGCAGGCGGGCTTGCTTTCCCACATCACTGCGCCAGATGAATATGCGTTGCAACTGGCCAAAGAACACCACTTCCTAAGCCACAAGCATGCCTTAGAGGAGCCCTTGACGGCCAAGGCCTGGAACATGCTCAGGCTGCGGCCGGCTAATTTCCCGGGCATCCGGTTGGGGCAGTTCTTGGCGGTGCTGCTGGCGCACGAGCACCTTTGGTCCACCTTGGTGGCGTGTAGTACTATAAAAGAGTTCAAGGAGTTCTTCCAGCAAGAGCCACCCGCGTATTGGCAACAGCATTACGCACCGGGCAAGAAGTGCAAACAGACATTTGCCAGAATAGGTGAGGAGAGTATCCAGAATTTGCTCATTAATGTAGTGGCGCCGTTGTTTATTGCCTACAGCCGAAGGACGGGTGACTATTTCTACCAAGGCAAAGCCATCGCCCTGCTGGAGCAAATCCCCAAAGAAAACAACAAGATTACTAGGTTGTATACTGGTCTAGGCTTTGCAAACAAATCCGCCGCCGACTCTCAGGCCTTGATTGGGTTGTACCAAAGGTATTGCCAACCCAAGAAATGTTTAAATTGCGTGGTCGGGCACCGCCTGATGAAGCAACACCTAACTCGCCCCTGAATGCTTTCATCCTGGCTTCATCTGCCACCGCTTTTTTTTCTAGTGTTTCTGTTGTGGCGCTTACACCAGGGAAAGGCGCACGGTTTGCTTTTTTGGGCTGGGCTGGCGGTAAAGGTAGTGGCTGGGCTGGCGCTGGGGTATGTATACAAAGAAATACTAGGCGGCGGAGACACCTGGTCCTACCATCGGGTGGCGCTCAAGGTGCTACAAGAAACCACCCAACTTCCTTTAGACTATGTCCGGTTTTGGTTGGAAAATCAAACGGGCGAGGCCTTGGTGGCTTTTAGAGCGGACTCCAATTCCTTCTTCTTTATCAAGTTGTTGAGCTTTCTGTATCTGCTCACGGATGCTTCCTACTGGTGGAGCAGTGCCTATCTGTCTCTGTTCAGCTTTTGGGGCTGCTGGTATTTGTTTCTAAGAATTGAAGAACGATTCCCAGATTATAGGATTCCTGCCTTTGTTGCCTTCCTGTTCTTTCCTTCCATTGTGTTCTGGACCAGCGGCGTGAGTAAGGATAGCCTGGTGATGGGCGCCATGTGCTTTTTGTTTGGCTTTACTGTACGGTTGCTCTATGCCCAAGGCGTCAAGGAAAAACTGTACTACGGAGTACTGTTTGCACTAGCATCCTGGCTGTTCTGGAAGGTGAAGTTCTTCTTAGCAGTCCCGGCTATCGTGTTTCTGCTGGCTTATCTTTTGGTAGAATTTTTGGCGAAGCGATTTGGAGTGCTCAGCTCTTTGTCTAGAAAGGCCATGCTTTGGCTGGGAATGATGGTGCTGGGAGCAGTTAGTGCTTACTTTTTGCAATCTGATTTTACGCCAGACGACTTGGGTTTTCACGTTATGCTGAACTACAATAAAATTTCAGCGAAGACCTCCTCAGAGCTTCCGCAGATTGTATTCCCCAATCTAAATGCTTCATTCACTTCCATACTTTGGCATGCGCCGCAGGCGGTGGGGCAGATGTTGGTGCGGCCTTTTATCTGGGAACCGGCGCCTTTGTTCTATAAACTGATTGCGATAGAGAATCTGGTCATTTTATTCATAATTCTAACGGCCCTGGTAGAGATCATTAAAAACACAAAGGTTAAACCACCCCCTGCCTTCTGGTTAGTGTTGCTGTGTTTCTTCTTGGCTGGCGCAGTTTTGGTTGCTTTGCCCACGCCCAACCTGGGGTCCTTGAACCGGTACCGCGCGCCATTGTTGGCAATTTTCCTGACCATTGCGCTAGCGCAGGGACCTTGGTTACGCTGGTGGCACCGCCTGACTAAAGGCGGCAAAAGCGCTTAATTTTTCTTTGCGTATTTTTGCATAAATATTTCAATTTGAGACCATGCAGAATCCCGTTATAATATTAGGTGCCCAGGAGTTGGGTATTGCCGCGCTAGATACTTTCCAGAGTAACGATGTGGTGGTGTATTGCTTTTTAGATGACAAAGTTGCCCTGCAACAGCAGGAGGTGAACGAAATCACCGTCATGGGCAACACCGAGGACGAGAATTTCCTGAAGCTTATTGGCAAGAAGTGCGACGTGTTTGTAGCCGCTGAGGATATGGCCGCCCGGAAGAGCCTGGTGAACATGCTCAAAGAAGATTACAAAGTAGTGCCCGTGAACGGCATTCATAGATTCAGCTACGTGTCTGAGCACGCCTGGCTTGGCCATGGCAACTTAGTGCAAGCCGGGGCCATCGTCAATCCCAATGCCAAGGTTGGTGACAGCTGTGTGATAGGAGCCAGAGCGCTGGTAGATTCTAACGCTGTTATAGAAGACCACGTGCAACTAGGCGCAGGAGCCATCATTAACGCAGGCGTGACCGTGGCCGAGGGAGCTTTCATTGGAACCGGAGCCGTGGTTGTGTCTGGTGTGAAGATTGGCAAGAACGCCCGCGTAGGCGCCGGTGCCGTGGTAGTGGCAGACGTAGCCGCCAAGCAAACCGTCTTCGGAAACCCTGCAAAAGCTGTCTAAAAAGACATAAGACGCAAGACAAAAGATTCAAGACTTCTGAAATCGTAGTCTATCAATATGACTCAAGACTCAGAACTGACGAAGGTCATTTTTCGATTTCGGGCTGTTTTCTGTAAATTTGGCCAAAACTAGAAAAGGAACTTAACCACAAAAGTCTAGCGTCTAGCATCCAGTATCTAACATCCATTTTACACTTAGTCTGAAACTAAGCTCGTATGAAAAAGTACAGTATCCTTCTTTATTACCACTACACCAAGATTGAAGACCCAGAACTGTTCCGCGAGGAGCACCATCTGCTGTGTTTAAGCCTCAACCTGCTAGGCCGCATCATTGTCGCGCCAGAGGGTTTGAACGGCACCGTCTCTGGTTTGGTGGAAGACTGCGAAGCCTACATGGCCGCCGTCAAAGCCGACCCACGTTTTGCTGGCATTGACTTCAAGGTGGATTATGCCGAGGAGCATGCCTTCACCAAACTGCACGTGCGTCATAAGCCCGAGATTGTGCACGCCGGCCTGAGGAACATCGACCCCACTGAGCGGACGGGTGTGCATTTGTCTCCGAAGGAGTTCAGGGACATGAAAGACCAGGAGGACGTGGTGGTATTGGACGTGCGCTCAGATTATGAGTACAGCATGGGCAAGTTCAAGAACGCCGTGACTTTGGACATTGAGAACTTCAGGGAGTTCCCGGAGAAGATAGATGAGCTGAAGGAAAAGTACGAGGGCAAGAAAATCCTGACCTACTGCACCGGCGGCATCAAATGCGAGAAAGCCAGTGCTTTCTTGCTGGAGAGTGGCTTTGAGAACGTGTACCAATTGCACGGCGGCATCATCAAGTACGGTATGGAAGCCGGGGGCGAGGATTTTGAAGGAAAATGCTATGTCTTTGACAACCGCGTGGCGGTAGACGTGAACACCGTCAATCCGGTGGTCATTTCTAAATGTCATGTTTGCGAAACGCCTTCGGCTAGAATGGTGAACTGCGCCAACCCGCACTGTAACCTGCACGTGCCCATCTGTGAAACCTGCGGTACCCTAATGGATGGCGCCTGCTCTACCACCTGCCAGGAGCACCCCGATAAGCGCCCGTATGATGGCACTGGTTATTACCAAAAAAACACCAACGGCTACAACCCGTACAAAGGCTTGAACCGCCGCAAGACGGAGCAATCTAAGGCCGTGTAAGCGATAATTGTTATAGAAAGAAAGCGCCGCATGTTGCTTCTGGGCAATAGTGTCGGCGCTTTTTCTTTCCTTAGGGCAAGAGGTCCTTGCCTCACATGTACCACCTAAAACTATGAACCTATGGCCCGCATCCCGGAGTCTGAACTGATTTTTAACGCCGACGGCAGCATCTATCACTTGAACCTGCTGCCTGAGCAGATTTCTGACACCATCATCACGGTGGGCGACCAGGACCGCGTGGCCAAAGTAAGCCAGCATTTTGACTCCATTGAGGTGCAGGTGGCTAAGCGCGAGTTTGTGACGCATACTGGTTACTACAAAGGCAAGCGCATTTCGGTGGTGTCTACGGGCATAGGCACAGACAACATTGACATTGTGTTCAATGAGCTGGACGCGCTGGTGAACATTGACTTCGTGAGCCGTGAGCCAGTGGATGCCGAAGACCATATCTCCCTAAAGATTGTGCGCATAGGCACATCGGGCGCTTTGCAGCAGGATATTCCGCTGGGCAGCCATTTAGCTACTGAGTACGCCATGGGCTTAGACTCTTTGATGCAATTCTACCCATTGATGGAAACTGGCTATGAAACGGAGATTGCGGTACAGGTGCAATTGGCCTTGGGCATCGGGTTCTTGCCATATTGCGCCAAAGGTTCAGACTTATTGCGTGAGCAGATTGCCTTTGACATGATTCATGGCAATACCTTCACCTGCCCAGGCTTCTACGGCCCGCAGGGAAGACAATTAAGATTGCAGCCAAAAGTGCAGGACTTGATTCAGAAGCTAAGCGCCTTTCAGTATGAGAATGTTAAGTTCACAAACTTCGAGATGGAAACCGCTGGTATCTATGCGCTGGGCAGACTGCTAGGCCATGAAGTATTGTCTTTGAATGCTATTGTCGCCAATAGAATCTCCAACACCTTCGCTGATAACTCAGAGCAAGTGATTGATGATTTGATTATCAAAGTGCTGGATAGAATCTAAGCACAGTGATAGTATAAAAGAAAAGGCTCCTGCTATTGAGATAGCAGGAGCCTTTTCTTTTATAATGGTTGTCTATTTAGAAGAACTCAACACCCAACACAGCTTTTAGCGGAAGCGTCACCCCAGATTTCAAGGTCACGTACTCCTGGTCTACCTGCCAGATGGTGGTTTGTACCCGCTTAATGTCGCCGTTGGCTACTTGAAAGGTCAATTCAACCTTGCCCTGGTAGCCATTGCCTAACCGGCTGGCACGCTCCAAGTCATGCATACGGCGTTTCTGGGATTCTTTATCGGCCCAAACGTCTTCTTGTCCAAACTGAAGTTCTGGGATGGTTTCTTTCTCAATCAGCGGAAAATGAGGTGCGGTTTTTTCCATAATTAGTCAGTGTTGTCTGGTAGTCAGTGTTGTCTGGTTGTCTGCTGGCAATGAATAAATAATTCAGAATAAACGCAAACGATTGCGTTGGTTTTAGTTTATACGAAAGAAATCTGAATCGTGCTATTGTTGCCAAACAAACAAGCGTTTTTGGCTTGTTTTGCCTAAAATAAGCCAAAAACGGCTATAGCTTCGCCAGGAACGCCATGGTGTCTACGCCGTCGGCATAATCTGTCACGGCCGGGCACTGCGCTTGCCCAAACGAGAAGCTGTTCTGCCAGGCGCCTTCCTTGGACACCACGCACTGTAACTTGTCCTGCACCTCGGTCAGTTTCGCCTTTAAGTCTTCGGCGTCTGTGTAGGTCTCATAGAACAGCACAGAGATGGGGGAGACCAGGCTCTTGCTTTCGGTGACCATCAAAAAACCGTTGTCCAAGTGCGGCACGCGGTTCACCAGCAGAATGGACTTGTTGTAGTCATAGTTGTTCTGGTACTTGTGGTGGTTGACCACTTCCTTCTTGTACTCAATGGCCTCAAAGAAAGGCGTGAAATTATAACCCACCGGCACGTAGGCCTTGGCCACGTTTCGGCAACCCAGCCCATAATAACGGAGAATGTCATCACCCAGGGCGGCTAGTTCCTCAGGGGTCTCCTCGCCGGTCAGGACGGCTACGCTGGTGCGGTTCTTTCTGATGATGTGCGGGCGCTTGGCAAAGTAGTACTCAAAGTAGCGGGCGGTGTTGTCAGAGCCGGTGGCAATGATGGCGTCAGACTCTTTGAGCATGTCCACAAACTGCACCTGCGTCAAGAAGCGGTCGTCCAGCTCAATCAGTTTGTCCAACAGGTGCCGCACCAAAAACGGGTCGTCTGAGCTCAGTTTGGCCTGCAAAA
This sequence comes from Rufibacter sp. DG15C, assembly GCF_001577755.1. NCBI lineage: Bacteria > Pseudomonadati > Bacteroidota > Cytophagia > Cytophagales > Hymenobacteraceae > Rufibacter > Rufibacter sp. DG15C. The sequence continues at coordinate 2,441,832 of NZ_CP010776.1, forward strand.
TGTGGCCCGACAGCAAAATGCACAGCGCGTCATGGAACCCCACTGCCGGAATATTGCCTGCCATCACCACGCCCACTTTCTTGGGCGTTATCTGGCTGAAATCATACTGCGCCACCCATTTCTCCAGTGCCTCGCGCTGGAGCATGTGGGCAATACCGCTCAGGGCCGCTGAAACATTTGGCAAGTCAAAGAAGTTATTGAACTGCCCCGTTCTTCGGGCCAGGTATTCTAATTCCTCTTCTGTGAGTGCACGTAGGTAATCTCCTAAGGCTACAAAGGCAGAAAGTCGGTTTTCTAATGTCATCATATTGAAAGGGGAACAGCGAGTGCGTGAGAAACGTTTGATACAATGGGCGCTAAGTATTACTTTTGCGCGTAGTATGGCGTGCCGTAGAAGCCGGTGCAAAATTACTAAAAAGAAACAGGAGATACGATTATGGCTATAATGATTACGGATGAGTGTATCAACTGCGGCGCATGCGAGCCGGAGTGCCCTAACACTGCTATCTATGAAGGTGGCGCGCAGTGGACCTGGGGAGACGGTACCTCTCTAACCCAAGTGGAGATTGACGGCGGTGAAACCATTGACGGCAAAGCCCCGCAACCGCCCATCTCAGACGAATTCTACTACATTGTCTCTGACAAATGCACCGAGTGCTGCGGTTTCCATGAAGAACCTCAGTGCGCCGCGGTTTGCCCGGTAGACTGCTGTGTAGATGACCCAGACTACCGTGAGAGCGAAGAAGACCTGTTGGCCAAGAAAGAGTGGCTGCACGCCGCCAGCTAAGGCTAATTTCAATATGTATTCCAAAAGACCCGCCCTGTGCGGGTTTTTTGTTGCCTGCCCGTTTTTGGCCTTTTCTCCAGAAAACAAGCCAAAAACGGAGCATCACCGCAGTCTGCCGTCCAATAGCTACTATCTAAAATCTATTATCTGAGTCGTAAGTCTGCTAATTTGTTATTTTTGCAGATTCACGTAAAATGAGCGGGTGTCTGCGCTAATAGCACACCCGCCCATTCAACAATTAGCACATTGCCCAATGACGTCTATTCCAAAAACATATAATCCCAAAGAAGTAGAGGACAAGTGGTACGCCACTTGGCTGGAGCGCGGTTTCTTCAGGTCTAAGCCCAATCCCAAGAAGGAGCCTTACACCGTGGTGATTCCGCCGCCCAACGTAACGGGTGTGTTGCACATGGGACACATGCTCAACAATACCATCCAGGACATTTTGGTGCGAAGAGCCCGTATGCAAGGCAAAGAAGCCTGCTGGGTGCCAGGCACCGACCACGCGTCCATCGCTACCGAAGCCCGCGTGGTCAACATGCTCAAGGAGAAAGGCATTGAGAAGAAAGACATCAGCCGGGAGGAATTCCTACAGCACGCCTTTGATTGGAAAGAGAAATACGGCGGAATCATTTTGGAGCAGTTGAAGAAACTGGGCGCCTCTTGTGACTGGGACCGTACCCGTTTCACCATGGAGCCAGACCTGACCGCGGCCGTGATTGAAGTGTTTGTGGACCTGTACCGCAAAGGCCTCATCTACCGCGGCGTGCGCATGGTCAACTGGGACCCGCAAGGCCTGACGGCTTTGTCTGACGAGGAGGTAAACTTCAAGCAGGTTAACGGCAAGCTGTACTATTTGCGCTACGCCATTGAAGGCTCTGACGAAGTGTTGACCGTGGCCACTAAACGCCCGGAGACCATCATGGGCGACGTGGCTATCTGCGTGCACCCCCAAGACCCACGCTATCAGCATCTGGAAGGTAAGAAAGCCATCATTCCGTTGGTGAACCGCGCCATCCCCATTATTTTTGACGAGTACGTGGACATTGAGTTCGGTACGGGGGTGTTGAAAGTGACGCCTGCCCATGACATCAATGACTATGAACTGGGCGTGAAGCACAACCTGCCAAGCATTGACATCTTGAACGATAACGGTACCATTCATGAGCGCGCCGGCCTGTACGTAGGCGAAGACCGCTTTGTGGTACGCAAGAAAATCACCAAGGAACTCGAGGCCAAAGGCTTGCTAGAGAAGGTAGAGGATTCTGTGACCAACGTAGGTTTCTCTGAGCGCACCGATGCCGTGATTGAGCCCAAGCTGTCTATGCAATGGTGGTGCAAGATGGAAGAGATGGCCAAGCCAGCGCTTGAGAACGTGATGAACGACAACATCAAGTTGCACCCGCCCAAGTTCAAGAACATGTACCGTTCCTGGATGGAAAACGTGCGCGACTGGTGTATCTCGCGTCAGTTGTGGTGGGGTCAGCAGATTCCGGCATACTACCTGCCGAACGGAACCTTTGTAGTAGCTACCACCCCAGAGGAAGCCTTACGCTTGGCGCAGGAGCAAAGTGGTGATGCTAATCTACAAATGTCAGATTTGCGTCAGGACGAGGACGTGTTGGATACGTGGTTCTCTTCTTGGTTATGGCCTATCTCGGTGTTCGACGGCTTCAAAGACCCAGACAACGAGGATATCCTGTACTACTACCCCACCAATGACCTGGTAACCGCCCCTGAGATTCTCTTCTTCTGGGTAGCGCGTATGATTATGGCCGGCTATGAGTTCCGGAAGGAATTGCCGTTCAAAAACGTGTACCTGACCGGTATTGTGCGTGACGCACAGGGCCGAAAAATGTCTAAGTCATTGGGCAACTCGCCAGACCCGTTGGTATTGATTGAACAGTACGGCGCCGACGGTGTACGCGCGGGTATGTTGTTCAGCTCTCCGGCGGGCAATGACCTGTTGTTTGACGAGAAATTGTGTGAGCAGGGCCGTAACTTCAGCAACAAAATCTGGAACGCGTTCCGTCTCATCAACGGCTGGGAAGTAGATGCCACCTTGCCTAATCCGAACGAGAAGGCCATTAAGTGGTTTGACTCTAAATTCAATGAGTCATTGAACATTCTGGAAGACCATTTTGAGAAGTTCAGGATTTCTGATGCTCTGCTCACCGTGTACAAACTGGTGTGGGATGATTTCTGCTCATCTTACTTGGAGATGATTAAACCAGCCTTCGGGTCACCTATTGATGCTGGCACCTTGCAGGCCACCAATGAGTTCCTGGAGAAACTGATGAAGGTGTTGCATCCGTTTATGCCGTTCATCACCGAGGAAATCTGGAACTCTATGGCAGAACGCGCCGAGAAAGACTGCTTAGTGGTAGCTCCTTGGCCAGCCCAAGGACGCGTAGACGCAGACATTCTCCGCAACATGGAATACGTGCTGAACGTGGTAGGCCAAATCAGGAACCTGCGCAACAGCAAAAACCTGTCGCCGGCCAAGAAACTGGCCCTGCACGTGCGCTTGAACGAAGGCAAAAACGCCATCGCTGGGTATGAAGTGTTGGTAAGCAAACTGGCCAACCTGAGCGAGATTCAGGAGGCCGAACAGCCCCTAGACAGCGCGCTTTCTTTTGTAGTGGACAGCTCAGAGTTCTTTATCCCGATGGAAGGTACCATTGACGCCGCCGCCGAGCGCGAACGCATCTTGAAGGAACTGGATTACACCAAAGGATTCCTGGCCAGCGTAGACAAAAAGCTTAGCAACGAGCGTTTTGTGGCCGGTGCCCCAGATGCGGTCATCAACGCAGAGCGCAAAAAGCAAGCAGACGCCGAGGCCAAGATTGCCGCCTTAGAGCAAAGCTTGTCTGCTTTGCCTTCTGAGTAAGTTTTGGAATATTGATTATAGAAAAGCGGCTACCCTGCAAAGGATAGCCGCTTTTTGTTTTAGTTGGAAGATGTTTTTAGCCTAGTTTCTGGAAAACAGGCCAAAAACAGTATTCTTGATGTACTTACTCTTTATAAACTATAGTAAGGTTTTTTGCCGGGTATGCTATTTATTTATAATTGATTACGATTTTTTCTCCCACGGTTTGTTGAAATCATTATAATTAGCCCACTTCTGTTTTAATGCGTCAAGAAGCCTTGCACCTGCAATTGTAATAGTATTCTCATGTGAGAGATAAATCACCCAACTCGCATCAGAGTCAGTGTAGAACATTTCTATACCTACATATTCATCAATCTCAGATACTGGTATGATTCTATCCTCTTGGATTTCGCTTATCTCGTGGATTGGTCCGGCTTCTAACTCCTCAAGAATTTCTTTGAGCTTTTCTAGGCCAAATGCAGACTGAAATTCATCTAATTCAAAGTAGTCTAATGTTTCAGAAGCTATTTCCCCGTTCAAGGGTGTCCATAATCCTTCCGCTCCCCATATATCTACAAGCTTCTTCCTGATTTGTTCATTTTTCATCAAGAGCCTAATATTGTCGATTTACAGTTTATAAGAATCCAATCTGGTCCAGGTGATGGTGCCATCGGCTACGGCATATTTCAAAAGCATATTCCCGCCGTTGTGGCCGTCTTCAAAATAAGCCATGGCGTAGCGGTCGTTCAAGATACGGATGTCCCTAATGGCCATAGTCCCGCCCATGGTGCCGGTCGCGTTCAGGATAGTTTTCTGACGGCGCATCAAATCGTTCATCAAATCTGCCTCAGGGTTTTTAAGGCCTTTGCGTTGCAGGCGTTGAATGTCTCCGGCGCTCAAGGTGCCTAGTTCGTCTTCAAAGCTGGTGGAGGCCGGTGGCGTCACCATGTCTTCTTCCAGGTTGTTTGGATTGGGCTTGGCGGTAGTGTCTTTAGGGGCTGGATTCTGTACTGGCGGGGCAGAGCGGGTGTAGCGTTGCAGTTGCTGTTCCAGGCTGGTGATTTTGGTGTTGGCGCTGGCTAACTGACTTTCGGCTTGGCTTTGTCCCCAGTAAAAGTAAATGGCCAGAAACAGCACGAATGCCAGGAAGATTAAGAATAAGGTATTTTTCATATTGGTAGGGAGTGTAGCATCCTGCATCAGCAAGATACAGCTTTTACTATATTCTAGGCTTTCGGGTTATGGGTTTTCGTTTTTGGCTTGTTTCCTAGGAAACGAGCCAAAAACGAGGCCACAAAAAAGCCCCTCCAAGTGGAGAGGCTTTTCTTATGTATAAGGGAATATTCAAATCTTCAAATTCCCAAATCTCCAAATTAAATAGTAGTGTTCGGGTCGAAGCCTTCTAAGTAGTCACCTACGCGGCGCACGAACATGCCGCCCAATGAACCATCCACCACACGGTGGTCATAGCTGTGCGACAGGAACATGAACTGACGGATGCCTATCAAGTCACCCTCTGGGGTTTCAATCACGGCTGGCTTCTTCTTAATGGCACCTACGGCCATGATGGCCACCTGCGGCTGCATGATGATAGGTGTACCCATCACGTTGCCGAAAGAACCAACGTTAGAAACGGTGTAGGTTGGGTCTGCCAGGTCAGCGGCGGTCAGTTTGTTTAAACGGGCGCGGTTGGCCAAATCGTTTACCTTCTTGGTTAAGCCGTTTAGGTTCATCTGGTCCGCGTTGTGAATCACGGGCACAATTAGGTTACCAGATGGCAAGGCTACGGCCACACCAATGTTGATGTCGCGCTTCTTGATGATTTTGTCACCATCTACGCTCACGTTAATCATCGGGAAGTCTTTGATGGCTTTCACGATGGCCTCAATGAAGATAGGAGTGAAGGTCAGGTTCTCGCCTTCGCGCTTTTTGTACGCGTCCTTCATCTTGTTTCTCCAGTTCACAATGTTAGTCACGTCTGCCTCCACAAAAGAGGTCACGTGCGGAGAGATGCGCTTGCTGTCCACCATGCGCTGAGAAATCATCTTGCGCATGCGGTCCATCTCAATAATCTCCACGTTGCCGCTGTACGATTGCGCCGGGGCAGCAACTGCCGCTGGGGCTGGTGCCGCTGGCTGTGGAGTAGGCGCTTGTGCTGGTTGGGCAACTGGTTGCGGAGCCGGGGCAGAAGCCGCCGGAGCGCCGCTCTGACGGTTGGCTACGTACTCCAGAATATCTTTCTTAGACACACGGCCCTCTTTGCCAGTGCCTGGAATGTATTCCAGTTCCTGCATAGAGATGCCTTCCTCGCGGGCAATGTTCATCACCAACGGAGAATAGAAACGTCCCGAAGCTGGTTGCTCTAAACGCTGAGACACCTGAGCAGAAGCCTGAGGCGCTTCGGCGGGGTGAGCCGCTGGTTGCGTGGTAGGCTGAGTGGCCGGAGCTGCCTGGGCCGCTGGGGTAGAAGTAGCAGGAGTATCATCTCCACCAGTGCTAATGATGGCAATAGGTGCGCCTACGGCTACTACCTGGCCTTCCTGCACCAGAATCTCTTTCAACACACCGCCTTGGATGGCTGGTACCTCCGTGTCCACTTTGTCAGTGGCTACTTCCAGTACAGACTCATCCTGCTCAATGGTGTCGCCTACTTGCTTCAACCATTTCAAGACAGTGCCTTCCATGATACTCTCGCCCATTTTGGGCATCACCATTTCTACAAGGGCCATATTATCAGTTTAATTCAATGATTAGTTAACAATAAACGGTAATCAGTAAACGGTAATCTTTTTTAGCAAGCGACGAGCAGTCACATTTAGGAGCCTTGGTTTTTAGGATAAGTTGCTGGTTTTCAGAAACTACCTTCTTGTAAGGTGCTAATGCAAGGCAGCCATTCTAACGCTTGTTAGGCAAATTTAGAGTTTTTTACCTATTCCTCAACCGGGCCGGGCAAACTTTGCCGAATGAGGTTCATGGCCTGCAAGGCCGTGTACTCAATGTTGAGCAGGCGCGTCTTGTTGTAGTTGAGTTTCTTGGCGATGGTTTGAGTGGCGTCTGCGTAGGCAATCCAGATGGTACCCACGGGTTTATCTGGGGTTCCGCCGCCGGGGCCGGCTATTCCGCTGGTGGCAATGCCTACGTCGGTGCCCATCTTGCGGCGCACGCCCTCGGCCATTTGGCGCACTACCTCACCGCTCACTGCGCCATATTTGTCCAGAATATCCTGCTCCACACCTAGCTCATTTATTTTTACATAGTTGTCATAGGCAATGATGCCACCTTTGTAATACATGGAGCTACCAGGCACGCTGGTCAGTTTATGACCTATGAGTCCGCCGGTACAGCTCTCTGCGGTAGAGATGGTGTAGTTGCGGCCATTTAGGAGCATTCCTACGGTTTCTTCTAAAGAAATCTCGCCGTAGCCATAGATATAGTCAGGGATGAGGTCGCTGAGTTTGCCTACTTCGCGCATCATCTGATCCTCTAAATCATCAATGCCGTTGTACACGCCAGTCAAGCGCAACCGTACCCCAGACAGGTTGGGTAAATAGGCCAGCTTTAGATTGGTGGGTAGGCTGTCTTCCCAGTCAGAGATGGTGTCTGCTAGAAAGGACTCGCCCAGGCCAATGGTCTGGATGACCTTGTGGTTGATTTCGGGTAGCTGGAAATGGGCTTGCAGGTGCGGCAGAATATGGTTGGTCATCATGCCCTTCATCTCAAAAGGGACGCCGGGCATGGACACAATGATGTGTCCCTCTTCTTCAAAGAGCATGCCCGGGGCGGTGCCCAAGGTGTTTAAGATGGGCGTGCAGCTTGCCGGTAGATACGCTTGTTGCTGGTTGGTGACCGTGAGGGGCCGGTTGTATTTCTTGAAAATTGCCACCACGTTGTCCAGAGACGGCTGGTGCAGTTCTAAGTGCGTCTTGAAGTACTTGGTAAGGGTGTGTTTGGTCAAGTCATCTTTGGTAGGGCCCAGTCCGCCGGTCATCAAGATAACCTGCGCCCGTGTCTTAGCCGTGTCTAAGGCTTCTTCTATGGCCTCGGGGCTGTCAGAAATGGAGGTGATCTGCTTGACCTTGATCCCAATTTTCCCTAGTTCTTCTCCCATCCAGGCAGAGTTGGTGTCTACCACCTGCCCGTACAGCAGTTCATCGCCTATGGTGATAATTTCTGCTGATACCTCTTGTTTCATCTGTTTGGCTTGATTTATGCGTAACGAGTTTTACCTACGTTATATCAAATGTAATCATGTACGCTCAGATGAAGAAATTAACTACGTCCCCTTTTGTTTTAGGAACCCTACTATTTTTGGGATTGTCCTCTTGCACGGCCAGTCAGATACAACAAGCGGTAGACGGGGCTATTGCCACGCAAACAGGCCGCGGCGGTCCTTTGACGCAGAATGAGGTAGCCATGGGCTTGCGCGAAGCGTTATCCCAAGGCATTACCAGGGGCGCCAACCAAGCAGGTCAAACCGACGGATATTATAAGAATAGCCTCATCCGGATTCCTTTTCCGCAGGACGTACAGCGCGTAGAAAAAACCTTGCGCAGCATTGGACTAGGTTCTGAGGTGGACAAATTTGTCATGACCTTGAACCGTGGTGCCGAAGATGCCGCCAAAAGTGCAGTGCCTATTTTCATTAGCGCCATCAAACAACTCACCTTCTCAGACGTCTGGAACATTCTACGCGGTGAGAAAGATGCGGCTACCCAATTCTTAAAAAGAACCACTACCTCACAGTTGACGACCGCTTTTAGACCGGTCATCAAAAACTCATTGGACAAGGTGAACGCCACCCGGTATTATACTGACTTGGTGAACCGTTATAACAAGATTCCATTGGTGCAGAAAGCCAACCCAGATTTAGAGTCATATGCCACGCAGAAGGCCATTGACGGCCTCTTTACGTTGGTAGCCCAGGAGGAGGCCAACATCAGGGAAAACCCCATTGCCAGAACCACTGAACTGCTGCGCAGAGTGTTTGGCAGCAACCAATAAGGAGCCTTTACCCGTTTTTAGCCTATTTTTTCAAAAATAGATTAAAAACGGGTAACCTTTTTTGGGTATGTATGGGTAAAAGGCAAGACTTCACTTGCTTACCACTCATGACATATACCAAACTGCCATATCATCGGCTGGAAAACAAATCAGATTTAGATTCACTTATAGAGGATATAGGAGATTCGCGCATTGTGATGCTGGGCGAAGCCTCCCATGGCACCTCTGACTACTACTCCTGGCGCACCGCCATCTCCAAGCGCTTAATAGAAGAGAAAGGCTTCACCTTTATTGCCGTAGAGGGCGACTGGCCAGACTGCTTCCAAATCAATAAATTCATCAAAGGGTATTGCAAGCCGGGAACCAAGGTGTCTGACATCCTCAAGCACTTCAACCGCTGGCCCACCTGGATGTGGGGCAACTGGGAGGTAGCCGCATTGGTGGAATGGCTCAAAGAACACAATGACCATCCCAATTCGTTGCCGGTAGGGTTTTACGGTTTGGATGTATATAGTTTGTGGGATTCCTTGCAGCGCATCATGAAGTACCTGGAAAAGCGCGACGGGCAGGCCCTAAAAGCGGCCAAAGAAGCCTTCAAGTGCTTTGAACCCTATAGCTCTGACCCGCAAGAATACGCCCGCGCCGTGGCCTACGTGTCTGAAGATTGCGAACAGGACGTTCTCTCGCTTTTGATGGAACTAGGAAAGCATGAAGGCGGCGAGCCTAATAATCCAGAGGCAGTTTTTGACGCCGAGCAGAATGCCCTGGTGGCCGTGAACGCCGAGCGTTATTACAAAGCCATGATCAGAGGCGGCGGCAGCTCCTGGAACGTGCGCGATGAGCACATGATGGAGACTCTCAACCGTCTGCTTGAATTCCACGGCCCCGATTCCAAAGTAATTATCTGGGAGCACAATACCCACATAGGCGATGCCCGCTTCACCGACATGGCCCGCGCCGGCATGGTGAACATTGGCCAGCTGGCCCGTGAGCAATATGGCAATGAAAATGTGTACTTGGTTGGCTTTGGTTCTTATGAAGGGTCTGTCATTGCCGGAAGCGCCTGGGGTGCCCCCATGCAGAAGATGGAGATGCCCCCTGCCAAAGAAGGAAGCTGGGAACACTGGTTGCACTCCTTAAGCCCTACCAATAAACTCTTGTTCTCGCATGAGCTGAAAGAAATCCCAGAAGCAAGACAACAGATTGGCCACCGGGCCATTGGCGTAGTGTACAATGCCAACCATGAGTCGTATGGCAACTATGTGCCCACCCTTATCCCAGAGCGCTATGACGCGTTCCTGTACATTGATGAAAGCGAGGCCCTGCGTCCGTTCATCGTCAAAACCAAAGAGAAAGAGCCACCAGAATTGTACCCGGCCAATGAATAGCTTCTGGCTATAAATGAAAATATAAAAGAGAAGCCCGCGCACATGCGCGGGCTTCTCTTTTTAGGCAAGTATCGTTCTTGAGCTAGTTTCTAGAAAATAAGCCAAAAACGATACTTGACATATTAACCAAGAGCGCCGTTTTTGCCCCGTTTTCCAGGAAATACGCCAAAAACGCATTCTACTTCAAAAGGCTGTTTTTGCGGGCCGGAACCACGTAGTGGAATTGGTTAATGGGCAGTTGCTCGTCGCAGAAGCTGTACTCATGCGGTACGTTTGACCCGATGATGACGAGTCGGTCTTTCCGGTTTTGATGAAGGTGCTCTAGGTACCACGCTACGCCATCCTGGTCCAGGTTGGTAGTGGGTTCGTCTAAGAGTAGGAAAGGGGTATCTGAGTACAGCGCCAGTCCCAATTTTAACCGCTGCCGCATGCCCGAGGAGAAATCACGCACCAGTTTATGTTTAGCCTTCTGGAGTTGCAAAATATCGGGTAGCTGTTGGGCGGTGATGTTGCGGAGAGACTTGAACCGGGTATGGAATTGGATCATCTCCTCCAGCGTCAGTTCCTCCAGTAAATCTTGGTAGGGTGCGGCAATGGAGAGATGGCGGTAGACTTGCTCTACGGGTAGTTGCTTGGTTCCTAGAGAGTAGGAGATGTCTCCTTCAGAGAGTAGCTGAAAACCGCTTAGGAGAGAAATCAAAGTGGATTTTCCGGAGCCATTGTGTCCTAGAATAGCATATGCCTTGCCAGACACAAACTCATAGGACAGATTCCTGAAAATCCACTCGTAATTATATCGTTTGCCAACAGACGTTAGCTTAATCTGCATCCCGTTGATAGCCTTTGATAATGCCTCGGCCGGAGTCCCGCACAAAATTCAGGATTTCGTCGCGCTCTGGGCTAGGGGAGATTTCCAGTTCAATCTTGTCTACGGCTGCGGCGTTGTTCAAGCCGCTCATGTACAGAATACGGTACACCTGCTGTATCTCGTTGATTTGCTCATTGGTATAGCCTCTGCGGCGCAGGCCAATAGAGTTGACACCAGCATAGGACAAAGGCTCGCGGGCCGCTTTCACAAACGGAGGAACGTCTTTTCTAATCAAAGAACCACCAGACACCATGGCGTGCGCGCCAATCTTGGCAAACTGATGCACGGCGCTGGCGCCACTGATGATAGCATAGTCACCCATCACTACGTGGCCCGCCATCTGTACGGCGTTGCCCATGATGCAGTGGTTACCAATGATGCAGTCATGTGCTACGTGGGCATAGGCCATGATTAGGCAATTGCTACCCACCACGGTCTTCATGCGGTCTACGGTGCCGCGGCTAACCGTTACGCACTCCCGGATCACAGTGCCATCACCAATAAAGGTAAGCGTGTCTTCACCGGCAAACTTTAAGTCCTGCGGAATGGAAGAGATCACCGCCCCCGGAAAAATCTTGCAGTTCTTGCCTATGCGGGCACCTTCCATGATGGTCACGTTGGGACCAATCCAGGTGCCTTCCCCAATCTCCACGTTTTTATAGATGCTGGTAAACGGCTCTATAACTACGTTCTGGGCTATTTTAGCCTCGGGGTGGATGTATGCGAGGGGCTGATTCATGCGTCTTTTCTTACGATGCTAGCAGACATTTCTGCTTCCATTACCAATTGGCCAGCCACAAAAGCCTGGCCTTGCATTTTTGCGATACCGCGTTTAATAGGAGCCAAGAGCTCGCATTTAAAGATAATGGTATCTCCCGGAATTACCTTCCTTCTGAAGCGGCATTTGTCAATGCCCAAAAAGTAGGTCCAATAGTTTTCAGGATCCGGCACGGTGTTCAACACTAGAATGCCGCCTGTCTGGGCCATGGCCTCAATCTGAATCACGCCCGGCAGCACTGGGTTCCCCGGGAAGTGGCCCTGAAAGAACTGCTCGTTCATGGTCACGTTCTTGATGCCGGTTACCGTTGTCTCATCCAGGTGGATGATCTTGTCGATCAACAAGAACGGGTAGCGGTGCGGAAGCGTCTGCGAGATACGGTTAATATCCATCACCGGTGTCTTCTTAGGATCGTAGATGGGGGTGTTCTTAACCGAAGTTTCTTTAATATATTTTTTGATTTTCTTGGCGAAGGCTACGTTAGAAGCATGACCCGGGCGCGCGGCCAGGATCTGTCCTTTCAACGGGCGGCCCACCAAGGCCAAATCACCAATAAGATCTAGTAGTTTATGACGAGCGGGCTCGTTTCTGTAGCGTAAGTCAACGTTGTTGAGAATACCTTCTTTCTTCACTTCCACCTTCGGCTTCTTGAGAAGGTCAGAAAGGTAATCCAGCTCGTTTTCTTCTACTACGCGGTCTACCACCACAATGGCATTGCTTAAGTCGCCGCCTTTGATGAGGTTTTGCTTGTAGAGCATCTCTAGCTCATGCAAAAAGCAGAAGGTACGACAAGAGGCAATCTCATCTTTAAACTGAGAAATATCCGTCATAGACGCATGCTGGCTACCCAATACCGGGGAATGGTAGTCTACCATCACGGTCACGCGGTAGTCATCCAGAGGTAGGATGGCAATCTCGGTCTCCCGGGCGCCGTCTCTGAACCTGATTTCCTCGGGCACCTCAAAGAAGTTGCGGAGGGCATTCTGCTCTTCCAGACCAACTTCAAGCAAAGGCTCCACAAACAAAATAGAGCTGCCATCCATGATAGGCGGCTCAGGGCCATCTAACTGAATGAGGACGTTGTCAATTTCTAAGCCTACCAGTGCCGCCAATACGTGCTCCACGGTGTTCACACGGGCGCCGTTCTGCTCAATCGTAGTTCCTCTGGAGAGGTCTACCACGTTGTCTACGTCAGCGTCTACAATAGGCTGCTCAGGTAAATCAACGCGCTGGAACTTGTACCCGTGGTTAATGGGGGCAGGCAAAAAGGTCATGTTTGAGATAACCCCTGTATGCAATCCAATACCAGAAACCGTCACCGGTGCTTTAATGGTATGCTGTTTATCGTTCATGCGGCACTAAATAGGTAAAGAGGCGTCAAAGTTAACGCTTTTCTCTGAGTTCATCTACCTGTTTCTGTAGCTCAGGTAGTTTCCGGAAAACAGCCATGGCCCGCAGGTTCTGTTTATAGTCAAAAGCGGGTGCTCCCTGCACAAAAGTACCTTCTTCTTTGATGTTTTTAGAGATGCCAGATTTAGCGCCTACAATGGTTCTGTCGGCTATGCTCACGTGGCCCACCACACCTACCTGGCCGGCAATGGTGCAGTAATTACCCACTTTAGAGGAACCGGCAAAAGCCGTCTGGGCGGCTACCACAGTATGTCTGCCAATTTCCACGTTATGGGCTACTTGTACTAGGTTGTCAATCTTAGTGCCAGTCCTGATAATGGTGGAGCCCATGGTGGCGCAGTCCACGGTAGTATTTGCGCCAATGCTCACATGGTCTTCTATCACCACGTTGCCTATCTGCGGGATGGTTTTGTAGCTGCCGTCTTTCTGAGGAGCAAAACCAAAGCCGTCACTCCCTAAAACGGCGCCGGCATGAATAGTGCAAGAACTACCAATTACGGTGTCTGGGTAAATCTTTACCCCGGCGTAAATAACGGTGTTGTCGCCAATGGTGACGCTGTCCCCAATATAGGCGTGCGGGTAAATATGGACGTTTTTCCCAATTTTACAGTTCTTGCCAATGTAAGAGAAGGCACCGCGGTAATGGTTAGGACCAATGCTGGAATTCTCGCCTAAGAAACAAGGTTCTTCCACACCTTCGCGCATAGAGGCCAAGGCTTGCTGGTATACTTCTAACAGGGTAGAGAAGGCACTGTACGGATCGTCTACCAAAATGAGGTTGGTAGAAACGGCTTGCTTTAGCTCTAAGGTCTTAGACACAATTACCGCCGAGGCGCCCGTGTTGTACAGAAAGTGCTCGTATTTGGGGTTGGATAAGAACGATAGCGACCCAGGAGTGCCCTCTTCAATCTTGGCAAGTCTGTTTACCGTGGCCTGACAGTCTCCCTGCACCTGGCCCTGGAGTAAATCAGCGATCTGTTGTACTGTGAATTCCATGGTGTAAAGTTAAAGAAACAATTTATTTTATGCTTGGCCCAGACTACCCGGCTATGGTGTCTTCTCTAAAGGCAGACACAAAAAAGCCTGCTCTGTAGGAGGTAGCAGGTTCTTTGTAAAGGAATTACCTAGCAATAGGTATCCATTTTTCACTGAATAGTAATTTAACTCCTGCCGGAGTGCTTTGTTTAGGAGTATTCAAGAATCAGTGGTAGGCGCTGGTGGCCAAGTAGTACATCTAAGTAATAGGAGTTGCTTCTGCAGTGTTTCGGTAGTACTTACGCTTGAACCAGTAGGCCAAATTCACCAAGGCAATCAAAGCTGGCACTTCAATGAGCGGACCCACCACCCCGGCAAAGGCCTGACCAGAATTCAACCCAAACACGCCAATGGCCACTGCAATGGCCAGTTCAAAGTTATTGCCCGTAGCCGTGAAGGCGACTGATGCGTTCTGCGCGTAGTTAGCACCCAGAGCCTTGCCCATGTAAATGCTCACTACAAACATGATGACAAAGTAAATGACCAGCGGAATGGCAATCCTGATCACATCCATGGGAATCGTCACAATCAAATTACCCTTTAAGCTGAACATAACCACAATGGTGAACAGCAGGGAAATGAGCGTGATGGGGCTAATGGCCGGAATAAAAACCTGCTGGTACCATGCATCTCCTTTAAGTCGGCGAAGAATCAGACTAGACAGAAAGCCCATCAAAAACGGGATGCCCAGATAGATGCCCACACTTTGCGCGATGGCTCCCATACTGATGTCCACTATTTTCCCCTCCAGACCAAACCAGGTGGGCAAGACGGTAATGAATACATAGGCGAAGACACTGTAAAACAGCACCTGAAAAATGCTGTTGAAGGCCACCAGTCCGGCTGCGTATTCGCGGTCTCCCTCGGCCAGTTCATTCCAGACCAGCACCATGGCAATACAGCGGGCCAAGCCAATGAGAATGATACCCACCATGTACTCAGGGTAGTCTCTTAAAAAAACGATGGCCAGCAGGAACATCAGAATCGGCCCGATTATCCAGTTCAAAACCAGGGAAAGCGTGATGACTTTGATGTTTTGGAAGACTTTGCCTAGCTGACCGTAGCGTACTTTAGCCAAGGGCGGGTACATCATTAAGATGAGGCCAATGGCAATGGGCACATTTACCGTGCCCGTTTGAAACGTGTTAATGACGTCTTCTATTCCCGGGTATACATACCCCAGCAGGACGCCCGCGCCCATGGCCAGGAAAATCCAAAGCGTGAGGAACTGGTCTAATCTAGAAAGCTTCTTTCTTTTGTCTACGTTGCATTGACTCATGTTCTGGGCTTAAGCGGTTCTTAGCATAGTGGCAAATTCATTGGGCAGCGGGCTGGCTTCTACGGCCTGCGCCGCTTTCTCCACGTCATAGTCCACGCGAATAAACTCTACCTTGATGCTGTTTAGCTGAGTTAAGTTAGATTCTGGCGTCAGCTCTACAATCACGTACCCGGCGCGTGGGTCTCCGTCCTTGGGTTTGCCCACTGACCCAATGTTGATGGCATGCCGGTAACGGGTCTGGCCCTCCTGCTCATAAGCAATGGCGCGATGATAGGGCTTGTGCGTATGCCCGAAGAACAGGATGTCTGCCCCGGCCTCTGCGAACATGTGCAGGAAGCTTTTGTCGGGGCGGTCCTCAAAAAGATACTCGTTGATTTTGCGTGGGCTGCCATGTACTAGGAGGACCTCTATCTTGTTCTCCTGTTTAGAGTCATCCATGAAAGTGAGCCTGAGGTGCCTTGGAAGCATGCGCAAGTACTGACGCGTCTCCTCAGTGACCACATGGTTGGTGTAGTCAATGGACTGTTGACCCAGGTCTTTCTCCATGTCAGATTTGTAGGCGCAACCGCAGTTAGGACTAGCCAAGCCCACGCCCTCGTCATAATTGCCCGCAATAGTGGGGATTTTTCGTTTTCTAATCTCAGCGACTACCTCATTGGGCCAGGTACAGTAACCCACCAAATCACCTAGGCAATAGATGGCGTCTAAATTCTGCTGGTCCATGTCTGCCAATACCGCCTCCAAGGCTGGAAGATTGGCGTGAATGTCACTAAACAAGGCAATTCTCATAGAATAGAGGGAGAAGGGTAACGTTGATTTAAAGGTATTACTTTAGGCAGTTATTTTACAGGCAAAAGCACAGGGAACGCCAAAGTGCATTCTCTGTGCTTAGGTAAGGCAGAGGCAGAGCTAGTCAAGCCCAACAGTAGAACTGCGACGTTCCAGTAGGTACACATCACGCCAGACGCCGTAATGCTTGGCCAACCGTTGACGGGTACCCACAATCCTGAAACCCACTTTCTCATGCAGTTTGACGCTGGCCTCGTTTTCTGGGAAGATGCCCGCCTGTAAGGTCCAGAATCCCGCCTTCTCAGATTCTGTAATCAAGTGACTCAATAGCTGAAGGCCCAGCCCCATGCCACGGCAGTCTTGGGCAATGTAGACGCTCTCTTCGGCTACGCCACCATAGACACACCGGCTGGAGACAGGTGTCAGGGCCGCCCACCCACAGACTTTGTCTCCATCCAGGGCTACAAATCTGCAGGTGGTTAGGTGCGCCTTATCCCATTCCTCCCAGGAAGGGGCGTCTGTATTAAAGGTGGCTTGGCCTGTGGCAATGCCATCCAGGTAAATCTGTTTTACTTCTGCCCAATGCTGGGGCAGCATGTCCTCAATGACCATAGAAACAAGGTTAGCAACAGCCAGAGCCCGGAGCGCACGCGTTACCAGCGCCCACAGTGGCTAAGTTAAGTTTGATTTTCTCTGCCGGAATACCGCAATTGTCCTGGGCCAGGCAAGTAGTGGTTTTGGAAAGAAGCATGAATTTCTTGCCGTCAAAGCCTAGATCATACTTCCCGATGGTGTCACTTTGGTACTCCACCTCAATTTCCAGATCCTCCATGCCCAAAGTCTTCTCTGAGAGGCTGATAATGTTGAGGAGTTTTCCTGGTTTCAGGCGGTGCTCATAGTCATCGGCGTCCCAAAGCTGGAAGTTGGCCACTTTCTCATGGCGCACGGTGCCGCCACAATCAATAAAATGTTTGGTGATTACGCCCACCTCAGTCACGTGAAAGTGCTCAGGCACCATTTTGCCATTTTCTAAACCGAAATCCACTGACTCAGCAGTTTCCAAAATTCTTTTTACTTCTGAAAGTTTCATAGTAGTAAGGGTTAAAAGTTAGTTAAAAATATTTCTAAGCTGTAATTGTTGAAATCTAAAAGATGCTACCGACTCTAATTGCTTGTTTATATTATTGCAATATTACGATAAATGAAGCCAAAAAAAGGTCAGCAACATTGCTGGCCACAAGCCACTGGGGAAGCAAACATGTTTAGGAACATATCCCGTACCTCTTCCCATTTGTGTTTGTTGATGCAGTAGCAAACGCTGGTGCCTTCTACGGTGCCATCAATCAAGCCAATAGCCTTTAGTTCTTTCAAGTGCTGAGAGACGGTGGCCTGCGCCAATGGCAAAACCTCAACCAAGTCCCCGCAAACACAAGTGGTACGATGTAGCAAGTGCTGAAGAATAGCCACCCGAGCAGGGTGCGCCAGGGCCTTCGCATACATGGCCACGGTGTTCTGCTCTTCGGTAAAATTCTGTGTCTTGGTTACGCCCATGATTCTCTGTCTTTGATTACTATATCGCAATGATACGATTAATGTTTCAATTCGCATAAAAAAACTCCCAATATTTTTTGAGAGTTTTTCTGGTGGGTAGCTGAAAACACCAATATGCGGCTGCCGTCTTTGGTAGAAAGGATTACAAGCATGGGAGCTTTACACTTGGTAGAAGCATGCTCTAGCCTTTCCGTTTTTGGGGTATTTTCTGGAAAACAGGCCAAAAACGGTGATGGTGCGCCAGAACTACCAATGGCTTACTTCTACCATAAGCGTAAGCCATGAGTTAAATCCTATAGACTGGCAATCTCCTTCGGGTAGCAGACGTAATATTTCTCCACTTTCCTGCTTAGGGCCTGTATGTTGGGCAGGTCAGAGGCCTGGGCCACGTCCACAATCTGGCTTTGTTTGGTGAGTACGTTGATATTCTCACCACCCGATTCATAGGCGTTGTTGCTTATTTTGCCGGTTACTACCAAGTAATGCACATCCTGCGGTGCCACGTTAAACTGCTCTTGGGCCAGTTCACGCACACCTTCCAAGAACTCAATCTCAAACGGAGTGGGGGACAGGATGATTTTGAACAGCTTCCGCTCTAAGAGGCAAACAGAGAGGTAGCTTAGAATCTTGTCCGGGTGCTCGGCCCAGGTTTTGATGCCGCCCCAAATGTCATAGTCATCCAAAGCGATAAACTTCTTGAGGATGCTTGGGTCGCGCTCAAAGTCCAAAATGGACAAAGACTCATGCAAAAAGAAGGTCAAAGCCGGGCTGGCAGGAACGGGCACGCCTTGTTGGGTCAGTTCGCGGGCGCGTTGCATTACTTTCATGACCATCTGCTCTGCGCTGGTGACGGTTTTGTGCATGTACACCTGCCAATACATGAGGCGGCGGCTTACCAAGAAGCTTTCAATGGAATAGATGCCTTTCTCCTCCACCACCAGCTGGTCCTCGGCTACGTTGAGCATTTTTAATAGACGGTCGGCGCCAATCAAACCCTCAGACACACCCGTATAGAAAGAGTCTCGGTTCAAGTAATCCAGGCGGTCTACGTCCAGTTGGCTGGACACGAGTTGGTGGAAGAAGTGACGCTCGTAACTGTCAGTGAAGATATCAATAGCCAGTTGCAGCTTGCCATCAAACTCCTCATTGAGCAGTTGCATGATGTGCAGTGAAATCTGCTCATGCGGCACCTGGTCAAAAATAGCATGCTCCAGAGCATGTGAAAACGGACCGTGGCCCACGTCATGCAGGAGAATGGCCGCCATAGAGGCCTCACATTCCTTGTCAGAAATACGGTTATCTTTACCGCTCAGGCTCTGGATGGCAATGCTCATCAAGTGCATGGCCCCCAAGGCATGATGGAACCGTGTATGCAAGGCCCCAGGGTACACAAACTCAGTGAGGCCTAATTGCTTGATGCGTCTAAGGCGCTGAAAGTACGGGTGTTGGATGATGTCAAACAGCAGCTCAGAGGGGACCGTGATGAAGCCGTAGACTGGGTCGTTGAAGATTTTTTTCTTATTCAAGATAACTAAGTTCTTCTGTGTCCGTTGTCGGTAATTGTATAGTTGTGCGATTTATACGGAAGAACCCTCTAAAAGGAGGCGTTTTGCGTGCCGCACAATCCCCCAGCCAACACTAACTATGAAAAAAATATAGCCATGCAAAGATATACTATTTTGTGGGCGGATGATGAGATTGACTTGCTCAAGCCTCATATTCTCTTTTTAGAAGAACGCGGCTATGACGTCACGCCCGTGAACAGCGGCGCTGATGCCATAGAGAAGGTGCAGGAACAGAACTTCGACATTGTTTTCCTGGATGAGAACATGCCGGGCATCTCTGGTTTGGAGGCACTCTCCGAGATCAAATCCCTGCGTCCTTTGTTGCCGGTGGTCATGATCACCAAAAGCGAGGAAGAGCACATCATGGAAGAGGCCATCGGTTCTAAGATTGCCGACTACCTCATCAAGCCCATCAACCCTAACCAAATCCTGCTTTCAGTGAAGCGGATCCTGGACAACCGCCGTCTGGTAGAGGAGAAAACCAACAGTTCCTATCAGCGCGATTTCAGGATGCTGGGCATGGCGTTTGGTGAGCGTCTCAATTACCAGGAGTGGGCCGATGTCTACAAGAAACTGGTGTACTGGGAACTGGAAATTGCTGAGACCGAGGGCAAAAGCATGGCCGACGTGATCAACATGCAGAAGGACGAGGCCAATACCAACTTCGCCAAGTTCATCATGGACAACTATGAGGAGTGGGTGAACGATGAGACGGATGAAATTCCGTTGATGAGCCATAAGCTTTTCAAAGACCGCGTCTTCCCGATGATGAAGGAAAGCGATACGCCCATCTACTTTGTCCTGATTGACAACCTGCGCTATGACCAATGGAAGGTTTTGGAGCCCATCATCACGGACTATTTCAACGTGGAGAACGAGGAGATGTACTACTCCATTCTGCCTACCACCACCGCCTACGCACGTAACGCCATCTTCTCAGGCATGCTTCCGGCAGAAATCGCCAAGAAATACCCCAACCTGTGGGTGTCAGACGACGAGGAGGAAGGCAAGAACATGCACGAAGAAGATTTCCTAGAGATACAGCTGCAGCAGAACAACATCAAAGAGAAGTTCAGCTACAACAAGATCACCAACATTACGGCTGGTAAGGAATTAGTGGCCAAGATGAGCAACCTGGAGTCTAACAAACTCAACGTGATCGTCTACAACTTCGTAGACATGCTCTCACATGCGCGCACAGACATGCAGATGATTAGAGAACTAGCCGCCGATGAGGCCGCCTACCGCTCCTTAACGCGTTCATGGTTCATGCACTCGCCGCTGTTTGATACCTTAAAAGCCATTGCAGAGAAGAAGGGTCGCCTGATTATCACCACAGACCACGGCACGGTGCGCGTGAAAAAGCCGTTCAAAATCATTGGTGACCGCAACACCAACACCAACCTGCGTTACAAACACGGCAAGAACCTAGGCTTTACAGAGAAGGACGTGCTAGTATGCCGCAAGCCTGAGCGCTTCCATCTGCCCAAGGCCAATGTGTCTACGGCGTACGTGTTTGCCATGAACGACGACTTCTTCGCCTACCCCAACAACTACAACTACTACGTCAATTATTACAAAGACACGTTCCAGCACGGCGGCGTCTCTTTAGAAGAAACCATTATTCCATTTGTTACCCTTAGCTCTAAAAATGCCTGACCCACTGGTGCAGGAACGCACCTTACAGATTTCCTCTAAAGCAGAATTGCCCCAGGCCGCTGCTGATTTTTTGGCATTTATCGGTCAAAAAAGAATAATTTTGTTTGAAGGCGAGATGGCGGCGGGTAAAACCACGTTTATCAAGGCGATATGTGCGGCCAAAGGCGTGCAAGAACACGTAAGCAGTCCCACATTTGCCTTGGTCAATGAGTATGAGGCCGCCCGCGGCGAGGTCATCTATCATTTCGATTTTTATCGGATTGACGACCCCGCTGAGGCTCTGGACATTGGGGTGCTGGAATATTTTCATTCTGACAACCTGTGCCTCATAGAGTGGCCCTCAAAAATTGAGAACCTGCTGCCAGAGGAGGGTGTTCTAGTAACTATTACACCCGGTCCGCAGGAAGAAGCGCGAATCATACAAATGAGAGCTTATGGAGGAAATGACGGAAAGTTCTAACGGGTTTGAGGCCCTGACCAAGGCCACCGCCCGTAGCCTAATGCCCAAGGAATCCATGCTGGCCGTGGAGACGCGCAAGCGCAACCTGTTCATTGGCATCCCAAAGGAATCTTCTCTGCAAGAGAACCGCATTGGCCTTACCCCAGAGTCTGTAAAGCAATTGGTAGACCACGGTCATGAAATCTGGATAGAATCTGGCGCCGGTGGGCCTTCTAAATACTCTGACCATGAATTCTCTGAGGCTGGCGCTCAAATAGTATACTCCACCAAGGAAGTCTATGAGGCAGACATCGTCCTAAAGATTGCTCCGCCCACCTTAGATGAAATAGAACTCTTCAGGCCAGGTCAGACGCTCATTTCTGCCTTGCAGATTGGCAGCCTTACTTCTGAATATATTGGGGCGCTCTCCCGTAAGAAAATAAGCGCCATCTCCTTTGAGCTCCTCAAAGACAAATCTGAGTCCAGACCTGTAGTGCGGGCCATGAGCGAGATTGCCGGCAGTACCGTCATGCTTATTGCCGCCGAGTACCTGAGCAGCGGGAAAGAAGGAAAAGGCGTCATACTGGGCGGTATCACGGGCGTGCCTCCGTCCAAGGTGGTCATCATTGGAGCCGGCACTGTGGCCGAATACGCCACCCGCGCCGCCCTAGGTCTCGGGGCCGAGGTAAAGGTGTTTGACAACCATCTTTATAAGCTGAGAAGGCTCAAGCACAACGTAGGCGCCCAGATTTTCACCTCCACGCTAGACAATACCATCTTACACAAAGAGATACAGGACGCAGACGTGGTCATTGGCGCTGTCACCGCTGAGGAAGGCCAGGTGCCCTGCATGATCGCCGAAGAAGTAGTGGCCAAGATGACGCCCGGCTCGGTGATTATTGACGTGAGCATTGACGAAGGCGGCTGTTTTGAAACTTCAGAGATGACCACCCACAATAGGCCGGTTTACCGCAAATATGACGTGATTCATTACTGCGTGCCCAACATTCCATCGCGCGTGCCCCGCACCGCCACCAAAGCGCTGAGCAACATCTTCACGCCCATGTTCCTGGAGATTTCCAAGCACGGCGGCATCAATGAAGTATTGTTCACGCATGAGCATTACCGCAGCGGGGTCTACATCTACAAAGGGAGCCTCACCAACGCCGCCATCGCCAAGAAATTCAACATGCGTTACAAGGAGTTGAGCCTGATGATCGCCGTGCGAAACTAGGAGCAGGTTTTTCTGGATTTATCTCGATTTTCAGGATTTAAAGTAAAATAGTAGAGGTCCGTTTTTGGCCTGTTTCCATGGAAACAGGCCAAAAACGGACCTCTTGGTTTAAGGCTCATCGCCTTGAGGAACAAGATTAGTGCGGATTGATTTTGCAAAGGATGTTGAGATCAGGCACCGCCTTGTCTCTTACGCATTGCGGCCACAAGCTTTGTGCAAACACTAGTAGACACTGGTCCAATAAGTAATCAGTGACTTTTTCCAAACAACAATTGACAGTCAACAATTAGCCATTTTCAGCCTGTTTCCCAGAAAATAAGCCAAAAACGGAAGGTTGGTTACCCTTTCGGCTGGGCCAAAAGCAACACCTTCCAGGCATCTTGCACGCGTCCTTCCTCCAATAGTTTCTGTGCGAAGAGGTGCAGTTGGCGCTCCTGTTCCTGCGGGTCCTGGGCGTGGGTTTGCAGCATGTAGCGGAGCATGGGCTCATGTTCGTAGGCCTGCAGTTCTTCTGGCGTGGGCATGGCTTCGGTGTTGCCAAGGCGGGCCAGGTTGTTGCCAGTTAGGACTGTGCTGGTCCGGATGTGGGCGGGCAGTTGGTCAATGCCCATGCCTTTGGACTGCAAGGGCTTAGGCAGTTCAAAAAGGCAGTCCCCGTTGGCGCGCAGGTACCAGTCACCGCCTAGTCTAGCCACGGCGTCCAGCTTGAATGGGTCAATTTTCTTACCGTCTGGGCCCAGGATGTTCTCATTCACGTGCAGCAACACCGCCTCGCAAATGACCAAATTGGCCGCGCCGCCCTTGTCGCCAATGGGTTTCACCTCCAGCACTTTGCACTCAAAGGCCGCAGGCGCCTCGGCCACGCGGGGAGGGGCAATTAAGGTAGAAGCCACCGGCGTCAGGCCCGACTTAGTGAATTCGTTGACCCCGCGGTCATACTCAGTAGAGGCCAGGGACATCTGCTCCACAATGGAGTAGTTGCAGATGTTGATGACCACCTCGCCGGTTTCCAGCACGTTGTCCAGCGTGTGCTTGCCAGAGTTGTCGCGCACGCGGCGGGCAGGGGAGAAGATGAGCACCGGCGGATTGGACCCGAAGCAGTTGAAGAAGCTGAACGGGCTCAGGTTCACGTTTCCTTCTTTGTCTACGGTGCTGGCAAACGCGATGGGCCGGGGTGCAATGGCACCCAACATCAAGGCATGAAACTCACCAGTAGAAATCTCTTTCGGGTAAAAAACTTTCACTTTCTATTATTTGAAGATGTGGAGATTTGAGAATTTGGAGATGTGTAAAGGAGGAAAGTCAATTCCAAATCTCCACATCTTCAAATTTTCAAATCAATTAAATAGCAGGAAGAATCTTAGCTTTTACTTCCCCGAAGCCCACGCGCACGCCATTTTTCTCGGCGTGGCCCCGCATGGTGATGGTGTCACCGTCATGGATGAACTTGCGCTCAGAGCCGTCCGGCAGTGTTAGGGGTTTGGTGCCGCGCCAGGTCAGTTCCAGCATGGAGCCGTAGGAGTCTGGCGTAGGGCCTGAGATGGTGCCCGAGGCGTACATGTCGCCCACCTCCAGGTTACAGCCATTGATGGTGTGGTGCGCCAGCTGCTGGTTCATGTTCCAGTACATGTACTTGTAGTTAGAACGGCAAATCACGGCCTCCTGCGCCATCGTAGCCGACTTGAGGGTCACTTCCAGCTGGATGTCCAGGTTCTTTTCACCGCTGTACTCCAGGTAAGGCAATACCGGCGGGTCCTGCACCGGCCCCGGTACCCTGAAGGGCTCCAAGGCATCTAGCGTCACTACCCACGGGGAGATAGAAGACGCGAAGTTCTTGGCCAGAAACGGTCCCAAGGGTACATATTCCCAGCTTTGAATATCCCGGGCAGACCAGTCATTGAACAACACCATGCCAAAGATATGCTCCTCGGCCTCTAGCGTGGTAATGCTGGAGCCCAGTTCAGTGGCTTTGCCTGTGATGAAGGCTACCTCCAACTCAAAATCAAGCTGTTTGGTGGGCCCGAAGATAGGAGCGGGCGCATCGGCGGGTTTGGTCTGTCCTTTGGGGCGGCGCACCGGCACCCCAGACGGGATGATGGACGAGGCCCGGCCATGGTAGCCCACGGGCAGGTGTTTCCAGTTGGGCAACAAGGCGTTGGCCGGGTCTCTAAACATGGTGCCCACGTTAGTGGCATGTTCCATGCTGGAATAAAAATCTGTGTAGTTGGGTACCTTCACCGGCATCAGCATCTGGGTATCCTTCTGCTTTACCAGGCACTCGGCCATTAATTCGCGGTTGTCTCTAATTTCTGGGTTGTCATTTCGCAACAGCTCAGAGATGCGGTCCCGTACCTGGCGCCAGATGGGACGGCCCAAGGCAATGAACTCATTGAGGTACAGCCTATGGAAAACGGTGGGGTCCTCCACATCCAGCATGTCAAACAGGCCGTGCTGGGTCAATACATACACGTCCAGCACGTAGTCGCCAATGGCCACGCCAACGCGCGGGTCACGGTCCTCGGTCTGGAAAATGCCGAAAGGGAGGTTCTGTATCTGAAAGTCACTCTCTGGCGCAATCTGAATCCAGGAATGTAGGGATGGGTCGTTGGCTCTAATCATACAATCATGACATAGGTTGGTAAACAAAGATAGCGACCTTCCCGACAATTCAGAAGTTTACACAGAATGAGTAGGGATTTTCCGGAGTGAGTCGTTTTTGGCCTCTTTTCTAATAAACAGGCCAAAAACTGAAAACCCGCGGCGTGTTCAGGACATTATATTCCTGAACACGCCGCGGGCGTATTTCTATGGTTGAAATTCTAACTCAGAAACCTTACACGAAGCTCTCAGAGATAGGCGTCAGGTTTACGGCCACCACTCCTTTAATCTCAGGAACGGCTTTCATGATGGCTTGCTCAATGCCGCCTTTAAAGGTCATGGCAGACATAGGACAGGTGCCGCAGGCGCCCACCAACTCCAACTGCACAATCTTCTCCTCGGTGATTTCCAGTACCTTCACGTCGCCGCCGTCTGTTTTCAAGTATGGACGGATGGAGTCCAAAGCCTGCTCTACCTGAAGAAGCAATATCTCATTCAATGCGCTCTCTGCCATTTTCTTACGCTTTAATTTCTACTACCTGAGTTCTGGCCAAGCTGGCGTTTCTAACAGAAATCTGGCGGGCTACTTCCTCGGCTACCTGCTTGAATACCGCAGTGGCCGGTGAGCCTTCTTCCAGAATCTGCGGGGTGCCCGCGTCACCGTTCTCTCTAATGCTTTGTACCAACGGAATCTCGCCAATAAACGGAACCCCGTAGCGCTCTGCCAAATCACGTCCGCCGCCCTGCCCGAAGATATAGTATCTGTTGTCTGGCAATTCAGCTGGGGTGAAGTAGGCCATGTTCTCTACCAAGCCCAAGACCGGCACGTTGATCTGCGGCTGTCTGAACATCTGCAAACCTTTCACGGCATCGGCTATGGCTACTTTCTGCGGCGTGGTCACAATGATGGCGCCCGTCACCGGTACTGTCTGTACCAACGTCAGGTGAATGTCACTGGTTCCCGGAGGTAAGTCAATCAAGAGATAATCCAAATCGCCCCACTCCACTTCAGTGATGAACTGCTTGAGGGCTGAGCTGGCCATAGGACCGCGCCAAACCACCGCGTGTTCTGCCGGCGTCAGGAACCCAATAGAGATTAACTTGATGCCAAATTTTTCAATAGGCTGAATCAAGTTTTTGCCGTCTGGCGTGCGGTACACTACCGGGCGAGCATCTTCTACGCCAAACATGGTCGGCACAGAAGGACCCGAGATATCAGCATCTACCAAACCTACCTTCGCACCCGACTGGGCCAAGGCCACAGCTAAGTTGGCGGTCACGGTAGACTTGCCCACGCCTCCTTTGCCCGAGGCCACGGCAATAATGTTCTTCACGCCTTTCAATACCGTGGTATCTACGCGGGCTGTGGTCACGCGGGAGGTCATGTTCACGGTCACCTGGGCGGCTGGGTCCACCATGGTGGTGATGGCTCTGATGCAGGCGTTCCGGATGAGGTCTTTTAGGGGGCAGGCCGGCGTGGTGAGAATCACGGTGAAACTCACGTTGAGGCCGTCTATTGCTACATCCTCAATCATGTTCAGGGTCACCAAATCCTTTCCCAGGTCTGGCTCCTCTACATAACTGAGGGCTTTTAATACGTCTTCTTTGGTAATGGCCATAGGAATATGGGCGCTAAATTTCGCTTCTGCAAAGATACACACTATCTCATTACCAAGCTAAGAAGCAAGGTTTAGTTGTAGTAGCGTGCAGGAAACTGTGTTTTTGTCTATTGCCTCATTTTTAGCCTTTTTTCTGGGAAACAGGTGAAAAATGATTTAACAAACAATCCATGTTCGCTCAGATGCTTACAAGAGATTAGCTTTAAATACTCATAAAATATTTATCTAGTGTCAATGGGTCAAGTTAATCTTCATATTGACGTTCACCCCGGTTCTGGCAGGCCTTGGCTCATAAGAGGGTGTTTTGAATGTGTACCGGTAATAGGGAGTAATCTGTAGCGATAAGCTCCTGAATTTGTATTCTACCCCTGCACCTATAAACACATTATTGAAGATTATTGGGGAGACCGTTCTTTCAAACTGATCCAATACTGCTTCTGTAGACCGTTGATGTAAACTCATTTTCTGAGCCACAGCCAAGTGGAGATGCGTGCCGGCCGTTATAAACATAGATAAGTTGTTGTTGAAAGTATGGTAATAGTTAAACTGGATTGGCAGGCGGAAAATCTTAGTAGACTGCTTAAATGAAACCAAGCTGTCATATCTAATAAGGGACGTGCTGTCCGTTCCAGGTTTGACTCTAGTAAATCTGTAGAGACTATCAAAGTTGCCCGTAAGTCCTCTTGAAAATTGGATGCCTGTTTCTATACTTATTTTTTTACCCACAAAGTATTCAAGGCTTGGGCCGTAGGTAACTTCATTATTAGAATTTACACCCCCAGACACCCCCAACCTAGTGGCCGGAAATGTCACCTTCTTAATTTGAGTAGTATCCCTTTGGTTGTTATTAGACAGTGAGTCGCCCCTTTGAGATTGATTAGAATCCTGTAAGGGTAAAGCAGAGGCTAGGACCAAAGAGGTGTCTATTAGCAATTCATTGTTTGCTGTGGATGCAATTCTTTCAGTGTTCAAACGCTCATGCTCTCGTGCAAAAGTGGTAGAAATAGTATATCTACCTATTTGATTTTGAGCTGAATGTGCACTTTCTTTATCATCCCTTCTAAGGTTAGAAACACCAAACAAATTGCCATGTGTTAAATTAGGTGCATTCTCCTTTTGCAGGAATACTTTTTTGATGATATACAATGTGTCTTGTGCCGATCCATTGGTTACAGGAAGCGGTAATTGAGCAATGTCCAGATTAGTTTGTAAAGAATCACGGCGGAAAGAATCCTGGCGCATCCTGGCAATTTCTTTCTGCAGGTGCAGATTGTGCTCACGCTCCTGTCCATAGAAGAAAAACAGCGTAATCAAGGCAATAGTAGCCGCCCCGCTGTAAATTCTACCGGCGTATTTTTGAAAGATCACCATGTGCCAAGGCACAGGTAGTAACTGTTGAAAGTTCTGCCAGGCCGCCGGTATATAGGGCGGCTGCACAGACTCCAACTTGTTTTTTATCTGATGGTCAAAGCGCTTGCTAGACATGGCTTTTTCGGTATTCAGGGTAATACATTTTAATCCATTGTTCATTTTGGCGCGGGCTTTTGCCAAATTGGATCTGGAGGTTCCTTCGTTGATGCCCAGCATCTCGGCAATTTCGGCGTGGTTAAAGCCATCCACCACAAAGAGGGAGAACACTGCCCGGTAAGCAGGGGGGAGCTGTTGTACCAGACTCAGGATCTCATTCGCCGAAATATTTTCTAACAGGTCATCGTCCCATTCCAACTCCAAGGTTTCTTCTAATTCTAGATGCGTGCCTTTGCTTTGGTGCTTGCGATAATAGTCAATACTAGTGCGCACCACCACGGTCCTAAACCAGGCTTCAAAAGGTCTGGTAAAGTCATACTGGTGCAGATTTTCCAAAATTCTCAGAAACCCGTCATTCACCATTTCTTCGGCTTGTTCTTGATTGGCCGCATAGCGTAGGCATATACTCTTGCCCAGGCTATAGTATTGTTCATAGAGTTTTCTCTGATCGCTTTGCCTGCCTTTAAGGCAACCGGCCAGCGTGTCAGATAAATTAAATGTCTTGCTGTTTTTCCTGAAAAACACGCGTGTGGGTAGAGGTGAGAAGTTTAATTAAGCAAGAGGGGCAAATAGGAAAGTTCTCTTATTCTACTCAGAATTGAAAACTAATCCGGTAAAGCCTCGCTCTTGAAATTATTTAGTGGGCTATATTCTAGAATACGAAGAGGTGTAGTGCTGGCGTGGCCTGTAAAATTTATTTATTTCTGAGGCAACGGCAGTTTTCTTTCTGGGCGTAATGTAAGATAGAGCCACCTCTCAAAAAATTATTTCCAATTCCAGAAGTGGGTTCTGCCTAAAATCTTAAAACCATTCATCCAGTCAGATTCAAGTTCATTTATAATTCAATGTATTATGAAAAAGCTCTTCTTTTTATTGCCTCTGTTAGGTGCCGTTGTTCTATCCTCCTGCGGAAAAGAGGATGACCCTGCCCCAGACAAGAGTGTTTTGAAAAACGCAATCGTCTGGACCCAGGAAAAACCCTCTAGACTGCGTTTAATTGATGAAACATGGGCAGATTCCTTATTTATTGGCGCTTATACCAAGAACGGGATGATGAGCCTACAAATTGACTTTAAGGGAACAGGGACCTATAAATTGCCGTCCACTGGTGATGCCATCTATTATATATTGAATGAAGATGGGTCTATTAGAAGCAACTATGACTTAGACAGGCAAAGTACCTTTTCTGAGGTAGTGGTGACAGCATTTAACCCAGAAACCAAATTTGTAAAAGGTACTTTTAAATGTGCTTTGAAAAAGTCTTATATGAACAGTGACACACCAGACCAAGAAGAAATTCAAATCACAGAAGGCATATTTGAAGGGGTGATCAATAAAATTTGAAACCATGCTGATTCTGTTTTTAATCTGTTTTCCAGAAAAGAAGGCAAAAACGATTTCTTTAGTAGCCAGCTCCAGTAGCTGGCTTTTTTTATTTATCCTCTGCATATTAGAATTGACAATTGACTCTCAAACCTTCGCAGTATCTTTGTCAACTCCCCAGATTTTTCCTGAGTACCCATGGCCCTGATAAAGAAAGAAGTTGTTGACCAGATCATCTTGCAAGCCGACATAGTGGAGGTGGTGGGTGATTTTGTGAGTTTGAAGAAGAAGGGCCAGAACCTGTGGGCGCCTTGTCCTTTTCATTTTGAAAAATCACCGTCTTTTTCGGTAGCGCCCAATAAGGGGATTTACAAGTGCTTCGGGTGCGGAAAGGCGGGCAACGCGGTGCAGTTCATCATGGACATTGAGGGCACCAGCTATGTGGAGGCGCTTAAGTACCTAGCCAAGAAGTACAGCATTGACATTGAGGAAGACACTAGCCCAGCCGCCGTACAAGCCCAAAATGAGAAGGACAGCCTGTACATCATCTCTGATTTTGCCAAAGAATACTACGTCAAGGCGCTTCATAAGAACGACGAAGGCCAGAGCATAGGCGCGCCCTATTTTAAGCAACGTGGCTTGTCTGCGGCAACCATCCAGAAGTTTGAGCTAGGCTACAGCCTGGATTCCTGGGATGATTTCACCAAAGCGGCGTTGGAGAAAGGCTTCCAACTCAAGTACCTGGAGGAGACTGGCCTCACCATTGTCAAGCAGGAAGAAGGCAAGCAGTATGACCGCTTCAGGGGGCGGGTCATGTTCCCGATTCAGAATGTAAGCGGCCGTACCATTGGCTTTGGCGCGCGTACGCTCAAGCCCAATGACAAGAAATCGCCTAAGTATGTAAACTCGCCAGAGTCGCCTATTTACCATAAGTCTGATGTGCTGTACGGCATGTTTCAGGCCAAGCAGGCTATTCGGCAGGAGGACGTTTGTTACCTAGTAGAAGGGTATCTGGATGTGCTGTCTCTTCACCAGGGCGGTATTGAGAATGTGGTGGCCTCTTCGGGGACGTCTCTGACTGAGAACCAAATCAAACTCATTGGCCGCTATACCAAGAACATCACGGTGTTGTATGACGGTGACCCGGCGGGCATCAAGGCTTCTCTGCGCGGCATCGACCTGATTCTGGAAGGCGGCCTGAACGTGGACGTGGTCTTGTTCCCCGACGGCGATGACCCGGACAGCTACATTAGAAAGGTAGGCGATACCAAATTCAAAGAGTACCTCAAAGCGCACAGCCAGGATTTTATCTCGTTCAAGGCTGAGCTCTACGCCCAGGAAGCCAAGAACAACCCCGTCAAGAAGGCAGATGCCATTAGAGAGATGGTGGTCTCCATTGCCAAGATACCAGACGCCATCAAGCGGTCGGTGTTTTTGAAGCAGTGTAGTATCCAGTTCGGGATTGACGAGCAGGTGCTCATCTCTGAGTACAACAAGATTCACCTAGCAGAGCAAAAGGCTTCAAAGCCAGCGCCCGGTTCTGCGCCATCCGCCTTCTCGCCGGGTTCTTACGCGCCGGGCTCTTTTGAGGAGATGGCCGCCGAGGCAGAAGCCGCCGCAGCGGCAGAGGCTGAAGCTTACGAACAGGAAAACCAAACCGAAGACACCACCAGCCTCATCAGGACCCGGGAGCGCGAAGTCATCCGCCTCATCCTAAACTACGCCGACAAAGAAGTGGAGGCCGGAGTCACGACCAGCCAATTTATGCTCGGCGAGTTGGAGGATATTGAATTCCAGACGCCCATCTACAAGCGCCTCTTTGACATGTGCCGCATTAAACTGGAGCAGGGATTTCATCCTACATCGGCTGAAATGATGCAAAGCGAAGACAAGGAAGTTGTCAAGGAGATTATTGATTTAATCAGCGAGAAGTACGAGCTCAGCGATGGGTGGGCCAAGCACGAAGTTTTCGTGCCCCGCGAGATTGACCTCATCCAGTACGGCTCTGAGCGCGAGGTCCTTCGTCTGAAGTGGCGCAACGTGCAGGCCATGATCCGCGTCCACATGGAAAGCCTGCAAACCATGCAAGACCCTCAGGAACTGGACAAGGTCCTCCGCACCATCAAAGCCCTCAAAGACTTTGAAAAGCAGATTGGTGATATGCTGGGCATAGTGGTGAACCGGTAATTTACAATTGGGAATTATGCAAATGAAGAATTTCCAAGAAATTAACCGGTATCCATCAATGTATTTAACTGCATTGTATGAACCCAGAGATAATGGTCTTTGTCTGGAAATTTCAGAATTCATGACTTCTGAAACTGTACAAGATGTACTAATCAATGATAAGGTGATTTCGGAGAACCGTCTATTGTCGGTGAATGAAAACGGAACAAAGTTTAACATCTCCTTCCATCGTTATGTGGCTTATCAGGTATTTAATGAGAGTTTTTTAAACTTCAATGATTGGGAAGAGTATGAAACAGGAGAGTTTAACACCTTCTGTATTTTTAAAAAATCTAGGTATATGGATTTTATTAAAAATGAAACGATAGCTGATTACATCTTTTCAGATGAATTAATGCATTACGGAGTTTACTGTCAGAACCATGTGGTACATATCATTTCTACTTTGGACCCAGTAATTGAAAAGATTAGCAACATACCACAGTTGTAGATGGGTTTTAACTTGCAACAACTGGCACAAGAAGAAAACAGGCTTTATTCTCGAGCCCTTCAACTAAAAAGTAGCAAAACGCGAGATGAAGTCACATTGCAAGAAATCTTTGTGGCTTATAAAGAAGTGCATAGTCAATATGCAGTGTTAGCAGAACTTGAGCCTGAAGCCTTAAAAAGAGCCCTTTTTCTACAATGGTACGCGCAAGTTGAGCCTAGTGACTTATCAGGAATTTGTGAATTGGATGAGGACTCTGAACTTAAAGTAATTCAGGTTCTAGATAACCGTATCCGCGCAGGAACACTTGACAAGGAACTCGCTTGGATGCTAAGCTATTACATAGACTGGGATTTTGTATTTAATAGATTTTCCTCTTTCAAAAGCCTCCAAGAGTTTATGTTAGAGGGTAAACAGATTTCATTCCCTGAAAGAATTGATAGGGTAGCTATGCGAAGGAGAGGGCAGATGGGAATTTATTGGAACTCTCTGGACGTATTCAGCTAGTCCATCTGGTTCTTCAATCCATTTTTGCCCTCTTTCCCAGAAAACAGGCCAAAAACGCCTCCCCAAACTATGCACTTTAAGGATACTGCTTCCTAACAAGGGTTAGGCATAAAAAACTGCTATCTTTGCGCATCCAAAGGCATGGGTTCTTCTTTTGTGGAAAAAACACGGCCTTCACTTTACAGTAATGTCATGTTAGATAAAATACAAGATGCCATTGATGACATCAGAGCCGGTAAGGTAGTCATAGTGGTAGATGATGATGACCGCGAAAACGAAGGCGACTTTATCTGTGCCGCCGAGAAGATAACCCCAGAGATTGTCAACTTCATGGCCACCCACGGCCGCGGCCTCATTTGCGCCCCCATCACCGAGGAGCGCTGCGACGAACTTGGCCTGGAACTGATGGTAGGCCGTAACACCGCTTTGCACGCTACCCCGTTCACTGTAAGTGTGGACTTGTTGGGCCATGGCTGTACCACCGGTATCTCTGCTAGTGACCGCGCCAAAACCATTCTGGCCTTAGCAGACCCAAAAACAGATCCCGCTTCTTTAGGCAAGCCTGGTCACATCTTCCCGTTGCGTGCGCGCAAAGAAGGCGTGATTAGAAGAGCCGGCCACACCGAGGCCGCCGTTGACTTAGCCTTGCTGGCCGGTCTGGCACCAGCTGGGGTGTTGGTAGAAATCATGAACGAAGACGGCACCATGGCCCGCATGCCGGACCTGGAGAAAGTAGCCGAGCGCTTCGACCTGAAGCTGATTTCCATCAAGGACCTCATTCAATACAGACTGCAGAAGGAGAGCCTCATTGAGCGCGAAATTGCCGTGGAACTGCCTACGGACTTCGGGAATTTTGATTTGTATGCCTACACCCAGCGTAGCAACAACGCCAAGCACCTGGCACTTGTAAAAGGCACTTGGTCAGAGAACGAGCCCGTGTTGGTGCGCGTGCACTCTTCTTGCGTGACCGGTGACATCTTCGGGTCTTGCCGCTGTGACTGCGGACCGCAGCTGCACCGCGCCATGGAAATCATTGAGCAAGAAGGCAAGGGCGTGATTGTGTACATGAACCAGGAAGGCCGCGGCATTGGCCTTTTGAATAAACTGAAAGCCTACAAACTTCAAGAACAAGGCTTAGATACGGTTGAGGCCAACTTGCAATTGGGCTTTGGCACAGATGAGCGTGACTACGGCGTGGGTGCCCAGATTCTACGCGACTTAGGCGTGACTAAAATGCGTTTGCTATCTAATAACCCTAGAAAGCGCACGGGACTAATTGGCTACGGGCTGGAGATTGTAGAGCAAATTCCTATTGAGATTGCCGCCAATGAACACAACCAGCGCTACCTCACTACCAAGCGCGACAAGCTGGGGCATACCATCATGAAAAAGTAGAAAGAAGTCATTTTTGACCTGTTTTTACCAAATGAGGCGAAAAACGGAGACCCAAGGGAATCCGCTTTTCGCCTTTTCTTTTTCTATTTGGTTTAGGCCTGATTCTTGCTTTTAACACGTAAAAGGAAAATAGAACTTTTGGTATCTTCTCATTGGATTTGAAGACACGTTCTGGCTTCCTTTCTTCGTTTTAATAGCCTGAGCAAAAACAACTTTCTGGTTGATTTGTTGGTATATAGTAATAATAAGATATAATTGGGGGATATGATGGATTTGAAGAAAACAGTTTGGAAAGGGCTGGGGCTTTTGGTGCTGGCAGTCCTATTCTCTACCCAAGCCATGGCGCAAGCGTCTGGGTTGGTAGACGAGTGGTCACTAGGTAAAATCTACCTAGCCAACGGAGACTCCATCAACGGCAAAATCACCTACCACCGCACCGAGGATTTGATTAAAGTGGTGAAGGAAGACGGTGGCGTGGTGGCTTTGGCACCGGTGGCTGTTCGCGGCTTTGAGGCTGTTGACAAGGACGGACGCTTTAGAAGAGTGTTTGTGACACATAAGTGGAACTTCGGGAACGACTACAGTGATTTTCAGGCGCCGGCGTTTTTTGAGCAAATTGCCATGGGTAAATATGGCTTGCTGCGCCGCGAAACCATGGTTAGAAAAGACATCAGCCGTGACCCGTATTACAGAAATATGGGCGGTTATTACCCAGCAGGCGGTTATCCTGGAGCTGGCCCGTATTACGTAGATGCACGTCAAGACATCTTTTTCCTGCTGTTGCCCAGCGGCAAGGTGAAAGAGCTCAGAAACGTGAAGAAAGACCTGGAGGTGGTGTTTGGCAAGAAGAACGGCCAGATGAAAACCTACATTAAGCAGAACAAACTTAAGTACACTAGCCTTCCGGACCTGGTGAAGATAGTGACATACTTCGGGACTATTTCTTAAGAAAGGCAATTCAATTATAAAGCAGAACGCTCCGCTGAAAAGAATCTCAGCGGAGCGTTCTGCTTTATACCTTTATCAGGTTATAAATCTCGAAAGCGCAGCAAAAAGTAGCTCAGGAAGCTGAATAGGCCAATGTATAGGACCGCTGGTAATAAAGCGTGCATAGGCGTTAAGGCCTCAGAAGCACCGGTCACCATCTCAAACATTTCTTTGCCGGGCATGGGCGTGAGGCTGGACAATACCTTCATCGGGAAGTACTTGTCTATGTGGTCGGGCAGTTGGTAATGGATGATGGGCTCCAGGATTTTCGCGTAAATCAAAAACGCCAGAATAGCCAATCCGCTTTTCTTAATCAAGAACCCGAAGAGCATGGCCAGGGACATGTACCCGATGGCCTGCACCAGGTAATACAGCACGGCCTCGGCGTCTACGTACATTTTAGAGAAGGGCACCTCGGTGGCTCTAGTAATGCCAAAGAACAAGCCAAGCAAGAACACATACAGCGCGCAGGCAAAGCCCAGTAGCAATACCACGGAGTACTTGGCCTGCACCACATCGGCGCGGGTGTAACCGTCAATAATCTGCTGGCGCAACGTCCTGAACGTGAACTCATCCGTGACAGCAATCACAATCAGAATGCCTAGCAACAAATTGAAGTAGCTGGCCACGTAGGTCACCTTCGGCCACAGGCCCGGGAACTCATAGAACGATGGCCCGGCGGTCTGGCCATTGATGGTCACGTTACTACTGATGTGCAGAATCAAAAACAGGAGCGCGGCAAAGACGGCCAGAATCACCCAAGCGGTTTTGTAAGGTAATAGCTTTCTGAGCTCAATGCGGAGGAGGGACGGAGTCATATTTTCTTATCGGCTTTAATGATTTCCATGAACTGGCTTTCCAGGGTTTTCTTGCGCACGGTGAGTTGGCTCAAGGCAATGCCCTGCGCGAAGAAGGCCTTGTTCACCTCTGCGCTATCCACGCCGGTTTGCAGGATGAGCTGTACCTGGTGGTGAATAATCTTGGCATCTGTCACAATGGGCAGGGACCGGGCAATCTCCTCCAGCTTCTCCAGCGGCGCGCCGCCGTTGATAATCACCAAGTCATGCGCCGACATGATGGTGCCTACCGGGCCTTCGGCTTTGAGGTGGCCGGCGCGCAACACAGCCATGTGGGTGCAGACTTTCTCTACCTCGTCCAACAGGTGACTGGCCAATAGAATGGTCTTTCCTTGTTTGGCCACGTTGAGAATCAATTCCCGAACCTCAGCAATGCCTTCTGGGTCCAGTCCGTTGGTAGGTTCATCCAAGACCAACACCTCGGGGTTACCTAGCAACGCCGACCCAATGGCCAGACGCTGTTTCATGCCCAGAGAGTAGCCCTTAAAGTCATTGTGCTGGCGGTTGGCCAAGCCCACGGTTTCCAGCACGGTCTGCACCTGGCTGTGGTCTACGCGCTTGATGTCAGCAACAATCTTCAGGTTTTGAAGGCCTGTCAGGTAGGGGTAGAAGTTGGGCGTTTCCAGCAGGGCGCCAATGCGTCGCTTGGTTTCTTTGGAGAGCGGCTGCCCAAACCATTGGAACGTACCAGCAGTGGGGTTAATCACGTCCAGTACAATGCCCAGCGTGGTGGTCTTGCCGCTTCCGTTGGGGCCCAGCAATCCGTAGATGCTGCCCTCGGGCACGCTGATGCTTAATTGGTCCAGGGCCTGCACGGACTTGTACCGCTTGCTGAGCCCCTGTATGTCTAATACGTTTGCCAAATCTGTCTTTGCTTAAAGAGCGGCCTACTTTGGCCTTTCTACAAAGCTAGAAGGATTTAAGAGAATTACGAATCTTGAATATTTATCCCTGAAAAACAGAAAGCCCGCTCTTGTAACGGGCTTTCTGTTTTTGGCCTGTTTTGACCAAAAGAAGCCAAAAACGGAGCTTACTTGTTTTTGCGCTTCGGTGGCGGCGGGGCCATTTCATCCACGATTACATTAGGTGGTGAAGGTGGCAAATTCTTCTTTTTAACTTTTGGCGGTGGCGGAGGAGCCATCTCGTTTACCTCTATGCGTGTAGGTGGTGGAGGTGGCGGCAAGGCCCCGTACTTCTTCTCAAAGGCGGCTCTTCCTTCTGCCGTCGCGTCAAAAGATTCCACTTCACCATTTTTAAAGACCACATAAAAAGTGTCTTCGCTGGCGCTAATGCCTTTCACCGTTGGGTTACGCTTCTTGAAATCTGCCGGTAAGTCTACGTTCATGGCCGGTGGAGGCGGTGGTGGGGCCAAGGCGGCATCTGGTGCGTTAGGTGCAGCTGGGGCAGGCGGTGGTGGGGGAGGCGGCGAAGGCAATGTGCCGTATTTCTTCTCAGCTTCTGCCAACCCTTTTGCCGTTCTAGGATAGACTTCGGTTTTGCCAGATTTTAGGTGTACATAAAGGTTCTCTTGATTCCAGCCTAGCTTATCAACCGTAGGATTCCTTCGCTTGAATACATCATAATCATCCTGTTGAGAGATGATTTTCTGACCGTCTTGGGTGGTCTGCTCCAAGATGGAGACAGGTGAAGTCTGCGCCATTCCCTGCAACGAGAAAAGCGAGAGGGCCAGGGCCGGAATAGCTACCAAGAAACGCGCTTGCTGTACCCGGGTAGAGGGAGCTTTGTTCATCATCATGATTCGGTGTTTAAGTGAATGGTAGTTAAAGGAAGAAGTAAAGGCTATGGGGGGCGCTCCCGCCGTTTGCAGAAGCGAGAACTGGTACTGTTTTCTATCAATGCCGGCCTCTAGGGTCTGCTGGTCGGTTAAGAACTCAAGGTTCTGTTTAAGAGAAATGCGCAAGAGCCAGACGGCCGGGTTGAACCAGTGGAACAGGCAGGTCAACTCTACCAGCAGGATATCCAGGGTATGCCACTGGGTCACGTGCGTGTGCTCATGCTGAAGGATGGGCAGCCAATCCCGCTGGGGGTGCAGGTTGGGGTTAAAGTAGATGGTGTTGGCGAAGGAGAACGGCGGAAAAGCCACCGGCAACTGCCTGTACGGGATGCCTTGGAACGCCGCCCGCCGGGACTTTCTGTGCAGCCGGTACAAAGACGCCATCTGCACTAACAGCCTTATGGCCATCACACCTACGCCCAGCCAGAAGAGATAAACTGGGATCTGCCAATAATCAAAAGCAGTTTCTTCACTTGCAGTAGTGGCTGGAAAGGTCCACGTACCCGAAAACGTAGCCAATGTCTGGAACACCTGCTCATTTTTAATGAACAGAGAGGAGAAATCAAGCAACGGAAGGACGTTAGCCAGAACCAAGCCACCCGCCAGAAACCAGCGGTTCAGCTGATAGAACGTGGTGGGGCGCAACAGCAGTTGGTAGGTGAGATACAAGAGGGCAATCCCAATATTCACCTGAAGCAGATAGAGGAGGAGCGCTGGCATATCAGTTGGATTTTTGGTTTTCAATCATGTCCATGATTTCTTTCAGTTCCTGGGGGCTCAGCTGTTTCTCCTTCACGAAGAAGGCCACCAGCTCCTTGTAGGAGTTCTGGAAGTAGTTGCCCACAAAGCCCTTCATGAACTTCTTCTTGTATTCTTCGGCTTTGATGAGGGGGGCGTAGCGGTAGGTGTTGCCCAGTTTCTCCCCCTGCACGAAGGCTTTCTTCTCCAGGTTCTTGACGGTAGAGGCCAGCGTGGTATAGGGCGGCTTGGGCTCAGGGAGCTTGTCCAGAAAATCCTTGATGAAGCCGCCCTGGGTTTCCCAGATGACCTGCATGGCTTCCTCTTCTTGTTGCGTCAGCTTTTCCATGAGTTTATTTTTATGCGAGATGTTCGTAGTGTTACGATTGTTTAGTAATTCTACGAAATATTCGTAATAGGTAACAAGCTTTCAGGAAAAATATTTTCATATAAAATCAAAAAGCCTCTTCTGGGTGTCAGAAGAGGCTTTTTGAGGAAATTTTAATTTTTTTTTGAATATGGTATTATGTAACAAAAAATTTATCAATAAGTGGTGAGAGCTTTTATTAAATATTGAGACTTTTAATTAAATGATTTGAGCCTAAAGAAATTTTTCAGAGAATTTAATTTTTACGTTAGTGGGCATGTCTCTCCTTTTTGTTGGTGCATTTAAGTACACCTCGCCATTGCTTGTGTCATTCACTATTATACTTCCCATGCCAATAATATTAGCTTCACCGATATTAATATTCTCCTTCACCGCAACATTTAGTCCAATAAATGTACTATCACCCACCTTAACATTACCAGCTAGTGTACATCCACTAATGAGAGTATGATTTCCAATAACCGAATGGTGTCCAACCCTTGCTCCGAAAAGAATCGAGTTGTCGCCGATTGTCACAAAGGGTTGAACTCCGGAAAGTTCAGTCACTAAAACGTTCTCGCCACACACTAAATCTGGCCACAATACTGCTCTGGAAGAAAGGTAAGACAAACATGTAAAACCCATTGCTTTAACCTTTTTGAAAAGCCGTTCACGGAGGGCATTATTTCCTACTGCAATAAATACATGGAACTGACCGGGAGGATGTGACTCAAGCAAGCTTTCTAAAGTAATTATCTGAAGGCCAAATAATGTATTTGAATGTCCATTGAAAGCTGCTTCAACACTGAATGCTTCCACTTCATACAGGCTATCATGTGTAAGAGCCATGTACACGTACTCAGCAAGTTTACCAGTCCCAATGATGATTGCCTTTTGATTTTTCATGCAGATTTGGGCGCAGCCCTATTGATATATGTAAATAGTTAGCAATTAGGGGAGACCAAAGGTAATCGCTAATTATGGTTAACCATTGATTTTTATCGCATGTTTCCAATGAATAGTTAGCACTAACTTATTGCACCGGCAACGCACCGCCTAGCCAGCGGGCCACAGGGTAGCGGTTATGCGTGTTCTCATAATGAGGGGTGTTGCGGTAGATGAAGTTGAGTTGGGCTTGGGCGCTTTTGGCCAGGTTGGGGTCTTTGGCTTTGGCTTCCTCCAGGGCGGCTTTCAACTTGGGGTCTTGCTTGAGGTACTGCGCGGCTAGGTCCTCAAACACGTAGGCAGAGAAATGCTCCTTCTGGCCCAGCACCGAGTCAAAGAAATTCCAGGCGAAGTAGGAGTCCGGGGCCTGCGGTTCCAGCACTTCCATCAAAAAGCGGTTGGCCACCTGGTTCAGGTACACTACGTAGTCGCCGGCGTAATATTGGATAGGCTGCTGAGTTTTGCGCACCTGCACGTCAGTGTGCAGGTAATGGCCCTCGTACGGACGCTGGCCGGTTTTGTAATCTGTGATGTAATAGGTTTCTGGGGTCAACAACGTGTCTTTGCTGAGGCGCTTCAAAGTGACCTGGTTCTGCTGGAGGCGCTCAATGACTTCGGTCCAGGCCTGCGGAATAAGGTAGGCCACGGGCTTGCTCACCATCAAGGTTGGTTTAAAGGTGTCGAAGAACTTGACCGGACGCGTGAAGGGCGCTTTGCGGTCATAGTACAAACGCTCCAGGCCACTCACCTCGCTGGCTTTGTACTTGGCCTCGTAGCCTTTGAATTGGATGGTTTCTACCTGCGTAGTGTCTGGGGCCCAGTTCAAGGCAAACTGCTGTTGGCTGAGCAAAGCGGCGCGGTCCTGCTGGCGGGCTGTTTGGATGGTCTTTCCGTTTTTGGCGGCGTAGTCCAGAAACTCCAACATGAGGTCATAGGTGGAGGCTACGCGCTTGTCAAACGATTTAAGCATGTGCGTCTCCGGGATGAAGCCCAGCGTCTGGAACAAGGTGGTATAGCCAGAGGCATAGCGCGGCAAATCTGCAAAACCGAAAATGCCGGTCTCCGGGGTCTCGCCGCGCGAGTTTACGTAGGGCACCAACGGCCATTTGCGCTTTTCCATGCCTTTATACAAAGCCGGGAGCATCTGTTGTTTCAAGTGCTTGCCCAGCGCGCCGCCCAGCTTGTTGTGCTGGGTAGGAATAAGCGTCATGGTGTACTGGTAGTCGGCGCCGTTGCTGGTGTGGTTGTCAATAAAAATTTCCGGGTCCCAGGTCCTGAAAATGGTAGCGAAAGTCTTGGCGTTCCTAGAGTCCTCCTTGATGAAATCGCGGTTCAGGTCCAGGTTGCGGGCGTTGCCCCTGAAGCCGTAGCTCTCCGGGCCGTTCTGGTTGGTGCGCGTGTGGCTGTTTCTGTTTAAAGCGCCGCCCACATTGTAGATGGGGATGATGACCAGCACCACATTGTCCAGTTGGGCCTTCAGCTTTTTGTTCTGCATGAGGT
The DNA here is from genome assembly GCF_001577755.1 of Rufibacter sp. DG15C. Taxonomy (NCBI): domain Bacteria; kingdom Pseudomonadati; phylum Bacteroidota; class Cytophagia; order Cytophagales; family Hymenobacteraceae; genus Rufibacter; species Rufibacter sp. DG15C. The sequence continues at coordinate 2,483,319 of NZ_CP010776.1, forward strand.
CGCGGGCCAGCATCATGGTCGCGTCAATGCCTTCGGGCTCCCCCGGATGGATGCCGTTCTGAATCAAAATCACCGTTTTGCCTTTCTGGTGCACAGACACCGGGTCGAAGTCCTGGTCCGTGGAGATGACGACGGTGTGCAGTGGTTTGCCGGTATCGGTTAGGCCAATAAGCGACATCTTTATCTCTGGATAGGCCTGGTTTAAGCGCTGATAATACCCAATACACTCCTCATAGGTGGCCGTCTGCGTCTTCTTACTTTTCTCATAAGGCGTTTGCCAGTCTTGGGCTGGTGAGGTTTGCAACAGGAAACTGGTGAGAAGGGAAAGAAGCGTGAGAAGCATTGCGTGTTTGTTAGAAGGAAGAAGGAAATCCGTTTTTGGCCTGTTTTCCAGAAATCAGGCTAAAAACGAAGGAAGTGATTAGGTATTTAGTTAGTACCGGCGCGCAGGCGAAGTTCCGAAAACGCTTTGATCTAAGCTGTAGCGGCCCGGTCCAATGAAGAGCAGGCTGAAGAACAGAATGGCCGCTTCCAAGGCATGGGAATAGCCTGCAAAACCGTCACCCGACACAAAGTGCATGTAGGCCGCTACCAACATGGTACAAAACATCAACACCATGGCCGGACGGAAAAACAAGCCCAGAATCATCAGCAATCCACCGCCTGCCTCGGCGAAGGAGGCTAAGAAGCCCCATATGACAGCGCCCTGCGTAATGCCTAGTGTGCCCATGGCTCCGCCTACTTTGGCCCACATCTCGGGACCGCCCGTTATTTTTGGCCAGCCGTGCACCATGAACATAATGCCAATGCCCACCCGGAGAATCAATAACCCGAGGTCTTGGTAGCGGTAGTTGTTTTTTAAAAGTTGCATGTTAGTGTAGGAGCGGTGTTTGGTAGTGTGGTTAAGAATATCAGGCTAAAATCTGAAAAAAATCTTTACCATGGTGCATCCCTCTTCAGGAAACCCTGTCTTTAGACTACAAGCATCAAAAAAGTAAGAAAGCAGAAACCTAATCTGGAACTACTTTTAACCTGACTCACCAAAAACCAAAACCAAACGCATATGAAAAACTTGTTCTTTTTCCTGTTAGCTTTCATAGCAGTACCTGTATCATTGTGGGCACAGACCACGGTTCCTGCCTCTGAGGTGATTGCCAAAATTAACCGCGGTGAGCGCGTAAACTACAAAAATGTAACCATCACTGGTCTTCTGGACCTGACACAGTTGCAGAACAAAACGCAGGTAACCAATATCAACAAAGGCAATGACGCCATTACCCCTCAACGCGAGTACCTGAGCAAGGTAACCGCGCCGCTTACCTTTGAGAACTGCACCTTTCAAGGCGACGTTCTAGCCTACTACAACCCAGACAACATAGAAGGGGAGAATATTAAACTAGAAAAACGCGACCTGAAGAATGAAATTTACAACACAGATTTTGAAGAAGCCGTGACGTTTGCCAATTGCGTGTTTGAGGGCAAGACTGCGTTCAAGTATTCCAAGTTTAAAGACGCCGTTTCCTTTGCCGGAAGCACCTTCAAAAAAGAGGCTCTGTTCAAGTACATGAAAGTGCAGGAGTCCGTGGATTTCAGCAAAGCCAAGTTCCTGGGCGATGCCACGTTCAAGTATGTCAAGTTTCCAGAGGCGGCTGCCTTCAATGGCGCCACGTTTGCAGATCTTGCCAATTTCAAATATGCTGAGTTCAACGACGGAGCAGATTTCCAGAAGGCTCGTTTCACCGGCTTCGCCGATTTTAAATACTCCCAGCTGAAAGGCAATGTGAAGTTTGCCGGCGCCACCCGCACGGGTGACTTGGATGTGAAATACGCCAAAGTCAACAACTCCAAGCCTAGCACTTCTATGATTGAAGTTGCTAAGTAAGATGTAAATAACAACAGAAAGGGCGGCTACTGTGAAGTGGCCGCCCTTTCTGTTTCTGAAGGATTTAGAAGTTAGAAAAGCATCACGCTGGTCACCTTAGTATCACCAGGCACGGTGTTTAGCTTCAGCTTTGACACTTCAGGGGCTGGCATACTACTTACATCCAACACAAAACTCATCTTGCTATCCTCTGAGATGGCTACAAAATTGCCTTCGCCTTGGGCTACACTTTTGATGTTCATAGCTGCCTTTAGGTCTTTGTAGGTAGAGCCGATGCCAATACCGCTTTGGGTTTTAAAAGCCGGGTTGAGTACGGTGATGCGCCAGACTTTGCAAGCCGTTCCTTTGCATTGCTGTTCCACGCGCATATCGGTGCGGTTGCGTTCGCCTAGCACTTCATAGGCTTTCACGGCAGTGCCTTCCTGTTGCAGTTCCACTTCTTTGAGTTTGTTGTAGCCGTATTGTTTTTGCAGTTCTTCAATGGTCATCCCAATCTTAACGGCGCCGGCCTGACCTTTCTGAATGCTCAGGTTAAATAGTGGGTTTTCTGCACTAGGCGCTTTGCTGGCCGAGGTAGAGGTGCCGGCAGAAACGTCCTCTGCAATGACGGCTTCCATGGCATTGTCGTCCATGGTTTCGGTCTCAGTAGCATCTGGTTCTGGCGTTAATTCTTCTTCTTTGGCTTCTTCAGCGGCGGCGGCAATTGAATCTTCTTGGGTAGTAGTGGTGGTCGCGTTGTCGGTGCCACAAGAGGCTATGAATAAGCAGGTGCCTAAAGCAAGGAGGGTCTTTCTCATAGTGGTCAAAGTATTGGGCAGCATAAGTACGAGTTATAGAAAGATAACGCAAGGGTAGGAGGTAAGTTGCTTTGCTCTTTTTTGGCGATGGCGCGTATTCAAGGTAATTTGGCGTCGCATTTAATCCTTGAAGACATGGCAAAGAAGCCTCTGATTTTAGTATCTAATGATGATGGTATTACGGCACCGGGTATTCATACGCTGGTGAAAGTAATGCGCAAAATAGGTGACGTGGTAGTAGTAGCACCAGACGGACCGCAATCTGGCATGGGACACGCCATCACCATTGGTGACACTCTTCGTCTGGACCGTTCACTCATCTTTCCAGAGTTGGAGGCCTATGAATGCTCCGGCACGCCCGCCGATTGCGTCAAGATTGCCAAGCACCATGTCTTGAAGGATAGAAAACCCGACTTGGTAGTAAGCGGCATCAACCACGGTTCCAACTCCAGCATCAGCGTCTTGTATTCTGGAACTATGTCGGCAGCTATTGAGGCGGCCATTGAAGGTCTGCCGGCCATTGGTTTCTCATTGTGTGACTACGGCCATGATATTGACTTCTCACATACAGAAAAGTACGTGGAAATGATTACGCGTCAGGCGCTGGAGTTTGGGATTCCGCACGGCGTTGCCTTGAACGTCAACTTCCCGAAGAAATCTGATAAACCCATTGCCGGGGTGCGGGTGTGCCGTCAGGCGCGCGCCAAATGGGAAGAGGAGTTTGACGAGCGCAAAGACCCCATGGGCCGAAGCTACTATTGGCTCACCGGTAACTTCGTGAACTTTGACAAGGGCGCCGACACGGACGAGGCCGCCCTTGCCGAGAACTACGTCTCTGTAGTGCCCTGCCAGTTTGATATGACCGCCGCCTTCGCCATTGCCCAACTTAACAACGAGTGGAACCTGAATCCAGAGGTAAAGCCTTTCAAAGGTTCCAAGACCATGGAAAGCGGTCACGAGGAGGGGTAATCCGTTTTTGACCTGTTTTCTAAAAAACAGGTCAAAAACGGAATTGTTATCGAACTCTCTTCCGCCACTAAAATAAAAAGGCTGCCCCATCTCTGGAGCAGCCTTTTTTTATAAAGCTTGAATAAAATTATCCTCTTGGGTTCAAGGCCTCTGTGATTCTGTCAGAAAGGTCTTGCAAGTGGTAGTTGCTCAAGGCATCTGTCTGGGTAGAAGCAGACTTGATCATGCTGTTGATGTTGCGTAACTCAGCTTTAGCTACGGAAATCACATCACTCTGCCCGATGGCCATGGTGGGTGCAGCAGTACCTCTACCGGCACCAGCGGCTGCTTGCGCAGCGGTTGGGGCTGGAGCTGGTTTCACCAATTCAATCAGTTCTTCTACGTAGATCTTCTGAAGGTTACGACGGTACACGTCAATGGCTTGCTTGTTCTTCAGTTCTTTGAAGATAGAGCCGTTCATGTCGGTGAAGAAGTCGGTTACCTTGTAGGCTTTGTTACCATCCATGGCTTCAGCGGCAATCAGTTTAGTGAGCGTGTTCTGGCTTACCAATCTGTTCAAAACTGCCTGCTGGCTTCTAGAGATGATCACCATTGGGTTAGCACCGGTGTTGTTCAACACGGCCGGGCTTAACAACCAAGTTGGCGTGGTAAACAATTGCTTATCTAGGAACGTCATGGCTTCTTTTTGGGTAGCCGCTGGCGTGCGCTCATAGATAAAGCCTTCTTGTTCTACCGTCTTCGGGTTCTCATAGATACCACCAATGTTTTTGGCCACGTGGCCCATGTAGCGGTTGAACTGACCGGTTAACTGACCATAGATGTTCTCCAGGTTCTCGTAGCCTTCGTTCTCAGACTTGGTCCACTCTGGCAACTTGGCCAACGTGCGCTGCAGGTTCTTGATACCGTACTCAGAGGCTTTCATGGCGTTGTCGCTCAAGTCTTCGTTCTGAGAGTGTGGATCATCTGGGTTAATCTCCGTCCCGAACCAGTTACGGCGGTTCTTCAATTTCTCCATGGTCATCTTGTTCAAGACCGGAATCTCATCCTGCGCATTCTTGGCGTTTGGCAACACGCGGTAGCCCCACTCAATGGCCCAGTTGTCATAGTCGCCAATTCTTGGGTAGATGCCTTTAGAAGAGATGTTGTCTTCTGGCTGTGCCACGTAGTTAAAGCGAGCGTAGTCCATGATAGAAGGCGTATGGCCATTGGCCTCAACCCACTTCTTATCACGCAGGTTTTCTGTAGGAACCGTTGAGCTTGAGCCGTAGTTGTGACGAAGGCCTAAAGTGTGACCCACTTCGTGTGAAGACACAAAACGGATCAAGTCACCCATCAATTCTTCAGAGAATTCCATTTTACGGGCACGTGGGTCAATAGCGGCGGCCTGGATAAAGTACCAGTCACGTACCAATTTCATCACGTTGTGGTACCAGTTAATGTGGCTTTCCATGATCTCGCCGCTGCGTGGGTCAGAGATAGACGGACCGCTGGCATTAGAGATTTCAGAAGGCTTGTATACAATGGCAGAGTGACGGGCATCGTCTAGACTCCAGTTTGGATTCTCTTTGGCGCTTGGGGCCATTTTACCAATGATGGCATTCTTGAAGCCGGCTTTCTCAAAGGCTTTCTGCCAGTCGTTCACACCTGCAATCAGGTAAGGCACCCACTGCTTAGGCGTAGCGGGGTCAATGTAGAAGATGATAGGTTTGATAGGCTCTACCAATTCGCCGCGCTTGTACTTGGCCATGTCCTCAGGCTTAGGCTCCAGTCTCCAGCGCTTCACCATTTCAATTTCCTTCACGCCTTGTGGGTTGGCGTCAAAGTCTGTGTACCCAACGGTGAAGTAACCCACGCGTGGGTCAAAGAATCTTGGCTGCATGGGCTTCTTAGGCAATACAACCATAGAGGTGTTGATCTCAATAGTAGAAGAACCGTTCAACGTAGAACCCGCCGCGCCACCTGCAGGGGCTGCCCCGAAACCAGTGGTGGGAGGCGTCAAGACATACGTCTTCACGGTAGTTACCTCAATGTTGGTAGGGTAGCTTCGAACGTTTTGGATGTAGCTACGGTCAGAGAGGAAGTTACCCAGTCTGAAACGGGTCTTGCCCGCCGCATTGCTGAAGGAGAAAATCTCGTTCTCGCCTTTGATGTAATCGGTTACATCTACCACCGTGCTCTTGTTGTTTGGTCCATAAGCGGCCACGTTGAAGGCGGCTACTATGGCCTGCACGTTAGAACGCTGTACACTCTGGTACATGCTCTTGGTGCTGTCTGGGCTGTAGGTGGCGTAAGAGATTTTGCGCATGAAGATGCGGTCATCCGGCCCTTTCTCAAACATGATGACGGCAGAACCAATCTGGTCACCGGCGTAGCCAGAGGCAGAACGTACTTCGGCGCCGGCTTTGGAGATACGGTTTACTACCAATAGCTCACGACCCAATACAGAGTCTGCCAGCTCAAAGAAGTACTTGTCATCTACTTTGTGCGTCTTGAAAAAACCGGCTTTTGACACGGCTTTGTCAGTGATCACGTCAGCGTATGGCTTCGGTTTGGCTTTGGTGTTGGCAGTGCCTGCCATGCCGGCGGCTCCAGCTACCCGGCGCGTTGAGTCGGCGGGCTGGGTGCGGCCTTGGGCCATAGTCGCTCCTGCAACAGAGCCAACCAAGCCGAGGGTTAATAAGAATTTCTTCATACTTGTGGTATGGGGTGTTTTGTTAGTAAAGGATTTGTTTGGTGTGATGGTGTTTTGCAACCTGGGTTGCAAGCAATAGACAAGCGCCCGCGTCAAAGGTTTAATGCCCAAACCCGCTTTTTGAAACTTTATTTTATAAAATAAGTAGCGGTCTGCCGTTTAAGCCAAGCAAGCGTTAATCGTTTGACTTTGTATAGCTTAAAGGTGAAGTCGTTTTTGGCTTTTTTTCCAGAAAACAAGCCAAAAACGACTTGGTCTGTTAAAATATAAAAAGCCCTAGCCAACATCTGGAAAGGGCTTTTTATTGTATCGGGTTTTTAGGAATCTAATTAGCGGAGATGGCTTTCACTTTCTTGAAGTTCTCTACGGGGCCAATGTGGGTTTTGCCCACCGTGAAAAAACTTCTTTTCAATTTCACTTCAATGGGAGCCAAGGCTTTGGTGATGTCTGAGGTAACCACTTTCTGGTAGAACTCTTTGGCCTCTTTAGAAGCACCTTTCTCAAAAGCGTGGGTAGAATGCTTTTTGGTGATAGGCTGGCCCGGAATGATTTGGTAAGAAGTAGTAATTACCTGGTACTTGGGTAAAAAGGGTTTGATGGCTTTGCGTAAGATTCGTTTCATATTATACTTATATTCTTGTCTGCACTGGGAGTGCTATTGGTAAAGGTAATCCATAAATTTTCATTTTTAGTTCAGTGCCTCAGGACTCCAATGAAGATTCTTGTAAAGATGAAATAGAATATGACTTAATGAATATCTATGTTTTTATATATTGTTGAAGTTGAGCGATAAATGAATTTGCTGAAATTAGAAAGGATTAGACCATAGGTGCCGTTATGTATTTTCTGATGGTTGTTTTTCTCAACAAAAAAGACCTGACGCAGTGAGCGCCAGGTCTTCTATTTCTACAAATTAAGAGGTCTACTGGATAGCAGAATATTCCTTAAGGGTAGTCAGGGGGGTAGCTTGAACTTGGTTTCTGTATGCGGCCCACTGCGTGCTGAAGAAAGCGTTGATCTTGGCCAGCGTCTCGCGGGTGAGGGTTTCTGCCTGTTCCACCAGTTGGGTCTCTGTAGAGGTCAAGGGTTCAGTGCGTCCATTGATGTACGACCGTGCCTCGTTTAACTTAGTGATAGCCGTCTGGTAGAACGGACGGCCGTAGCCTTGCCTTTCCAAGCCTTTCCCGAAGAGCGATTCACGGTGTAGTTTAATGGAATCTTGCATGGCTTTGGTAGTACGCAGCAGCGCCGCCGTTTCTTTGCCAGATTTGTCCTTTAACTGGGCCAAGAGATTGTCAGTGGCTTCTGAGGCTTCCTGGATGCGATCTGCCGCCGTTGTAATCTGTTTGATGCTGTTGTTCAAGCGTTCCTGCAGCGCTCTGCGGGCAAGCATGTTCTGCTGGTTGTACGGTACACGCGGGTCAGGCTTTACAGCTAACAGGGTAGAGTCTTTGGCCCCGGCATATTGGAACACCAGTTTGTAGGTGCCCGGCAGCACCTGGTTGCCAGACGGCTCACCACCGCCTCCGCCACCTCCGCGCTGGGGTTGGGTCCGGTTGACCGGCTGTTTGATGCCGCGCTCCGTCAGGTTCCAGCTAAACTTTTGTACGCCCAAGGTAGAGTCTGGCACCTGGCGCAAGGTCCTGATGAGTTGGTTGGCCTCATTGAATACACGCACAAACAGGGTGTCTTTTCTATTGGAGGTCTTGGGTGCCAACGTGTCTTTAGCCGGAAGTGAAACAGCCTGTACCGCACCCGTCTCCATGTTCTTGGTAGTGGTGGCTTTTGGCTTCTCCTTCTGCTTTCTCACGTCTGCGGCTTTGGCCACTGGCGTATTCCGTTTAGGCTGAATGTAATAGGTAATCTGCGCGCCCGAAGGACGGTTAGGTGCCTGGTACAAATTCTCTGACTCGTTCATGCTGCCCGGGGCCTGACCATAACTGGCCAAGAAAGCCTCTGAAGGAGCAAAAACCGCCAAAGGCTTTTCTAAAGTTTTTGCTTGGGTAGAAGCCAATTGACGCAACGGTCTGATGTTGTCTAATACATAAATGCCGCGGCCAAATGTGCCAATCACCAGATCCGCTTCTCTTTCCTGCATCACCAGGTCCATAGTAGGCACAGAAGGGTAACCGCTGGTCCACTGTGCCCAGTTCTTGCCTTCGTCTGTGCTTACCCATAAGCCATGTTCCGTGCCGGCAAACATCAGCTTGGGCTCCACGGGGTCTTGTAAGAAGGACAGCGCATACCCACGCACCTGTTTCTCATTCACCAGACGCGTCCAGGTCTTGCCAAAGTCGGTGGTCCTGAAGATGTACGGGTTAAAGTCTTTGCCCATGCGGTAATGGTTGGCTACTACAAAGGCCTCGCCGGCGCGGTGCTTAGAGGCGGTGATCTGCGGAATCCAGGCTTCTTTGGGGAGGCCTTTGATGCGGTCACGCACGTTGGTCCAGGTCTTGCCGCCGTCTTGGGTCAACTGCACATTACCATCATCGGTGCCCACCCAAATGACGCCTTGTTGTTTGGTGTTAGGCGCGATGGTTAAAATGGTATTGTGGTTCTCTGCACTGGTCACGTCCAAGCTTAATCCGCCGCTCAAATTCTGCTTGTGGTGCTCTGGGTTGTTCAAGGTCAAATCTGGAGACACTAGTTGCCACGTCATGCCTTTGTCTGTGGATTTGTGCAGGAACTGACTGCCGTAGTACAGGGTGCCGTTGGTGAACGGGTCAAGCGCAATGGCCGCGTTCCAGTTAAAGCGCAAACGCGTCTTCACATCTGGGTGCGTGGGTTTGATGTTGGTTGAGTTGTTAGTGACTTTGTCATAGCGGTTTAAGCTGCCGCCCTGTGACATGGCATAGCCGTAGCGCGCATTCTCCGGGTCTGGTACCACGTCAAAGCCGTCGCCGCCCAAAACGTTCATCCAGTGCAGGTTTCTAATGCCACCGTTGCTGAAGGTATACGCCGGACCGGTCCAAGATCCGTTGTCCTGCAGGCCGCCGTAGATATTGTAAGGTACTTCGTTGTCCACGTTCACGTGGTAGAATTGCCCAATAGGAAGTCCCTCTGGGTAATACCAGGTCTTGCCGCGGTCTTGACTAATAGCCACTCCGCCGTCGTTTCCATCAATGAGGTGGTTGGGGTTGTTGGGGTTGATCCAAAAGGCATGATGGTCGGCGTGAATCTGCTCCAGGGTGGCAATTACCTTGAAGGTTTTACCGGCGTCCTCACTCACCGCAATGGGCTGATAAATCATGTAGACGCGGTTCTCATTCTGCGGATCCACAAAAATCTCATTGAAGTAGAAGGCGCGGTTGGTCACAATAGAAGGGTCTTCGGTGACTTTCGTCCATTTCTCGCCTCCGTCATCTGAGCGGTACAGTCCGTTCTTGGTGGCTTCAACTAAAGCGTAGATTCGGTTAGGCATGCTACGGCTAATGGCCAAGCCCAAACGCCCGAAGTCGCCGGCTGGCAAGCCGTCAGTCACGCCTTTCTTCTTCCAGGTCTTTCCGCCGTCATAGGTGATGTACAAGCCAGAACCCGGCCCGCCCGATTTGAAATCCCAAGGCGTACGGCGGTGTTCCCACATGTTCACCACCAGTTTGTTGGGGTTGCTAGGGTCCATGACCATTTCGGCCACGCCAGATTTCTCATTGGTGAACAAGATGCGCTCCCAAGACTGCCCGCCGTTGGTAGTTTTGTACACGCCGCGCTCTGGATGGTCACCAAACGGCAAGCCAATCACGCCCGCGTACACAACATCTGGGTTGGAGGGGTCAATGAGGATGCGGTGGATGTTAAAGGTCTTGTCCAGGCCCATGTGCTTCCAGGTACGGCCCCCGTCAATGGTTTTGTAGATGCCGTTGCCCATATTCACCGAGTTCCGGGGATTGCCTTCGCCGGTGCCCGCCCATACTACGCTGGGGTTGCTCTGCTGAATAGCCAGTGAGCCAATGTTGATGTTGGGTTGCTCATCAAAAACAGGATAGAAGGAGACGCCTCCGTTCTCGCTTTTCCAGACGCCGCCCGCGGCCGCGCCTACATAGATGATCTCTGGGTTGCTGACCACGGCGTCAACGGTGGTGATGCGTCCGCTCATGGCGCCCGGCCCAATGTTGCGGGCCTTCATCTGCTGGAAAACGGCGGTGTTCAATTTCTGGGCCTGCGTCTGCCATACCCCCAAAAAGGACAACAGCAGAAACAACGAAGCGTGCTTCTTCATATAAGTGAAGGAATAGGTTTGTTGGTTAGATTGGTGATTCAATATAGGTAAAGTTGTGAAGCGCAGACAAAAAGAAACCCGTTTTCAGCCTAGTTTCTAGATACTAGGCCGAAAACGGTTTACGATCTGATGTATAGTTGAATTACTAATCTGTATTAGCAGGTGCTGTTACAGGTACTAGATTGGTTCTCTCTACCTCTAGCACTCTTCCGTTCTGGTCCAGCTTAATGGGGAAAATCAATTTGAAGGGAACAGCTTCTTTATTCTGGTAGGCCGGTGTAAACCGCTTGAGTTGATTGATTACTTCTACTAAACGGGCATCAATCACTGGGTTAATTCCTTTTACTACTTTGGTTTCGCCAATATTAATAATGCCATCTGGTGTAAGAGTAGTGGTAATCAAGACCATGGGATTAGGCCCCAAATATGTTATTCCGCTAGGTGCCTGGTATTTGCGTTTAATGAAAAGGTTTAAATCATAATGGCCGCCGGGGTAGAGAGGAAGAATCTCAGTTACCATATACACGCCCTCATCTGGGGTGATGGTAATCTCTGGAGATGGCGTCAGAGGCATTGGCTGTTTAGGTGGCGTTATTTTAAATGGTAGAGTAAACTTTACCCTTACGTTCTGGCCATTTTGCTGGCCGGGAGTCCAAGTGGGCATGCTTTGTAATGCACGTTCAGCTTCCTTCTCCAAAAGTTTAGGCCCACCCTTAAGTTTAATAATGTCCGAGACTCTTCCGGTTGTGCCAATGATAAAGCTGTAGACAAGGTGTCCTGTGAAAGAATGGTTTGTCAACTCCTTTGGATATTTAAACTGTGAACTCAAGTATTGATGTAAACCTTCTCTGCCTCCCGGAAACTCAGGCATCTGCTCAACAGCTACATATACTTTTGTAGTATCTATTTGTGATTGAGCTAGAGTCTGCGTGGTGTCTTGCGCGTAAGCTTGGCTTGTGAACAGGAAGCAAAGTGCAAATGCCAGCGTGCGCAAATAAAACTTCGTAAATTGGGAGAAGGGTAGCATACAAGAGTGTGCTTTTGTTGGGTAGAGACAGATAATGACTTTGAAAGAAAAACCGTTTTCGGGCTGCTTTCCAGAAAACAGACCAAAAACGGTTCTAAAGGTTTAAATTCTAAATATTATTTCTGCGCGCCTTCCAGCACTTCTTTCACATGACCCTTGGCATCTACCTTGATGGGCAGTACCATTTTGTACACCACGTTCTCCCCGTTCTGCTTGGCCGGGGCAAAGCTAGGAAGCGAGTTCATCACTGTCACCATGCGCTCATCCATGCCGTAACCCATCCCTTTAAGAATCTTGGTTTCTTCCTTTCGTACAGAACCGTCTTTGTTGATAATGACGCTGAGAATGATGGTACCTTCCATCACCTTGTCCGTGAGTTGCATGGTGGGCTTAAAGTTCTTTTTCAAGTAAGAAGTGAGGTCCTTGTTGCCACCCGGAAAGGCAGGGGCTACCTCTGTGGCGATGTAGATTTTTTCTTCTGGGGCGCTGGCATTGGCTTCAGGTAGAGGAGTGCCGGGAATTTTATACGGAAGGGTGTATTTTACCCTTCTGGCCTTGCCGTTCTGCTGGCCTGGCGTCCAGGCGGGCATGTTCTGCAAGACCCTGGCAAACTCTGCATCTACCAAGGGATGCACGCCTTTGACTTTTTTAAGGTCATGTACCTTGCCCGTGGCCCCAACGGTAAAGGAAAACTGGATAGTGGTAGCCGTATTGTCATGCTGAAGGCTGGCAGGGTATTGAAAGCTGCTGTTCAAATACTGGTACAAGGCATCTTGTCCTCCCGGAAACTCGGGCATTTTCTCTACAAAGTTATAGACTCTGGAAGTGTCTTCTTGAGCAGTAGAGCTGGTGATGGAAGCAGCTGTTTGCGCCTGTGTGGCAAAAGAGAAACAAAGCAGCAAGGCCAGACTGGTAACTACAGCCTTAACGGGAGAAAGAGAAAGCATAGGGTTTGTTGTGATTTAGTCCTGAAAGATAAGAAAGAGAATCTTTAATCTCAGCCTTAGGCGCTTACTGTAATTTAAAATCTACCTGAAACCGCAATTGCCTGTCCCTTTTCAAGATATAGGACAGCACTTTTTTATCTGGTGACAATTGGATCGTCCATTCATTAGTGGCTACTGCCGGAAGAAATTGGACCGTAAAAGCGTCTGCGGGAAAGCTTTGGCGAAGGAACAAACCATTGGTGGTAGGACCGTAATGCGCAGTCGCAAGGATACTTCTTACTGGAGAAATATCCCGAGTTCCTTGCCTGCAAAAGAAACACCGTAGTGCAGTAGAGGATTTATCGTGGTGATCTTTCAGGGCTTTAATAAACTAGTTCTGGTCCTTGTAGAATGGAGCTTATGCTAGTCAGAGGTCCAACAAGGATTGAAGATTGAGGAACATGAAAGCTGGTTTGACAGACGGTGCAAAGTTTTGTAAATTATATTTGATTCTGATGGCCACTAGTTCTCCCGTTTTTAGCCTGATTTCTAGGAATAACTCCGAAAACGGAACGCTCACCGCACAGCCTTTTTCTGTATCTTCCCATTCAAACTCGCTCTATTCTTATGAAAAAGATATTTTACTTATTAGGTATAGGCTCATTGTTAGCTACCACGCCCGCCTTAGCGCAAACACCATCCGTCTACAAACCACAAGAGCCACTGGCGCATACCTATTCCATCGTGGCCCGTGACCCGGCCACCGGCGAGATGGCAGTGGCTGTGCAGAGCCACTGGTTTTCGGTGGGTACCTCGGTGAGTTGGGGCGAGGCCGGCGTGGGCGTAGTAGCTACGCAGTCGTTCACGAACAAGTCCTTCGGGCCGCGTGGCTTGGCCTTGATGAAACAGGGAAAGTCTGCGCAGGAAACCTTAAAGATTCTGCTTTCTGATGATGAAGGCCGCGAAGTGCGCCAAGTCGCCATCCTGGATGCCAAAGGAAACGTAGCCACGCACACCGGCAACAAATGCATCAAGTATGCCGGGCACATCACGGGCAAACAGTTTTCGGTGCAGGCCAACATGATGCTCTCTGACCAAGTGTGGCCTGCCATGGCCAGAGCCTTTGAGCAAAACGCCCACCTCCCTTTGGCCGAACGCGTGCTAGCCGCCATGGATGCCGCCGAAGCCCAAGGTGGAGACATACGCGGCAAGCAGTCGGCGGCTTTGATAGTAGTATCTGGTAAAAAATCGGACCAGCCCTGGCAAGAGCGCCTCATTGACCTGCGCGTAGATGATAACCCCGTGCCCTTGAAAGAATTGCGGAGGTTATTGACTGTGCAACGCGCCTACCAGCACATGAACAACGGTGACTTGGCCGTGGAGAAGAACGACATGGCCCTGGCCATGAAAGAATACAGCGCCGCTGAAGCCCTTCAGCCCGACAACTTGGAAATGCAGTATTGGCATGGGGTCACCTTGGCGAACACAGGGAAAGTAGATGAGGCAGTGAAGATTCTGGCGCCGGTGTTTAAGGCAGATAAGAATTGGCTCATTTTGACGGAGCGTCTGCCAGAAGTGGGGTTGTTGACGGTGTCGCCGGCGGATTATAAGAAGATTTTAAACGCGAAGTAAAGCTTCATTAATTTGAGTCCCATCTGTTCACTTGGTTTGGCTGTTCGTGAGTATTGTGGCTTGTTCCGGTGCGTACTCACAGTCTTGTTTCATCTCTTCCGCTAAGCGCTCACGGCCGCGGGGCCTCGTCCTGGCCCTTCGCACTGCTGTTGTACTCTGGGCCTGTGGGGCCCCGCCCTGCCGGGCGACGAAACAACAGAGGCGCTCAGGACCAGGACTGGCTTGGGTTCCAGTTCTGTAATGGCCTAATGGTGGGTTTGTTGCTTGTTGGTAAGTACGGGTACTGTCCCTGCAGAGGCATGCGTGCCAAGGCACGGTTTGCTTGATCTGCTTTACCGTGGCCATGGTTCAAGTCTGCGACTTGGACCCATGATAGGGCAGTTTGTAACTGCCTCGTAACACTTGCTTTTACCTGCGCATTCCGTCCCCCTTTGAAGGGGGTAGGGGGATGACGAGCCCGTCTTTGATTTAGGCTTTCTGCTCCTTCGTTTTTAGCCTAATTCTCAGAAAATAGCCCGAAAACTGGAGTAGTGGGTAACGTGAGGCGGTATATTTTTAACTTTTTATTTCGCATTCAGAATTCTTCCTGCTAACTCGGGGCATAGAATTCAAGACGCAAGACTTTCATGATATTTCCTTCTTTAAAACACTTGACGCTGGCGGGATTGCTGGCGGTTTCTTTGGGTGCTTCGGCGCAGAACCAAGACTCTTTGCACATCCGTAAAATTTACGACGAGGCGCTGGCCAACGGCAAGAGCTATGAGCAGTTGCGGTATTTGACCACCCGCATTGGCGGGCGTTTGAGCGGTTCTCCGCAGGCGGCCGCGGCCGTGGAGTGGGCCCGTCAGGAGATGGAGAAGATGGGCTTAGACCGGGTGTATTTGCAAGAGGTGATGGTGCCACACTGGCAACGCGGTGAGAAGGAGGAAGCCTACATTGTCAACTCCAAGATTTCGCCTAACCAGCAAGTGAATGTGATAGCCTTGGGTGGCTCGGTGCCTACGCCTTCGCAAGGCTTAACTACTGAGGTAATAGAAGTGAAAAGCCTGGACGAGTTGCAGAAACTGGGCAAACGCAAGGTGCAGGGCAAGATTGTGTTTTTCAGCAGGGCGTTTGACCAGACGCATATTCATACGGGCTTGGCGTACCGCGGGGCGGTAGACCAACGTTCGCAAGGACCATCTGCCGCGGCTAGACTTGGGGCGGTGGGTGTAGTGGTTCGGTCCATGTCTTCTGCCTTGGATGATGAGCCGCACACGGGCGGTTTGCGCTATGCCGAGGATGCGCCCAAGATTCCGGCGGTGGCCATCTCTACCAAAGGCGCCGAATTGCTGAGCAAGTTGTTAAGCGAAGACAAAGACTTGAAACTGCATTTAAAAGTCAATTCCAGATGGTTGCCTGACGTGCTCAGCTACAACGTGATTGGCGAAATCAAAGGCTCAGAAAGACCAGACGAAATCATAGTGGTAGGCGGTCACCTGGACAGCTGGGACAACGGCCAGGGCGCCCATGACGATGGCACCGGCTGTGTGCAGTCCATGGAAGTATTGCGCATGATGCGCGCCATGAACTACAAACCCAAGCGCACCATCCGGGCCGTTATGTTCATGAACGAGGAGAACGGTCTGCGCGGCGGAACCAAATACGCCCAAGAGGCCAAAGCCAAAAACGAAAAGCACATCGCCGCCTTGGAATCTGATGGGGGAGGGTTCACGCCAAGAGGCTTCAGCATGGATGCTACACCAGCCGTGTACCAGAAGATTGTCAGCTGGAAGCCTTTGCTGGCACCCTATGGCCTGCATGAAATCACCCAAGACGGAGGCGGGGCAGACGTGACGCCGCTCAAAGCCAACGGTGCCGCCGTCATGGAGTTTGTGCCCGACTCCCAACGCTATTTTGAGATTCACCACACCGCGGCAGACACCTTCGACAAAGTAAACCAGCGCGAACTGGAACTAGGCGGCGCCTCCATGGCCGCCTTGATTTACCTGATGGATAAGTACGGGTTGTAAGAATTAAAAGAGTTTAACTTCAATTGCTATTATCAACTGCATATTAGAAATGATATACAAGAGTTTAGACGTAAGCGGTGAGCATAAAGTAATTGGGGTTAGAAATGGGTTTTACCAGATTGAACTTGAAAAGAAAAATTTTAAGAATATCAAAGGAGAGGACCAGTTTCACTTGCAGTTTCCACAGGACCCAAGAATAGAACTAGGGCTGGACAGGCCTTTACGGTATAAGCTTCTAAGAGGTGGGAGGGTGAATGACTTCATGAATTTTTGCTACTACATCAAGGCCATTCCTTTCATGGTAAGTGAGAAGGTGGTAACTGTCTTAACGGAACTGTCACTGCCAGATTATTCCTTGGTGGATGTGGACATCACTAACTATGATAGTGAGAGCAAGTTCTATTTATTAAGATTTCCTTTCACAGAATTAGATAGGGTCAACTGGCCAGAATCTGTGATTTACACGGGTTCTGAGCTTCTGGGGAAAAACTATCTTAATATTAGAAGCTATGATGATTATGTTGATTTTAGGCAGAAGTATCATAAAGTAACAGATTTTGAAAAGATAGTGCTTCATAATCTTCCGGCAGAATTTGACATCATATGGGTAAGAGGTGCGGGTATTTTTATTTCACCAAATGCCGAAGAAATCTTTGAACTTAACAAACTTACTGGGATTGATATAGGATGGAAAAAGCCCCAAACTATTGAAATACTCTATCCTTAATGGTACCCTTGCCTAAAAATTAAATAATAGAAAAGCCGGTGACCCAATCACCGGCTTTTTCTATTTAGCCTTCTGCCTGAATTTCTCTGGCGTGGTGCCGGTCTGTTTCTTGAAAAACCTACTAAAGTAGGAATTGTCCTCAAACCCAAGCTGGCTGGCAATCTGCGAAATGGTCAAGTGCGGAGAATGGGTGAGGAGGCGTTTGGCTTCCAAGACGAGGCGCTCCTGTAAGAGGTCAGACGTGGTTTTGCCCAGGTTGTGCTTGCAGAGTTCGTTGAGGTATTTGGGCGTTAGGTGCAAGGCCTCGGCGTAAAAGGAGATAGGCTGGTGTTCCAGGTAATGCTGTTCCACCAGGCTCTCTAACTGGTACAACTGGAACGGCCAATTCTGTTCGTCTGGTTGGACAGTAGCCACAGGATAAAGTCTTGCCAGTTGAATCAAAAGCAGTTCCAGATAACCCCTTAATGCTTCTTGTTGGAATAGTTTTGCCTGCACGTATTCTTGTTGCATCTGTTGGAGCAATGCTACGGCGGGTTGCACGACTTCTGCGGTGGAGAATAAGACCGGTTCATGTTGCCAGGACTGAAAGAAAGGAAAACGCCGCAGAGTATCATTGGAGTAAGCGCCCTGGTAAAATTCTGCGGTGAAGAATAGAAGCGTGCCTTGGGTATCTGGTGATAATTCCCAGGCGTGTACTTGGCCGGGCGTCAGGAAGTAGAAGCTGTTGGCTTGGACGGGATACTCTGTGAAGTCAATGGTGTGCGTGCCTTTCCCTGTAGCAACGTGTAACAGCAGGTAGAAATCATGCTTGTGCGGGGCCTGCACAAAGGCGTGTTTCTCGCGGTGCGCCTGCAAGTCCACAATATGGAAACCCCGGGCCAGGGCCTTGGCGGCGGTAAAGTCTGGGATGCGGTAAACGGGCAGTTTCTGAGGCATAGGCACATCTGCACATGTAGTGCCGATTTTGGCCTAATTTCAGAAAAATAGCCTAAAAACGAAGCAAAATTAATGCCCCCGGGCCTGCGGACTAGCAGCCGCGGTAGGGTCGTAGCCAATGAAGATGTTGATCCAGATGGCGCGCGAAAGCTTGAAGATGGCCGGCAAAAACAACAACAAGGACACCAGCAAAGCACCAATAAACATCCAGAGGGTAATTTCTTGTGAGAACAGCATCATCAAGCCCACCACTGCCAGCGTAGGACCGGCCGTCAAGGCGTAACTCACAAACATGGCGCCGTAGTAATAGCCGGGTTCTGGTTCATAGACTTGCTGGCAAACAGGGCAGTTGGGCAGCATCTCAGACATCTTGCGCCAGCTCAGTAAACTGTTGTTTACAAACAAGTCACCCTCGTGGCAGCGGGGGCATTTGAGTCTGGCAATGCTGTAGAGTTTAGAACCTTTTCCTAACATTTTTTCTGGGCGTTTGTCTTCTACAAAGGTACGTGCATTTTTGGGCGGCGGATAGGACAAAAGTCGGGTGTTGCGGTAGTTTCTGGTGTCTGACTTTTTTAACAAGTGAAAGCGCTCCTCTGTTTTTGGCCTGTTTTCTTGAAAACAGGCCAAAAACAGAGGAGCGCTTGTGTACATGAACAGCTATGAGGTTTAGTTAGACACGCGGTTCTCTTCCTCAGAGGTGCTGGTTTTTCTGCTGCGGGCGGTCTTTATTTTGCTGTTGCCAAACTTGTAGTCAAACGTGAGGTTGAGGCGACGACTCTCCCATTCGTTTTCCCAGTACATGTCTACGTTGTTGTACTGGAGGTTGGCTCTAAAACGGGCGGTGTCAAAGATGTCATTCAGTTTCACGCTCACGGTGGCGCGGCCACTCAAAAACGTCTTCTTGGCGCCAATGGTCATCAAATACGCTTCCTTGTTTTGGAACAGCCCAGACACGGATGGGGAGCTGTAATACGCGGAGTACTGAAGGCTAAAATCTTTGGGCAGGGTGAAGTTATTGTCGGTGCTGAAGTCCCAGGAGAATTGCTCCTGGTTGTAGTGGTCGCCTTGCACGGGGGTGGTGACTTTGTTTAAACTGCCTTGTACCTGCACGCTGGCGTTCCACCATTTACGCACCGGTATGCTTCCGCCGCTGCTCACGCTCAGAAAACGCGCGCGGCTCAGGTTCTGCGGCATGCTAATGCTCTCTTTAGTGACATCGTTCTGGCGCACCACTTCCACTACAAAGTCTTTCTGCTGCAAGTAACTCACGCTCAGTAACTGGAAGTTCTTAAACGTGTAGCTGAACTGTAGGGAGTTAGAGAAAGACGGCTGTAAAAACGGGTTTCCACGCAGACCCATGTACGGATCTGAGAAGAAGGTAAAGGGGTTCAAACTTTTGTAATTGGGTCTGCTGATACGGCGGCTGTACGAGGTGGAGAATTGATGGTCCTCAGACGGAGTATAGCTCACGAACATGCTCGGGAACAACTGCCAATAGTTGCGGTCTACGGCATCCTCTGTGGTATAAGAATTACCCTGTGAGATGGTTTGCTCGGCCCGTAGGCCTGCCTTTACGCTAATTTCTTTGGTTACTTTTTTGCTCAGGCTTACATACCCGGCATTGATGTTTTCATCATATAAAAAGTGGTTGGTGCGGCGGGTGTCATTGTACCAGGTGCCTTCTTCTTTGCGCTCAAACCTAATGTCAGAATCGTTGCGAACCCAGCTGCTCTTCCAACCGGTTTCGGCTTTCCAGTTGTGGCCCAGCGGGTGCACGTAATCCAGTTTTAGAGCATAAATCCGGACCGGTGCATCAGAGTAGCTTCTCAGTTCTTCAAAGGTTTTGTTGCCTACCACGGCCTCCGCGAAGTACTCATTGGTGAACAACTCATCCGCGGTGTTTCTGAACTGGACCAAGTCGGCGTCAAAGGTGAGGGAGCGGCCGGTAGTGTCCAAGTCAAATTTGTAGTTGAAGTTAAGGCTGTAGTTATTGGAAGAAATATCGCGGGGGTTACGCATGTGCACGCTGCCAATGGCGTTGCCCGGTATGTCATAGTTCACTGAGTTGCTTGTGGTGATCACGTCTTGCGGCGAGGTGTACCCTTTGATCATAAAACCTACGGTGTGCATTTTATTGAGGAAATAATCGGCGCCGGCCACTACGTTCACGCTTTTGGTAATGGGGTGCCAGTAGTTCACAGAACGGTACAGGCTGTCCCGGATGGTGCGCTCCATTGTAAGCTTGTTGTAAGAGTTGGAGTGGCTAGTATTGAGGCGGGTGTAAAAACTTACCTTGCCCAGGTTGTAATTGAGGTTGATGCCCGCCCAGGCTTTTTCATAGGTGCCGTAGCCAGTGCCCACGTTCAGGCTTCCGTTCATGCCTTGGGTGAGTTCTCGTTTCAGTTGCAGGTTGATGATGCCCGCCGTGCCCGCCGCGTCATAAGAAGCCGGCGGGTTGGCAATGAGTTCTACCTTGCTCAGCGCCGAGGCGGGCAATGACTTAAGGTAAGCACTTAGTTCTGCACCGCTCATATAAGTCATCTTGCCATTGATCAGCACGTTCACGCTGCCACTGCCGCGGTAAATGATGTTGTCATCCTTATCCAGACGTACGCCCGGCGCATTCTTCAAAACCTCCAGGGCGTTGTCTCCGGCGGTGTTCAGTTTCTCCACGTTTAACACCAGGCGGTCTGCCTGTTGCTCCAGCAATGGCCGCTGGCCCTGCACTACCACTTCTTTCAAGGCTGTGGCTTTCTCTGGCGTCACCAAGGCAAGCACCTGCACGGGCTGGGTGCTTACGTCAAAAGGTGCGCTCACGGCGGCATTCACGTCAATGCGCGTGGCCTTCACCAGGTATCTCCCGGCCAGTACTTTGTCAAAGGCATAGGTGCCCGTCTCGTCGGCCATTTGGGAATGCGCAATGCTGGAATCTGGCAAGTGGAGGAGAAGAATGGTGGCAAAGCCTAGCGGTTGCTGCCGGGCATCTTGCACGCTTCCTTTCACGGTGGTGCCTTGCTGGGCTAGGGCAGAAAAGGAAAGCAGGAGGGAGGCGAGGGCCAATAGCCAGCGTTGGGGAAGGGTAGAGAATGGTTTCATAGCGGTAGCGATTTGTCAAACAGATGCCCAAAGGTGAAGATCCTCGCATTCCCTTGAAAAAATATAATCCCAACGCCCTCAACAATTATCCCAACCACCGTTTTTAAGCTATTTTCCAGAAAAGAGGCCAAAAACGGCGGTTCGCATCAAAAACCAGGGGATTGGGATAAAATTAGTGCGCAGGCGCTGCGTGATTTTTAGCTTTGGGACATGAAGACGAGCAAAACCATTCTCTACCACCTCTTGGCTTGGGCCCTGTACATTGGCTACAGCCTTTTTGCAGAGCATGTGGAGAATCCCAATAAGCCTAGCTGGACCTACCTACTCCTGCTTACCTATTTTGGGAGCATAGCCATCACGTTCTATTTCTGTTACCTGGTGGTTTACCCCCGCTTCCTGAAACGCGAGAAGATAGTACCCCTGATCCTCTGCCTGGCTTTTGCCCCGTTCCTGTTCACCTTCACCCGCTATTTTCTGGAGGAGATGATGTATCCGTTCTTGTTCGGTTTCAGAAACTATGGGCCCAACACGGCTTTCTCTTATTACCTGAGTGACAATCTCTTCAGGGCGTTCCCTTTGATGGCCATTAGCGCCGTGGTGTGGAACGTGCAGGACGCCTTCAAAAAAGAGAAGGAAAACAAACTGCTCCGGGCCGAAAAGACGCAGGCTGAACTGGCCTTTCTGAAATCTCAGGTGAATCCGCACTTTCTCTACAACACGCTCAACTACCTGTACGCGCAGGCCTATCCCGTTTCTGAGAAGCTCGCCGAGGCCATTCTCAAACTCTCTGAGATGATGCGGTACATGCTGCATGAAAGCCCCAACGGCAAAGTAGAACTCCAAAAAGAGGTAGACTACCTGCGCAGCTTTGTAGACATCTTCAGGCTTAGGTTTGAAGACCGGTTTTTTGTGAATTTTACGGTAGAAGGAGAAGTAGACAGCCAGCAGATTGGCGCCCTGGTCTTGATTCCGTTTGTAGAAAACGCGTTCAAGCACGGCATCGCGGATGATCCTTCGGCTCCCATCCAAATCACCTTGCACGCCTCACCTAACAGTCTGCAGTTTACCGTCATCAACCGCATCTCAAATCATCAGAAAGACCAGACCACCGGCATTGGCCTGAGCAACATCAGGAGAAGGTTGGAACTGCTGTATCCTAATCAATATGAACTAATTGTCAAAAATGACGGCCACGTACATGAGGCCCATCTGGAACTGAAGAATCTGTAAGAATCGTTTTTGGCCTCTTTTCATGAAAAGAGGCCAAAAACGATTTGTTCGCTTGCTAGTTCCTTTTTGCGCGTTTCCTTATCTTCCTTTCCACATCCGTAATTCATTAAGAACATGATCAGGTGCATTTGTGTAGACGACGAGGCCTATGCGTCTAGCCTTCTCAAGGCCTACATTGACAAGGTTCCGTTTCTGGAGTTTGTGGGCAGCACCACCAGTCCCATTGAGGCCTTGGGTTGGGTAAGTGAAAACCGCGCCGATCTGGTGTTCTTAGACATTCAAATGCCTGAACTGACCGGCCTACAGTTCTTGAAACTGGCCGGCAATAAATGCAAAGTCATCCTCACTACTGCCTACCCAGAATATGCACTAGAAGGCTATGAGCATGATGTGGTAGACTACCTACTCAAGCCCATCGCCTTTGACCGTTTCTTAAAAGCCGTACAAAAAGCGCAGGCTATTCTGCAACCAATCGTAGGCATTGCGGTTTCCTCTGCTTCTACTCCACCAACTGTTCAGAACAGCCACGCAGAGTACATGTTTGTGAAAGGCGAAAGCAAGAACAAGTTCCTGCGCATCAACTACGCAGACATTCTCTACATTGAAGGCCTCAAGAACTACGTGTCTTTGTACCTGCCGCAGCAACGCGTTGTCACATATCAAACCCTGCGCGATCTGGAAGAGCAACTCCCTCAGCCGCCGTTTTACCGGGTGCACAAATCCTACATCATCTCCATTGACAAGGTGAGCATGGTAGACGGCCATACTCTTTACATTCAAGACAAGCAGATTCCCATTGGCGAAACTTTCCGGGAGGGATTCTTCAAGCTGATTCGGGAAAAGGACGCTACGTAACCAGGATGAGACAGGTAGTAGAAAGAGGAGCGCTCACCCACGTGGGTAAGGCTCCTCTTTCGTTTTTGGCCTGTTTTCTAGAATTCAGGCCAAAAACGAAAACTGATGCGGTCCTTGCTGTGGCTTAGAAAGAAAGGGGCAATTTCTTTGGCAACTGCTGTAAGAAACGGAACACTTACGCTACTAATGGTGAAATGACCTGCAACGGTCATTCACACAAGAAACGGGCTTTTAAAAAAAGTACCTTGTTGGCACTTTACAAGTAAAAAATATTCTTTCATTTAGGAATAGTCTTCCGGTAGATTTGCCCATCTTCGTCTTAACAATCGCAGCAACATTTTCAATTACACAACCAAACACAACCCTATGTTTTCAAAGAAGCATTTTTTCGCTGCGGCAGCAGCGGCCATGCTCTCTTCTACCGCGGCGCAGGCCCAGAAGGTAGAGTTCACAGAGTATGATTTACCCAATGGCTTACACGTGATTCTGCACCAGGACAAATCTGCCCCCGTAGTGGCAGTGTCTGTGATGTACCATGTAGGCTCCAAAAACGAACAAGTGGGCCGCTCTGGCTTCGCGCACTTCTTTGAGCATTTGCTATTTGAGGGTTCTGAGAACATCAAGCGCGGCGAATTCATGAAACTGGTGTCCAGCAACGGCGGCCAGAACAATGCCAACACCTCGCATGACCGCACCTTCTACTATGAGGTGTTCCCCAGCAACCAGTTAAAGCTGGGCTTGTGGCTGGAGAGCGAAAGAATGCTGCACCCGGTCATCAATGAGGTGGGCGTGAAGACCCAGAACGAGGTAGTTAAAGAAGAAAAACGCCTACGTATTGACAACCAACCTTACGGCCATTTCTCCAATGAAATCTTCAAGCGCTTGTTCACCAAGCACCCGTACCGTTGGCAGCCCATCGGGTCTATGGAAGACCTTGACGCCGCCAAGCTGTCTGAGTTCCAGGCGTTCTTCAAGAAATTCTACGTGCCCAACAACGCCGTCCTTTCCATTGCCGGCGACATTGACATTGCCCAGACCAAAGAGTTGGTAAACGCTTACTTCAGCGCCGTCCCGAAGGGCGAGCCGGTGGTGTACCAGAAGATGGAAGAGGCGCCTATCACGCAGATGGTGGTAGACACTGCCTATGACGCCAACATCCAGATTCCGGCTATCATGTCGGCGTACCGGGTGCCGGGCATGAGCACCAAGGACTCCAAGACCATGCAGATGATTACATCTATCTTGTCGGGCGGGGCCAGCTCCAAGCTGTACAAGAAAATGGTAGATGAGAAGAAAAACGCCTTGCAGGTGGGGGCCTTCAACTTCGCGCTGGAGGACTATGGCGCGTACATCACTTTCGCCTTGCCTAACAACAACACCCCATTGCCTACGCTTTTGAAAGACGTGGACGAGGAAATCACCAAGCTGCAGAACAACCTCATCTCTGAGGAGGATTACAAGAAAATCCAGAATCAGTTTGAGAACAACTACGTGACCGCCAACTCAACTATGTTGGGCGTAGCGGAGAACCTGGCCAGCGGCTACACCTTCTACAACAAGAACACCAACAACGTGAACCAGGAGTTGGAGACCATTAGAAGCATTACGCGCCAGGACATCCAGAACGCGGCCAAGAAATACCTGCAGCCTAACGCCCGCGTGGTCTTGTATTACCTGCCAGCCCCCGCCAAAAGCGCTAACTAATTTCAAAAGTATTTTGCCGCCCCCTTGCTCATAGGGCAGGAGAGAGGCGGCTCAACCTAGAACCAACCATGAAGAAATATATTTTGATTGCCGCCAGTGCGTTGTTGCTGTTTAGTGCAGAGGCGCAGGTGAAAGTAGACAGAAGCAAAAAACCAGCGGCCGGCCCGGCCCCGGTCATCACGTTAAAAGACCCGGTTACCTTTAAACTGAAGAACGGCATCACGGTGTTGGTGGTGGAAGACCACAAACTGCCCAAGGTGAGTGCCTCTTACTTTATTGACGCCGGTCCTATCACCGAAGGTTCTAAAGCCGGTGTGGTGGGCTTGATGGGCCTGATGCTGAACGAAGGCACCAAAGACATGACCAAGGCCCAGTTTGACGAGGCGGTGGACAAGATGGGCGCCGATGTGGGACTTACTGCCTCAGGCGGAAGCGCCTCTGCCTTGACGCGTTATTTCAACGAAGCTTTTGCCTTGATGGGCAAGGGCCTGAAGAACCCGGCTTTCACCCAGGAGTCGTTTGACAAGCTCAAGACGACGACCTTGACGGGTATGAAGAGCGAGGAGAAAAGCGTGAAAGCCATCTCGGGCCGTGTGGTGAACGCCTTGACCTATGGCAAAAACCACCCAAGCGGCGAGTTCGCCACCGAGGAAACCATCAAAAGCCTGACCTTGGCTGATGTAAAAGCAGCCTACGCCAAATACATCACGCCATCCAGAGGCTACCTCACCATCATTGGGGACATCAAGCCAGACGCCGCCAAGAAACTGGCCGAGTCTGTCCTGGGTGACTTGAAAGGCCCGGCCCTGACGCTTCCTAAACTGGCTTCAGTGCCAAACCCAGCCAAGACGGAGATCAACGTAGTGGACATGTCCAATGCGGTGCAGTCGGAGATCACGGTGACCAATTTGGTGGACCTGAAGATGAACAACCCAGACTACTTCCCGGTGTTGCTAGCCAACCAGATTCTGGGTGGCGGGTCTGAAAGCCGTTTGTTCAACAACCTGCGGGAGAAACACGGCTTTACCTACGGTGC
The DNA here is from genome assembly GCF_001577755.1 of Rufibacter sp. DG15C. Classification (NCBI taxonomy): domain Bacteria; kingdom Pseudomonadati; phylum Bacteroidota; class Cytophagia; order Cytophagales; family Hymenobacteraceae; genus Rufibacter; species Rufibacter sp. DG15C. Next base: position 2,509,056 of record NZ_CP010776.1, read on the forward strand.
TTATTCTAGCATCGGCTCCGGTAGATTCCAAACAGATTTCTCGGCCAGCGCTTCTGTAAGAACCGCCAAGACCGACAGCGCGGTAGTGGAATTCATTAATGAAATCAACAAGCTGCGCACCGAGAAAGTAGCCGATGATGAGTTGGCCAGTGCCAAAGCATTGTACAACGGCTCTTTTGCATTGGGTCTGGAAAACAAAGGATTGACGGCAACGTTTGCCCGTAACATCTTGATCAATGACCTGCCCAAGGATTTCTACAGAACCTACCTGCAGCGCGTGAATGCGGTGACCAAAGAAGACATTCAGCGTGTGGCTCAGAAGTATTTCAACAGCACCAACACCCGCGTGGTGGTGGTAGGCAACGCCTCTCAGATGCTGGACAACCTCAAGAAACTGAACTACCCGGTTAAGCAGTATGACACCTTCGCCAATGCCATGGCAGCCGCTGGTGCTTCTTCGGCGGCGGCTACGGCCAATGTAAAAGCTACAGATATCTTCAACAACTACATCAAAGCATTAGGTGGCGAGGCCGAGCTGAGAAAAGTAAAGTCTATTGCCTCTAACATGACCATGAACATGCAAGGCGCCAGCTTAGCGGTAGAAGCCAAATACATGGCACCTAACTATGAAGCCATGACCATGTCCATGGGGGGTAACCCGGTCATTAAAACACGTTTCAACGGCAAGGCTGGTTACCAGGAGCAAATGGGCCAGAAAAAGGACATGACCGCTGATGAGATCAAAGAAAAAGCAGATGTGACCAGTTTGTTTGAGCAACTGGATTACGTGAAGAACCCAGCCTTCAAAGCTGAGGTGAAAGGCGTAGAAAAAGTAAACGGTTCTGATGCCTACAAAGTAGTGGTGGTCTACCCGGCTGGTAAAACCAAAACCGAGTTCTATGACTTGGCTAGCAAACTGTTGGTGAAAAGCGAAGAATCCACTACCACCAACAACATGACCGTGAGCAACAGCACCGAGTACACAGACTACAAGAAAGTGGGCAGCATCTTGTACCCACATACCATCACCTTGACTGTGAACGCAGCTGGTCAACAGCAAGTACTAGAAATGAAAGCCCAATCCGTGAAATTGAACGAAGGCGTAACTGCCGCTGACTTCAACTAAATTGGGGGAAGTTATTCAAAAATAAAAAGGGAGCAGTCCATTTGGACTTGCTCCCTTTTTTATGCCTCCGTTTTTAGGTTATTTTCTGGAAATCAGGCCAAAAACGGATACGTTATCTTTCCACGACCAACCTCTGAACCCATTGGCCTTGACTAGTTTGTAACTTGATGATGTACATTCCCTGGGCTAATCCTTTAACAGAATAGCTATAGCCTTCACCAGATTTCTGAGCAGTAAGTGATTGTATTCTCTGTCCTTGTACGGTGAACACCTCGGCTTCATAAATTTTAATGAAAGCAGTTGTCCTTACCTGGAAAAAGTCCTTGGTTGGATTAGGGTAAAAAGTGATTTGCAGTGGTAGCTCGTCTGTTAACCCCGTAATGGTACTGCCTATCTCAGTAGAGGCTAAGCTTTTTCCGCCGGCAGGTTCATCAAAGTCTGCATAGATGCGGTAATAGTAAGTTTTGTCTGCCGGAAGCCCTTGGCCATTGTTGCTGTCCAAGAAAGAAGTAACGTTGGCAGTCACCTCACCCACCTTGATGAAACCGCTACTGGCCGGAATACCCGTTTCACACCCAGCTGGTGAGAACGTGGAAGGACCTTCTTTTCTGTAAATGTGAATGTTTCTGGCATTGGCACAGGCATAATTCTGCCAGTTCACTTGTATGCTGTTGTTGGTCTGTCTCACCACAGAAGAAATCACTGGGGCTGGACCCACCACGGTAATGCGCCAAGCCTGTACATCTGCCAGTGGTTGGACGCCAGCCTGTGAAACGTCTACTGCTCTAAACACTACTTGGTACGGTTGCCGGCGTACGGCCAGACATTCTGTGGGCCAGGTGAACGTGTATGCATTTTGTTCATTGGTAGACCTTATAAGAGTAGAGCCAGATATTCCGCCGGGGTAAGAACTAATGTCAACACGTTGACCTTCTGCATCAGTGGCTTTGATGATTTGTTGCAGAGGGGTCCCCGCCACCAGGCAAAGGTCCTGGGGTATCAACAGCCTGGGAGGTTTGTTGGGAATGTCCTTTACTAGAATCTGCATGTCCCGCACCACGCGGCCAATGAGGCGTCGGTTCCGCCACTCTTCTACCACAAACGCTATGTTGTACTCTCCCCACCTGTTTGGGGAATTCCAGGTCAACTGGCCCGTTGTGGCGTTCAGCCCGAAGGAAGCTGTAGTGTTCTCTGCCGGGGTTCCCAGGAAGTTCTCCAACCCTAAATATTCCGGGGCCACCACAGAGGTAGGCTCTCCGCAAGCGTTATTATTCCCACTAATGCGGGGCTCAGTCATCCTAAAAACCAGGCTATCCCCGTCTGGGTCATAGGCACCAGGGTTGTGCACGAAGATGCTGTTGATGGCTGCCACGTCAATGGGCGGCACCTGCAGGATTGGTGATCTGTTCAAGCCCAGGAACTGGTCAATGGTGATGGTAGTAGTGAGGAGGAAGGTCTGCTGCACGGAGTTGGACAGGTTGACGATCCCCGCGTTCCGGTTTTCGCCTACAAAGGACACGGTGAAAGCCCCCTCACTGGCATAGGTGTGCTCAAAGTAATACGTATTAGTCCAAGTGTTATTTTCTCCGTTCTGCAACATTACTCTGGCAGTTCTTGCCGCCGTCTGTGGTGCGCTGCAGTCCCCAAAGTACAGGGTAGACTGCTCATCCTCAATGCCGCCCACTACAGAATAGGTAACAAGTTTAAAGAAATACCGAAACGGATTCTTGGCGGCGGTAGTATCACTTTTGGTAAAAATGTTTCCGGCCCGTATGTGGGTAGCCTGAGCAGTTAAGCTAAAAATAAGACAGGCCATGATCAAGGCCGACTTTGCAAAGGCATGCGGTTTAGGTAGGTAAATGTTTCGCATCAGGCTGTTAGCATGAGAATGGAAGAAATAGTCTGCCTCTCTGTGAAGATAGAAGCACAGATAGCAAAACCTTCTAATAGGACAGGTGAATACGCTTTGATACCCGCTGTCCCTTAAAGGTAAATGTAAGGCGGTTTAAAACGCTTAATGTGCCTGCCATTTTTAGGCTATTACACAGAAAATAGCCTAAAAATAAATATTTATGGCTTGGCAGGAAGTCTGGTCGGCTTCCTGCTGGGCATGCTCTGGCCCCGGAAAGAAGTACCCGTTTCTTTGGAACAGGAACGGGCCTATCAATAGCCGTTTTTGGCCAGTTTACGCGAAAAAGGCAAAAAACGGTTAGGTGGTATCCCTAAAGCCACTTACCCTATTGTACCTTATCGTGGGCAGACGCGTTTTTGTATAAACCACAACGCCGCGGCCTTGTCTCTATACCTTAAAAAGAACCCATGGAAATTACCCAGATAGTCTTGGCCAGCCGGCCGAAAGGAACCCCCAGTAAAGAGAATTTCAGGTTTGAGAAAGTAGAATTGCCTGCCTTGCAAGACGGACAGGTATTGCTGGCGCCGCAGTTCTTCTCCGTAGACCCGTACATGCGCGGGCGCATGAACGATGCAAAATCCTACACCCCGCCCTTTCAAGTAGACGCGCCGCTAGAAGGTGGCGTGATAGCCAAAGTAGCGGAGTCTAAAAGCGAGGCCCTGAAACCCGGCGATGTGGTACTGGGCGCTCTCCCTTGGGCCACGCAGGCCATAGCGGAGGCGAAGAAGCTCCAGAAGATTGATACCAACCTGGCGCAGGCCAGTTATTACCTAGGAATTCTGGGTATGCCCGGCTTAACCGCCTACTTCGGGTTGTTAGACATAGGTCAGCCGAAGGAAGAGGAGACGGTAGTAGTGTCTGGCGCAGCCGGGGCTGTAGGCATGGTGGTAGGCCAGATTGCCAAACTAAAGGGCTGCCGCGTAGTAGGCTTGGCCGGCTCTGATGAGAAAGCCGACCTGCTGAAAAAAGAGTTTGGGTATGATGAAGTAATCAATTACAAAACCACTCAGAACCTGCGCGCAGATTTAAAAGCGGCCTGCCCAAACGGAGTAGACGTGTATTTTGACAACGTGGGCGGCGAGATCACTGATGCCGTCATTTCATTGATCAACTTTCACGCCCGCCTCATCATCTGCGGCCAGATTGCCCATTACAACGACCAGCAGCCACAGATGGGACCTCGTTTCTTACCCCTCATCTTAACCCGCAGCGCCCTCATCAAAGGCTTTATCGTGAGCAACTACCACGCCCGCTTCCCAGAGGGAATGCAACAATTAGCCACTTGGGTGAAGGAAGGGAAACTGCATTACCAGGAAACCATTGTCAACGGTTTTGAGCAACTCCCAGAAGCATTTCTAGGCCTATTTACTGGCCAGAACCAAGGAAAAATGTTGGTGAAGGTTTAAGTTTGGGATTCGGTTGAAAATGAGGAAGCCTCTTGAACTAGTATGTCCAAGAGGCTTCCTCATTTTTGACTTGTTTTCTGGAAAACAGGCCAAAAACGGTCTACGCCAGCAACTCCTTTATCGCTTTGTCTACCTTCTCAAATTGGAAGCCGCTCAGCACCTCGTCCATCAGGCCTTTAATTTCCGCTGTGCACAAGTTGCCTATGCTGCCTTCGTGGGTGTGATGCACTTTCTCTGGGCGCTCAAATTCGCCTTTCTCAATGGCCAGCCCCACGTTCTTGTAAGCATCCCGGAATGGCACGCCGCTTAAGACCTGGTTGTTCACCACCTCTACGCTGAAGAGGTACTGGTATTTCTCGTCCTTAAGGATATCGGGGTTCAGTTTCAGGTGGGGCAGCATGAAGGTCATCATCTCCAGGCAATTCCTGATCTCGGTGAAGGCCGGGAAGAAGCTTTCCTTGAGCAGTTGCAGCTCACGGTGATACCCCGAGGGCAGGTTGCCTAGGAGCATCTGGATTTCTGTGGGCAAGGCCTGCAGGCGGTTGCACTTGCCGCGTATGATTTCAAACACGTCTGGGTTTTTCTTGTGCGGCATGATGCTGGAGCCGGTGGTCAGCTCATCGGGCAGGGTCACAAACGCGAAGTTCTGGCTCATGTACAGGCACACGTCCATGGCCATGCGTCCCACCGTGCTGGCGATGGATGCCAAGGCCATGCTCACGCTCCGCTCTGTTTTGCCACGACCCATCTGGGCGTACACCACATTATAGTTAAGTGCCTCAAAACCCAGCAAATCGGTGGTCATCTGTCGGTTCAACGGGAAGGAACTGCCGTATCCGGCTGCCGAGCCCAAAGGGTTCTTGTTGCTGATTTTATAAGCCGCCTGCAAGAGTTGCAAATCATCTACCAGGCTCTCAGCATACGCACCAAACCACAAGCCAAAGGAAGAAGGCATGGCCACCTGCAAGTGCGTGTAGCCGGGTAGCAAGATGTCTTTATTCTTCTCGCTGAGTTCCTGCAAGGTGTTGAAGAGCGTATGCACGGCCTCTACTGTTTGTCTAATCTCATAACGGATGAACAGCTTCAAATCCACCAGCACCTGGTCATTGCGCGAGCGGCCGCTGTGGATTTTCTTTCCGGCTTCGCCCAAACAGCGGGTCAACAGCAACTCCACCTGCGAGTGCACGTCTTCCACGCCCGGCTCAATTTCAAATTCGCCGCGTTCAATGCTCTGGTAAATGGCTTTGAGTTCGCGCTGGACGGCGACCAGGTCTTCTGGTTCCATCAACCCGATGCTTTCCAGCATGCGCGTGTGCGCCAGGGAGCCCAGCACATCAAAAGGCGCCAGTTGCAAGTCCATTTCGGCGTCTTTGCCCACGGTGAATTTTTCAACGTTCCGGGCCACGGAGGTTTCTTTTTGCCAGAGTTTCATGCTAAGCGGTAATAACGGGTGTCAATAATTGTATGTACAGGGCAATGCCCTCTTCCAGTTCGGAAAGATAAATAAATTCATCGGCGGTATGCGACCGTGCCGAGTCGCCGGGACCCACCTTCACCGACGGGATATCCAACAGCGCCTGGTCAGAGGTGGTAGGGGAGCCGTACAGATTCCTGCCTAACTTTATCCCAGACTGCACAATGGGGTGTTCCCGGTCAATACTTGATGGCTTTAACCGGGTAGACCGCGGCGTCACCTCACTTTTTACGTGCTCTCTTATGATACTCAACAATTCCTCGGGCCCGTAAGCATCCGTCATGCGCACGTCTACAGTGAATTTACATTGGTCCGGCACTACGTTGTGCTGCGAACCCGCCTGAATTACGGTCACGCTCATTTTTACTGGCCCTAGAAAGCTGCTTTCCTTCGGGAAGCGGAATGTGCGGAACCATTCAATATCGGGCAGTGCCTCATAGATGGCGTTGATGCCTTCCTCGCGCGCGGCGTGTCCGCCCTGGCCATGGGCCACACAGTCCAGTACCATAAGGCCTTTCTCGGCCACGGCCAGATGCATCTGGGTGGGTTCGCCTATGATGGCAAATGCTATTTCGCCCAATTCTGGGTACACCAGTTCAATGCCGTTTTTCCCGGAGATTTCCTCTTCGGCGGTAGCCGCCAGCACTAGGTTATAGGTTAAATCCTGCCGCTCATAAAAGTGTACGAACGTGGCGATCAACGACACCAGACAGCCGCCTGCGTCATTACTGCCTAGGCCATAGAGTTTGCCGTCCTTAACGGTGGGCGTGAACGGGTCAAAGGTCCAACTGGGGTGGGGCTTTACGGTATCATGATGCGAGTTGAGGAGCACCGTAGGCAGGGCAGGGTTGTAATGCTTATTGAACGCCCAGACGTTGTGCTCCTGGCGGTGAGTTTGTACTCCCCGCGCCTGCAGAAACTTCGCAATCGCCTCCGCCGTTCCTGCCTCCTCGCGGCTGAACGATTGGATAGAAATCAACTGGTGCAGCAGGGTTAAAGCGTCTTGGTATAAGGTGTTGGTCATATTAACGAAGTGGTTTTTCTAATCTCCATTTACTGGGAGAAGCCGCCGCTTATTAGTTAAGTGAAATGCCGTTTTTGGCCTGTTTTCTGGAAAGTAGCCTGAAAACGGAAGCCGCCTTTTATAATGTAATCTTAGTGCCCGCCTTCTCGCCGGCGGCGATGCCCAAAATGTCCGCTGAGTCCCCGATGATCACAGCGTTTACCCCTTGCTGAAGCGCCGCAAACGCGTTGTCCAGCTTGGGCAGCATGCCGGCGAAGATGGCGCCTTTTTCTTTTAGGGTAGCGTAGGACTCAGGCTGGAGGTGGTGGATGACGCTGGTTTCATCTTCTACATTCAAGAGCACACCTTTCTTCTCGAAGCAGTACACCAAATTCACCTCAAACTGGCGGCTCAAGGCCACGGCTAGGGTAGAGGCGATGGTGTCGGCGTTGGTGTTGAGCAGGCTGCCTTCGCCGTCATGGGTGAGGGCAGCAAACACCGGCACAATACCCTGTTGGGCCAGCGACGCCAGAAACGCCACGTTCACCTGGTCCGGGCTCTCCACATCGCCCACGAATCCGTAATTGACGTCTTTCACGGGGCGCTTGTGGGCGGGAATGACGTTGGCATCGGCGCCGGTCAATCCTAGGGCATTGCATTTTCTTGCCTGTAGTTGCGCCACCAAATTCTTGTTAAGCAGACCGCCATAGACCATGGTCACCAAGTGCAGGGTGTTGGCATCCGTGACACGGCGGCCGTTGATCATCATCGGCTCTATGCCCATTTTCTTGCCAATCTCCGAGGCGATGGTGCCCCCGCCGTGCACCAGCACCTTCAACCCCGGCACCAAGGAAAAATCGGTCAGAAACCGCTCCAGGTTGTCGGCGTTGTCCAGGACGTTACCGCCTATTTTGATGACGCTTATTTTTTGAGGCACTAGCTATTGGGCGTTAAATTCTAGATTATTTGGTGGCACAATTTACTTGCAGCGCAGATTTTTAGGCTTTCTCAATTCTCCTATGCCAACCTGAAAGGACCTTATGAGCTAGTTAGCAGGCGGTGACTATTCACCTTGGGAGCGTTTTTGGCCTGTTTTCCAGAAAATGGACCAAAACGATTCTTCGCGTTTAGCCTTTAGACAATGCCTTGCAGTAACCGTTTTAATACCACTTGCGCCGCAAATTCTCGGTTGGCGGCGGTTTGGACCACCAGAGAGTTAGGGCCGTCCAGAATCTCATCGCTCAGTTCCACGTTGCGGCGCACGGGCAGGCAGTGCATGACTTTGGCGTTGTTGGTGTTGGCCAGGTGCTGGTTGGTAAGCATCCAGCTGGCGTCTTGGGTGAGCACCTGCCCGTAAGGCTGGTAAGTAGACCAATTCTTTACGTAGATGAAATCCGCGCCTTCCAGGGCCTCTTGCTGGTTGTAGGTGATGGTGGCGCCGTTGGTGAACTGCGGGTCCAGTTCGTAACCCTTGGGGTGGGTGATGACGAAGTCCACGTCGGCAGCGTTCATCCACTCGGCAAACGAGTTTGGTACGGCCTGCGGCAAGGCTTTCACGTGTGGCCCCCAGGTCAAGACCACCTTCGGCCGGCGGTCTTCAGGGGTATGTTCCATAATGGTCACTAAGTCTGCCAAACTCTGCAGCGGGTGGCGCGTGGCAGATTCCAAGCTTACAAACGGCACGTTGGCGTACTGGATGAATTTGGTCAGAATCTCCTCGGAGTAGTCTTCTTCTACGCTCTGCAGCTTAGGAAACGACCGAAGGCCCAGCACATCGCAGTACTGGCCCATCACGGCGGCGGCGTCTTTGATGTGCTCCACGGTGGTACCGTTCATGATGGCGCCGTCCTGGGTTTCCAGCGCCCAGCCTTCCTGGCCCATGTTCATCACCATCACGTTCATGCCCAGGCTCTGCGCGGCTTTCTGCGTGCTCAGGCGGGTCCGCAAACTGGGGTTCAGGAAAATAAGGCCCAGGGTTTTGTGCTTGCCCAAGCTCTCATATGCGTACGGATGCTGCTTTAACACCAGGGCTTCGCGCACCAGGGACTCTAAATCTTCTACATCGTGAACGGAGGTGAATTGCTTCATTTTTATGGGATATCAAGTATCGCGCGGCAAATAGCACGACACCAGGTTAGACAAAAAAATATAATCTTAATACGTGCTGCTATGCGCCGCGGGATACTAACTCAGCAAACGCTTCCAGGAATCTGTATAGCTCCACCTGGGTCACATTGAGGGCTGGTAGCACCCGGATGGTGTTCTTGTTGGACGCGGAGCCGGTGAAAATGCGGTACTCGTCCAGCAGGGCTTTTCGGAGCGGGGCGCAGGGTTGCTCCAGTTCGATGCCCACCATCAGGCCCTGGCCACGTACCTCGCGCACGCCCGGTAGTGCCTTTGCTTTCTCCATCAGGTAATCGCCCATCTTGGCTGCGTTCTCCACCAGGTTTTCCTGCTCCATCACTTCCAGCACCGCCAGAGCGGCGGCACAGGCCAGATAATTCCCCCCGAAGGTGGTGCCCAGCATGCCGTGTTTGGCCGAAATCTCCGGTGAAATCAATACGCCCCCCACCGGGAAACCGTTGCCCATGCCTTTGGCGATGGTGATCAGATCAGGCTTGATGCCGGCGTGCTGGTGCGCGAAGAACTTCCCAGAGCGCCCGTACCCCGACTGAATCTCGTCCAGGATCAACAGCGCGCCGTGTTTCTTGGCCAGCTTCTCCAAATCCTGCAAAAATTGCATGGTGGGGATGTTCACGCCGCCCACGCCCTGGATGCCTTCCACGATGATGGCCGCCACCTCGTTCTTCGCCAAGGCTTCTTCCACCGCGGCAGAGTCATTGAACGGCAGGAACAGAATGTTGTCCGTCTCGTTTACCGGCGCAATCAGGCTGCGGTCATCCGTGGCGGCCACCACCGCCGAGGTCCTGCCGTGGAAGGATTTGCTGAACGAGATCACTTTCTTGCGGCCCGTGTGGAAGGATGCCAGTTTCAAGGCGTTCTCGTTGGCCTCAGCGCCGGAGTTGATCATGAAGAACTGGTAGTCCGGGTAGCCGCTCAGTTGGCCCAGCTTGTCCGCCAGTTCCTGCTGCTGTGGAATTTTCACGGAGTTGGAATAGAAGCCGATGTTGTTCAGCTGCTCAGTTAACCGCTGCACGTAATGCGGATGGCTGTGCCCGATGGAAATCACCGCGTGACCGCCGTACAGGTCCAGGTATTCAATGCCGTTTTCGTCCCAGAGCTTGGAGCCGAGGGCCTTCACGGGCGTTATATCAAATAGGGGGTAAACGTCAAAAAGATTCATGTTATAGACGTAAAATGCAAGACAAATGACTTTTCCGTTTTTTGGCCTGCTTTTCAGAAAACAGGCCAAAAACGGAGGTGTTAGAACCCGATGGCCTTCAACTGCAGACCGGCCCTTTCGTCCAGCCCGAACAGCAGGTTCATGTTCTGCACGGCTTGGCCTGAGGCACCCTTCAGGAGGTTGTCAATCAGGCTGGTGATGACCAGTTGATCATCGTGCTTTTCTATGTATAATAGGCACTTGTTGGTGTTTACCACCTGTTTCAGGTCAGGGTTTTTGTCAGTGACGATGGTGTACGGGTGGCCTTCGTAGAACTGCCGGTACAGGGCTTGGGCTTCCTCCAGACTTAAATCTGAAGTCAGGTAGGTGGTGCACAGAATGCCCCGGCTGAAGTTACCGCGGTAAGGCACGAACCTTATGGCTGTGTCCACTCCATTTTGCAGCGATTGCAAGCTTTCGGTAATCTCCAGCAAATGCTGGTGCCCGAACACTTTGTAGCTGGAGATGTTGTTGTTGCGCCAGCTGAAGTGTGAAGTATCGGCTAGTTTCTGGCCAGCGCCCGTGGAACCTGTGATGCCGCTCACGTGCACTTCTGCAGGTAGCGAACTGTTCTCCGCCAGCGGCAGTAAGGCCAACTGAATCGCCGTCGCGAAGCAGCCCGGGTTGGCAACGTTGGCCGCGGTTTTAATCCCCTCGCGGTTCAGTTCCGGCAGACCGTATACAAACTGGCGGTTGCCTAAAGTGGATTTTTGCGTTAACCTGAAATCCTGGCTCAGATCGATAATTTTCACCTCGTCCGGGAGTGGATTGGCCTCCAGAAACTTCCGGGCATCGCCGTGGCCCACGCAGAGGAAGAGCACGTCTACATCGGTGCCCAGCTTGTTGGTGAAGACCAACTCCGTGTCGCCCAGTAAATCAGTATGGGTGTCTACCACCGGTTTGCCGGCCTGGCTTTGGCTATGCACAAAACTGATGGTTACGTTCGGGTGGTGCACCAGCAGGCGCAGGAGTTCACCGCCTGTGTAGCCCGCGCCTCCCACAATACCTACTTTAATGAGATTACTTTGCGCCATCTTCGCCATTGATTAACCGGTACATCATGGTCTGGTTCCCGAAGATTTTGGAGAAGCCTTTCACGTCCTCGCCAGACCAAGCGTTATTCATCTCACCGTACGATCCGAATTTTGACGACATCAAATCATGGTCTGACTCAATGCCTTCCACCTGGAAGCGGTAAGGCGCCAGCAGCACGTGCACTTTGCCCGTCACGGTTTTCTGTGTGTCTGCCATGAACGTCTCAATGTTGCGCATGGTGGGATCCAGGAACTGGCCTTCGTGCATCCAGTTGCCGTACCAGGTAGCCAGGCTGTCTTTCCAGTACAGCTGCCATTTGGTGAGCGTGTGTTTCTCAAGAGCGTGGTGCGCTTTGATGATGATCATCGGGGCCGCCGCCTCAAACCCTACGCGCCCTTTGATGCCAATAATGGTATCGCCCACGTGAATGTCGCGGCCGATGGCGAAAGCACCGGCGATCTCCTGCAGCTTCTGGATCACGTGCACTGGGTTGTCAAACATTTCCTCGTTCAAGCCAACCGGCTCCCCGTTTTTGAAATGCAAGGTAATGCGCTCCGGCGTTTCTTTAGAAAGCTGAGTAGGGTAAGCCGATTCTGGCAGCGCCTGATGAGAGGTCAAGGTTTCCTTTCCACCTACGGATGTTCCCCAAATGCCTTTGTTGATGGAGTACTGCGCCTTCTGGAAATCCATCTCCACGCCACGCTCTTTCAGGTAGGCGATCTCCTCCTCACGGGACAGTTTCAAGTCGCGGATGGGGGTGATGATCTCCACGTTGGGGATGAGGATGTTGAATACCATGTCAAACCGTACCTGGTCATTGCCGGCACCGGTGCTACCGTGGGCCACGGCCTCAGCGCCCACTTCCTGTGCATACTTGGCGATGGCCACCGCCTGGGAGATCCGCTCGGCGCTCACTGATAGGGGGTAGGTGTTGTTTTTCAGCACATTCCCGAAGATCAGGTACTTCAGGCAGGTCTGGTAGTAGTTGTCGGTTTCGTCTAAGGTTACGTGGTGGGCCACGCCCAGATTCTCGGCCCTTCGGGCGATTTCCGCCAGTTCCTCCTCAGAGAAGCCGCCGGTGTTCACAATGGCCGAATAGATTTCATAACCTTGTTCCAGCAGGTACTTCACACAAAACGATGTGTCTAAGCCGCCACTGAACGCGAGAACTACTTTTTTCATGTTGGTAATGAGTGATTGAGAAATTGAATGATTGAGGGAGTTTTTATTGAGTGATTGAGTGGTTAAATGAATGGGAATCTTTATTCTCCCATTCATTCAACCACTCAATCACTCATTGTCTTTGGCCGGAACGAAGAGCATGGCCGTGCAGAGGCAGTTGCTGCGGTCTTTGGCCGTGAGAATATCAAAGTTCACGCAGCTGCGGCAGCCTTTCCAGAACTCCTCGTCGTTGGTGAGCTCAGAATAGGTCACGGGACGGTAGCCCAGATCTGAGTTGATTTTCATCACCGCCAGCGCTGTGGTGAGCCCGAAGATTTTGGCATGCGGGTATTTGGTGCGGGAAAGCTCAAACACCTTTTCCTTGATGCGCTTGGCCAAACCGCTTTTGCGCAGGTGCGGCGACACGATCAACCCGGAGTTGGCCACATACTCGCCGTGGCCCCAGGTTTCAATGTAGCAGAACCCAGCCCAGGCGCCTTGTGCGTCAAACGCGATGACGGCCTTACCTTCGGTCATTTTCTGAGCTACATATAGCGGTGAGCGTTTGGCAATGCCAGTGCCCCGCGCTTTGGCAGAGGCTTCCATCTCATCACAGATTTGCTGGGCGAAGGGGGTGTGCTCTTGTGAGGCTACCACCACTGTAAAATCAGGTTGTACTTCCATGAAGACAGGGGCAATAGGCAACGACTGTATAGCCGAAGCGTTCATACGCAATGGTATTAAAATTGATAAATAGAAGAATAAGAGAAATCCTTGCAGCCGCAGTTTTAGACGGGCATAAAGGGGCATCCGGTATGGTTACGCTTAGTAACCTGGGCCATCCGGTGGCCTAGCGCCTGGATCGGGTAGGAGTAAAGGCAGATATAAAAACTGCTCTGGAAAGAACAGAAAAAAGCGCACCCCCTGTTGAGGAGTGTTTTACCGTTGCGGGCACAACTGATAAAATAGACTTTTTTTTCATTTAGGTAATTGAAGCTAAAGAGCAGAATGCTCTGTTGCGTAAAGTTTTCAGATAAAAAATGAGAATTGCAAAATCTTAGTTCATTTTTCCAGTGTTAGTCCACATTATGTGAGTTAGGTTTTACTAAATGTGGAAGGAGTACAATTCTGGAGTTTAACCTTGATTGTAAAATTAGGATAGGGGTTAAAAGCAAAGAGCCAAGCATTGCCTGGCTCTTTGAAAACTAAAAAGAATTTTGATGGACTAGTTTACATCCCACCAAACTCTTGATGTATTAGTGTTGGTAGCAGGAGTAAGACCTTTGATACCTCCAGCTAAACCATCTCTGTTTAGAGTAGATTCGTTAGTTGGATAAATGTATCTAGTTACAATCTTGCCATCGTTTAAAGCATCAGTAGCAGGTTGAAGGTTTGGATAACCTGTTCTTCTCCACTCAGCCCATGCATCAAATGCATTTGGAAATAAAGCTTTCCATTTTTCTTCGGCAATTACTTGAAGCATTCCACCAGGGACAGTAAGTGCGTCAGCAAGTCTTGCAGTAGCATAAGCAGGACCTGCCTCACTGATGTTACTGATCTTAGTAACTTCTGCAGCTGTTAAAGTTCTAGCCTTATCAATTGATTTAGTTTCCCAAGATTCAAAAGAAAGTTCTATTCCTTTACGAAGCATTGTTGCTGCTACCTCATTTGTCCAGCCGCGTTGTGCAGCTTCAGCTCTGTTAAGGTAGGTATAAGAAGCAGTCATCAATGGAAGTGAAGCAGTTGCATTCCAAACGTAGTTGGCATTTACTTTAGATCTGCCAGCACCAGTCTCATTAGCATATCCATATGGAATACCTTCAATGGTAGCACTTGTAGCAAATACCTTAAGTCTATCATCAACGGTTCTGTTAGAAGTTGGGTTTAAGCCTGCATCTCCTTGGAAAGCGTCAACAAACTCACCTGATAAACCATAGTCAGCTCTTCTGTTTGGAGCAAAAGGATTTTGGTACGCGGCAACACTTTCGTATTTGAACCAAGCCTCTTCGCTTACTTCATCAATTACTCCACCTGGATTGGTCAAGGCTTCATTGAATACAGCAACTGCATCAATAGAAGTTTTTGAGTCAACTCCAGAAAGCTGCATTGCAACTTGAAGCAATACAGAGTTTGCTAGTTTTCTCCAGTTAGTAACATTACCATTGTAATACAAGTCACCAATAGGAGCTCTACCTGAATTAAGCATATCTCTACCAGTGGTAAGATCCTTAATGATAGCTTGGTAGATTTTCTCCTGTGAATCATAAGCAGGAGTTAGGTTTTCTAACCCTTTGAATGCTTCTGAATATGGAACATCACCCCAAGTATCAGTTAATCTTTTTAGAACAATAGCTCTAAAAATCATAGCTATACCAGCTTGGTTTGCAGGATCACCTTGATTCAACAATGCAGGAGAGTGATTTGCCTCGTTCATGTTAAATTCTATAACAGTATTCAAGTTTGGAAGAATACGGGTATAGTAGTTAGCCCAAGAAGCAGGAGACTCTGCATACAACATCTCATCCGTGTAGGTGATCTGTGATTGATATTGCACGTACAAAGTTGGGTTTAAGAAACCTTCTCTGCCTGTCTGAGTAGCAAAAGTCTGCATAGCACCCGATAACAAACCTGCAGGATAAACCTCCTGAGGACCATTAGGGTTTTCATTCATATCTCCAAAGTCTACCGTATCGCAAGAAACAACACTTTGCGCTAGAGCTAAACTTAGAAGTACATATACAATTTTTTTCATTTTTGTTGAATTTAGAACGTTAATCTAACATTTACACCGTAGCTTCTGGTTCCTGGTAATTGAGAGTTCTCACCAAAGGTGTTGGACAACTCAGATGGATCCCAACGGTTTTTGTTATCATCAGCAACAGAGATCAACCATAGGTTTCTACCTACTAATCCAATAGTTGCTCCTTTAACAAATTTGTTCTTCAGGATTCCCTCTTTCAAGAAACCAGAGAAGTCATATGATAAATTAACATCTCTTAGTTTAAGGTAGCTAGCATCATGGATAAATGGCTCAGCTAACGTATTTGCTTGGAACTGCATGAAATAAGTCATTGCATCTACATACGTGTCAACTTTAGTTCCATCAGCTTTCACACCTACAACGTGTACTCCACCACCTTCAGCAACATCATCACGTACGTTTTTACCTCTATCGTTCATAGCAGCAGTTTCTTCTGTCAAGCCAGAATAACCACCCCATTGTTCAGTTAGAGAGAAGAATTTACCACCTTTCTGGAAGTCAATTGCTGCAGTAAGTGACAAACCTTTGTAGCTGATTCTGTTTAAGAAACCACCAGTAAAGTCTGGAAGTACAGTTCCGAAATATTTGTTATCCTCAACTTCATAAAGGCCATTCTCCTGAACGATTCTGTTTCCAGCATCATCAGTAGCATAACCTCTACCTCTTAATTGACCCCAGTTGTTGCCTAACTCGTGTACAACAGTTACATAGTTCCAGTCATCGCTTCCACCAGGAGCAGAGATTGCCTGAAGACCATCTGGAAGTGCATCTACTGTAGTTCTGTTTCTAGCATAGTTAACAAGTAGGTTCCAGTTAAAACCGCTTTCTGTTCTGATGATGTCACCATCTAAAGCAAGTTCAATACCTTTTCTAGAAGAAGAACCTGCGTTAGTTAAGAATTGGCTATAACCTGTCGTTTGAGAGATACTTACAGGGATGATTTCATCATCTCTTTTCTCATTGTAATACGTCAAACTGAAACCAATTCTATTGTTGATAAACTTAAGGTCAATACCTGCTTCAAATGAAGAGTTGATGGCTGGTACAAGGTTTGGATCAACTAACAAAGTACGGCTGTAAACCAATAGATCTGTTCCACCAAATGGTTGAGGTCCAGTTCCGTAAGCAGGGTTGATTCTTTGAGCTGGTAAGTCATTACCAACTTGTGCCCAACCTGCTCTTAATTTACCAAATGACAAGGCATTGATTCCTTTCATTACATCAAGCTCTGTGAAAATAAAGCTTGCTCCTACACCAGGGTAACCGTATCCATTTTTGTTTGAAGGTAAGGCTGAGCTATAGTCTCTTCTGTAGCTAAAGTCCAAATAAGCCATGTCTCTGAAACCAAAGTTGGCGTTACCGTAGACGCTATTCACCTGCTTCTTGCTGATGTTTGTCTGAGCTACCGGTACAATACCTGCGTTACCGAAGGTATACAAATCTGGAATGATCAAGCCACCAGTGTTAGCGTTTACGTTCATGCGAGAGGAGAAGCTAGAGTAGTCTTCTCTTCTGATGTTACCACCAACAAATGCAGTTAGCTCAAAATCTCCAAAATTGTTTTCATATCTCAAATCAGAGCTGAAGTTGTTTTCTGTGCTTGTAATCTCTGTTCTACCAAAGCCGTTAATCCACGGGTTATAAGCATCTGGTGCTGCAGAGTTAGCCAAAGAGAACGGGAAATACTCTTCAAAACGGTAGTTTGTAGCTGTTCTTGCCGCAGTGGCAGTAACTTTCCAATGGTCAGTTAGGCTATAAGCAGTTGACAAGCTACCAGTCAGGTTGTTATTGTTTCTGATTTGCTGATGCGCATCAAGGTAGGTGTAAGGGTTAAACCAGAAAGCTGGTTTCTCATAAAATCCACCCAACGTATAATAGTCAGGTCCCCACCAGTTCCAAGAAGCAGAATAACCATTAAGAGTTTTTAAATCTTTCAACTCTCTTAGTTTCTCAATTTCAACGTTTCTGTTAAACCAAGAGTTGAATGATCCAGAAGTTTGGTTACTGTAATCATCCGCTTGGTCACCTCTGATTCTAGAAGTAGTATAACGTAAATTGGCATCTACTCTCAACTTAGGTGTTACTTCATACCCAAATGCAGTAGAAAGGAAGTGTTTCTGTAAGTCAGTTGAAGGAGTAATACCTTGCTGATCTAGGTTAGTGTAGGCTACACGAGCATTGAATTTGTCTGTGCTACCTCCAAAAGAGATAGTATTCTTTTTTGACAAGGCAACATCATAGAAGTTTTTGATGTTGTCTGGCTGAGCCTCATATCTTGCGGTTTTACCGTAATATGGGTTAGGATTCTCAGCAGTTCCTGGCCACCATGCATACCATGGAACGTACTCTTGGCCATCAAATTTAGGACCCCAGCTTTCATCTGCATAGTTGTTGTCAAACAACAAATAGCGTTTGCCGTCAAATACTTTCCACTCTTCTGGATAAGCATCAGCTTCAAAATCAAAAGTTCCAAATGAAGCATCACCTTCATAACCACCACCATATTGGTTTTGGTATTTAGGAAGATAAGCAACTCTGTCCCATGTAGCTGAACCAACATATTCAACTGACAATCCGCCAGTGCCTTTTTTAGTAGTGATTACAACCACACCTGCCTCAGCTCTTTGACCATAAAGGGACGTTGCGTTTGGCCCTTTTAGAACGTTAACAGACTCAACGTTCTCCATGTCTACATCATTTGGGTCTGCCACAGGCACACCATCCACAACGTAAAGAGGATCCAAGTCAGAAGTTAATGAGATAGCACCTCTAATACGGATTTTGCCAAATTGTCCAAGTTTAGAACCTGCTTGTCCATTTATCTGAACACCTGCAACTTTACCAGCAAGAGCATCTTTGATGTTGTTGTTCTGAGTAATGTTAAGGTCTTCTGCTTTTACTTCTTGTGTAGCATAAGTAACAGTTCTAGCTTCTCTCTCAATGCCAAGAGCTGTTACCACTACTTCTTGTAAAACCTTGGTGTCAGTAGCCAAAGCAACGTTGATAGTAGTAGAGTTACCTACTGCGCGTTCCTGAGCAACATATCCAATGTAATTGAATACCAAAGTGGCGTTGCCTGCTGGAATAGATAACTGGAAGTTACCATTCGCATCAGTGGAGGCGCC
Organism: Rufibacter sp. DG15C; assembly: GCF_001577755.1. Classification (NCBI taxonomy): domain Bacteria; kingdom Pseudomonadati; phylum Bacteroidota; class Cytophagia; order Cytophagales; family Hymenobacteraceae; genus Rufibacter; species Rufibacter sp. DG15C. The sequence continues at coordinate 2,527,402 of NZ_CP010776.1, forward strand.
ATTAGACGTGCCCTTCACCAAAACGGTAACACCTGGCAACCCTTCGTTGTTGCCAGCATCTGTCACCCTTCCTGTGATAGTCCTATTTTGTGCCATTGCTTCGTTAAGAAGCACAGACAACAAGAAAAGACTTAAGAGTAAGATTTTTTTCATGTTGGTTTGGTTTAATGGTTTGTGTAAATAAATGAATGGTTAATGATAAGAAGAATTCACCTAAAACAAAAATTTTCTGGTAAATCCTTTGGCGGAGCGTGGTTGTTTGTGGCGAATATTCTGAAATGAGATGTGATTTGCCTGGTATTTTAATTAAGCCTTTAATTAAAAAGAAAATTGAATTGTAACTACGCTAAACTTTAGAAAGTCTGACAACAGATCCAGAAATATACAAAATTTGTATTATAGGGGTAAAACGGCTCTTTGCTTGCTTGAGGGTAAAATCGGATTGGTTAGGTATAATACAATCTTAGTTCTATCTAATGAACAACCTCGGATTAGGAAAGGTAAGTAGTGGGAGGGAAGGGCGAAGTAAAGCGGGTACAGTTTATGATTTTGTATTTTACATAATATTTATTCTAAAATTGTTTTAACATTTAAGAATAAATTCGCTAATTGTTTTTGTAAAATCAATGTTTTATTAAACGAATTACTAGGTAAATAGTTTGTAATTAATTGTAAATAAAAATGCCTTAATTAAACATAATATATTATGTTTAATTAAGGCATTAACTATAGCTTGTTTATCTACCTGTGGTCAAACTGAAGACGTAGCAGATTGGCATACATGCCGTTAGGGTCTGAGGAAAGCTGGTCATGAGTGCCTTGTTCTGCAATCTGGCCCTTATCAATCACCAAAATCTTGTCTACTTTCCTGATGGTAGCTAACCTGTGCGCGATAATTATGGTGGTTCTGTTCTTCATTAATTCATCCATAGCCTCTTGCACTAATTTCTCAGATTCAGAATCAAGAGAGCTCGTAGCTTCATCTAGAATTAAAATAGCCGGATTCTTTAAAATAGCTCTGGCAATGGCCACGCGTTGGCGCTGACCACCAGATAATTTAATGCCGCGCTCACCCACTACGGTATCAAAAGCCTCTGGGAATGACTGGATGAATTGAAGGGCATTCGCTTTTTGAGCGGCTTCCCAAATTTCTTCCTCAGTAGCGTCTGGCCGGCCGTAAGCAATATTCTCCCGGATGGTACCCCCAAATAAAAGTATTTCTTGCGGCACGATGCCAATGTTATGGCGCAGTTCATGTAAAGGCAATGAGGCAATGTTTCTGCCGTCCAAAGAAATAGTGCCTTGGTCAACCGCATAAAACTTCATGAGCAATTGCACAATGGTAGATTTACCGGCACCGCTTGGTCCAACCAAGGCAATCTTCTCACCAGCCGCAATTTCAAAATCAATGTTCTGTAACACTGCCAAGTCTGGCCGGGTAGGGTAGGAGAAGCCCACATGGTTGTAAGAAACGTGTCCATCCAGTCGCAATTGGGGAGGCGTAGTCATTTCTAGTTCTGGCTGCTCTGTTTCCTGCTCCAGGATTTCCAGAATTCGTTCAGAGGCTCCAATAGAAACCTGCACTTTGGCGTACAAATCTCCCAGCCCCGCCACCGAAGCGCCAATAAACGTAGTGTACAGGATAAAGGAGGTCAATTGACCTATGGTTAGTTCACCGCGCTGCACCAAGGTGGCGCCGTACCAGATCACCAAAATGATGCCGCCAAACAAGCCCACAATAATAAAGGAGATAAAGGCCCCCCGGTAGAAAGATGTGCTGATGGCCGTCTTCACAGATTTGCTGAGAGCGTTACCGTATCTTCTAATTTCAAACAACTCGTTGGTAAAGGCCTTCACCACTTGAATGGCTTGCAAGGTCTCTTCTACAATCACATTGGTAGAAGCCAGCTCATCCTGCGTTTTCCTGGAAAGCTTCTTCAGCTTTTTGCCAAAGACCATGGCCAGAATGATAAGCAATGGGAAGGTGGCCAGCATGAAAAAGGACAGCTTCACAGAGATGTACATGATAAAGCCAATGCCTACCAATAAGGTGGTTACCTGCCTGAACAATTCTGCCAGCGTGATGGAAAAGCCGTCTTGGATATAACTCACGTCTGAGGTGATGCGGCTGGTGATTTCGCCTACGCGGCGCTGCTCATAGAACGTGATGGGCAGCCCCATGAACTTGGAGTACAGGCTTCTTCTAATGTCTGCGATGGAGTTCTCACTAACCTGCGCAAAGAAGTACACTCTGAAAAACGAGAAAATCCCCTGCAAGAGAATTACGCCAAATAAAACCAGCGCGATGGTGTCTAAGTCTTGGGTAAAGAAGTTGGCATTGCCCACTGCGGCATCCAAGAGAATGCCGGTCACGGCCGGAAACGCCATGAACGTCAAACTGGAGAAAAGCAGGAAGATAAGGCCAATGATGAAATTGCGCTTGTAAGGAAGCACGAACCGGAAGATGCTCAAGCCCCGACGAAGATTCTCTTTGTTCAGTTTTGCCTTGCCCTCTGTCTCAGGTCCTGAAGCCGTGCCTGGCCCAAATCCGCGTTTTGCCATGTAATACTTAAGAGTAAAAGAATTGGTGGCTGCTGGAGGCGTTTTCGGCCTGATTTCCGGAAAATAGCCCAAAAACGGGCCGTCCATCCAGACACAGCAACTCGCAAAGGTAGAGAATCCTATTGATTTGCCACAAACTACTTATTCAGGGGTATAGGTTGATTTCTTGATTCAGAGGCTGAGACTAACCACAACCCAACAAAAGCCAGCATCCCGTTTAACAGCAAAACTTCAAAGCCAAACTCATATCCACCCAACCACTCTTTAGAGTTTGCCGCCAACACATAGGTTAAGATAGGAGCCAAAACGCAAATAAGCGGTACCCACCGGTCCTTCACCGTGCGGTGAGTAAGCAAACCAAAGGCAAAAAGCCCTAACAGCGGCCCATACGTGTAACCGGTAATCTTGAACAGTAAAAGAATGAGGCTCTCATTCTGTGAGGCCCTGAAAAGCAGGATGAACATTATCAACACCACAGAAAAGCCCAGATGCACCCAGTTCTTGATTTTAATGCGCTGCGGCTCAGGTCGGCTTTTAAAGGATAAGAAATCCACGCAAAAGGCGGTGGTCAAGGCGGTCAAGGCAGAATCTGCGGAGGCATACGTAATGGCCGTGATGCCCAGAATGAACGCGATGGCCGCCAAGGCAGAGAAATGATGTAAGGCCAGGAACGGGAACACATCATCCCCTTTGTCAGGTAGGGCAATTCCTTTGGTGTTAGCATACAGGTACAACAAGGCGCCCAATCCCAGAAAGAGCAGGTTGACCATCACTAGAATGACCGTAAACCAACCCATGTTTTTCTGAGATTCGCCCAAGGTTCTGCAACTGAGGTTCTTCTGCATCATGTCTTGGTCTAGGCCGGTCATGACAATGGTAATAAAGGCACCAGATACTACCTGTTTCAAGAAGTAGCTAGGCGAATTCACTTCCCACTCAAATACTTTAGAATAAGGGCTGTCTGCAATGGTAGAGAAAACACCGGTAAACGAAAGGTCTAAGTCTTGGGAAATCAGGTAAATACTAATGCCTAGGCACACCAGCATGGCCGTAGTTTGCAGCGTATCGGTCCAGATGATGGTTTTCATGCCGCCCCTAAACGTGTACAGCCAGATAAATCCGATGGTCAAACACACCGAAACGCCAAACGGAACTCCCAAGGGATCAAATACGGCCAACTGCAGCACGCCTGCCACCAAGTACAAGCGCAACGAAGCGCTCAAAGTCCTGGAAAGTAAGAAAAACGCCGAACCCGACCGGTAGGACCATTTCCCCAGCCGCTGCTCCAGATACGTGTAGATAGAAACCGACTGCAACCTATAATACAGTGGCAACAGCACGGTGGCAATCACCAGGTAGCCCAGCACGTACCCAAACACCACTTGCAAATAGGTAAACTGTGCCTTCTGGACCATGCCCGGTATAGACACAAAGGTGATTCCAGACAGGGTAGTGCCAATCATCCCAAACGCCACCACGTACCACGGCGACTGTCTATTGGCCAGAAAAAAACTATTGGTAGACTCACCTTTCTTACTGGTCAAGAAAGAAACACCCAGTAAGAGGCAGAAGTAAGCAATTATTATCCCAAGGATGAGTAATGGTGACATGCAATTAGAAAGGAATGAAAAAGCTGGGCATCCGGCCACGTGGCGAATGGCCCGCAAAAGTAGGGCAGAAGGAGGCTCAGCTTAAATGAAAACCGCCTTCGTTTTTGGGCTGTTTTCTGGAAAACAGCCCAAAAACGAAGGCGGTAAAATAGGTTCGGCTAGGCCTCAGCCAGCGTATCAATAAATTCGGTCTTCTTGTAAGAAACAGAGAGCAAGCCTAAGAAAGTGAGAATGCCATTCAGGATCAACACCTCAAACCCAAACTCATATCCCCAAAGCCATTCCACTGAGTTTGAACTGATGATGTACGTCAAGATGGGCGCCAATACACAGATAATCGGCACAATTCTATCACGCACCGCCAGTCGGGTGAAGACCCCAAAGGCGTATAAGCCCAGCAATGGACCGTAGGTATAGCCTGCCACCTTGAACACGGCCTGCACTACACTCTCGCTGTTCAAATACTTAAAGGCAATGATGATGAGGCCCATCAAAAGCGAGAAGCCCAAGTGTACCCAGTTCTTCATCCGGATGCGCTGCGTCTCAGGGCGGTTCTTGAAATCAAGGAAGTCTACGCAGAAAGAGGTGGTCAAGGCCGTCAAGGCAGAGTCTGCCGAGGCATACGTAATGGCCGTGATGCCCAGAATGAACGCGATGGCCGCAAACGAAGAGAAGTAGTTAAGCGCCAGGAACGGGAACACGTTATCGCCTTTTTCTGGTAGACCAATGCCTTTGGCACCCGCATACAGATACAACAGCGCGCCCAGGCTCAGGAACAGAATGTTCACAATCATGATGATGACCGTAAACGTGAACATGTTTTTCTGTGCCTCCTTCAGGTTCTTGCAGCTCAGGTTCTTCTGCATCATGTCCTGGTCCAGACCCACCATTACAATAGAAATGAAAGCGCCAGAGAAGAACTGCTTGAAGAAATAACGCGGGTCCTTCACGTCCCAGAAAAACACTTGTGAGTACTTGCTGTTGCTAACGGTGTCTACCATGCTGGAGAACGTCAGGTTTAGCTCAGAAGAAATCATGGAGATACTAATGCCCACGCAGATGAGCATGGCCAGCGTCTGGAAAGTGTCTGTCCAGATGATGGTCTTCATACCGCCCCTAAACGTGTACACCCAAATCAAGGCAATGGTGATGGCTACGGATACCTCGAACGGAACGCCCAAATCATCAAACACCGCCAACTGCAAGACGCCGGCCACCAGGTACATTCTAATAGAAGCGCCTAATGTACGAGAGAGCAGGAAAAACGCCGCACCGGTTTTATAAGACCAGAAGCCAAATCGTTCTTCAAGATAAGTATAGATAGAAACCAGGTTGAGACGGTAATACAGGGGCATCAACACCAAGGCCACCACAAAATAGCCCAGCATGTTGCCAAAGATGAGTTGCAGGTAAGAGAACTGCGCCTTCTCCACCATACCCGGTATGGAAATGAACGTCACCCCAGACAAGGAGGTGCCAATCATCCCGAAGGCCACCACGTACCACGGCGACTGCCGGTTGGCTAAAAAGAAGCTGTCTGTAGATTCTCCCTTTTTACTGGTCAAAAAGGAAATCAAGATAAGTATACAGAAATAGGCCGAAATAATGCCTAAAATGAGCGTTGACGACATATGATAGTCAATGTTGGAGCGTGGATCTGCCTAAAATGAAGCAGGGCATAAAGGCAAATATAACCAAAAAATGATACCGTGTTTACAGTTCGTTGCTCTTACGCCAGTTGCCTGTAAAGCAAAAAACTCCTCTAAGTCTCTACTTAGAGGAGTTTTGTCAAAGGGCATAGGTGCCAAAAGAAGAGATCTGTATTACTTAGAAAGGATTCCCGAAGGCAGAGCCGTTGTTGTAAAAGCTGCTTGGGCCACCGAAGTAGCCGGATTGGCCAGTGCCGTACCGAACGCCACCAGAAATGGTCACGTTAGGCGCCAACTGGTATTTCGCCTGGAAGTTGAAGCCCTGCTCTGGATAGCCGCCATACATAAAAGGGTTGGCCATGTAGCGCGCCGGCGAAGTAGGCCCAATGCTCTTCCAAACGCTTCCAGAAAGCATCAGCTTCTCGGTCATGGCATAAGAACCGCCTACGTGCACTAAGTACTGGCGCGAGGCCGGCGAGTTCATGAAAGAAGTAGCAGCACCGCCCTCACGGCTGGTAGAACCAAACGTTGCCCCGCCCCAAGCCTGAATCATCATCACACTGCTGAAGACGCTGAACCTGGGCGTTACGTGGTATTGCACTCTGGGCTCAAGGTAAGAGGCAGACCCAAAACTGCTGAACGCCGCACCGGCAGACAGACTGTAGCTCACCTTCGGCATTTTAGCCCTAGCTGGTAATTGCACGGAATCTGCTTTGGCAACGGCTACCGTTGGTTGGCCTGTTACTTCCGGTAGGTGGGTGATGTCTTGCGCCTGCACCAAATTCCCACTCAATAGGAAGACAGTGAGTAAGGTAGTATAGAAAGAGAATTTTTTAGTCATAGTCTTGACACCCACAGGGGTTTCTACAAATCTAACGAAAATAGCCCGCAAAATTGTTTAATCTTGAACATCGTTTTTGGCCTGTTTTCTAGAAATGAGACCAAAAATGAACGTCTTACTGAACCGTCTTGCTGCCTAGCCAGGCCTCGCGGCGGGCTTTCACCTCTGGCGTGAGGGTCTGTCCGGTTTTCTCCAAAAGCACCATTTCAATCTTAGGATCCTGCATCAAGGTCACAGCTACCTGTTTTTTCACGCCTTTCTGTTCTATGTCTAGTTGCACGGTCTGACCGGGCTTGTATTTGGCTAAAACCTCATTAAGGGTTTTCTGGTCTTTCAGTTTTTTGCCGTTGATGGCCAGTAAAATGTCCTCACGTTCCAGGCCGGCTTTGTAGAGCGGGCTGCCAATGTGTGTGCCGCTCATGAGCGTGGCTTGGTCATTGGCGAACTGCAAAGCTTCCATCGCCAGTTCGGCTTTACCCGGACGCGCAAGGCGCAACACCACGCCCATGTTCTTGGCCAACGACTCATACGGCATCAATTCTTTGCCGTACACATGACGCTGGAAGAAATCCTTGGCGAAAGCTGGGTCTTTGGTCAGATCTGCTAAAGCTTGCTCTAAGTCTGGCAACGTGTAGGGCTTCTCTGGCTTACCATGGCGCTGCCACAACAGACGCATGTAATCATCTAAAGACACGCCCTGAAACCTGGTGCGCAAGGTCAAATCCAAGCCAAAACCCACCGCGCTCCCGAAGGTGTAATACGAGATATAGGTGTTATGTCTATTCACGGGGTCCACCGACCTGGAGGCATCCACAAACGGGGCCTGCATGCTCATCTCTACTGGTGAGAAATAGTTCTTGCCCGGCGCGTACAGCACATAGCCCACCTCATCTGCGGCAGCTTGCAGGTATTCGTCGGGGTTGATGATGCCGGCGCGGTGCATGAGCAGGTCTGTGTAGTAACTAGTAAAGCCTTCGGCTAGCCAAAGTTCCCCGCTCATGTTGGCGTCTGCAAAATTGAACGGCTCCAAGCTCTTAGGCCTGATGCGCTCCACATTCCAGGCATGGAAGAATTCATGCGCCAGGGTACCCAGGTTGCCACTCATGCCGGTGCGTAAGGGCCTTGAACTGGTGATGCTGGTAGAATTGCGGTGCTCCATGCCATCACCGGGTGTGCCGGGCATGTAGCAGGCTAAAAAGGTATAAGTGCCAAAGTCAAACGAAGGAAGCTCCCCATACACCGCCTGGGCCTGCGTTACCAAACGCTTGGCTTTGGTGGTGTAGTCTTCCAGTTCCTGCTCGGTGCCTTGGTGGTGCATGGCAATCCTGATTTGCTGCGTGCGGCCTTTGTCCTCTACGTTCCACTCGCGCCATTGCAAGTTGGCCAGCTCGGTGGGGCTGTCCATGAGGTACTGGAAGTTGGGCGCCGTAAATACCAGTTTGTTGTTGGGTTCGGGTTTTAGCTGCGTGGCGGCGGTCCACTGGGTTTTATCACCGGTTTTAAACTCAACTCTTGCCGGGGCCTGCTCAAAGCCGTTGGCATAAAGAAAGGTGGCAGGAGCGTTCAACTTAGCATGATGGGCGTCTACGCCTGCGTACGTACCATCGGGCCTATCAGCGAAGAGGGTGTAGGTAATCCTGACCGTTCCGTCATGGCCAGATACGTTCCATTGGTGTAGGTTGGGTCTGGAGATGGCTAAGGGCTTTCCCTGGCTGTCAAAGGCTTGCACGCTGTACACGTTCTTGGCAAACTCATGCAGCGCATAGCGTCCCGGCGAGGAACGGCTCATGCGCACTTCCAGCACCGGCGTCTTCACGCCCTGGAAAACCGCTTGGATTTGCGCCTCATGGTGCACGGCGTTCTCAAAGGAAACGGTGTAGTTGACTTGCTGCTGGGCTAAGGCAGGCGAGGAGAAACCCCATATGGCGACCGCTACCGCGGCACAGATGCTCTTTTTCATAGAAGCGTAGATTAGTGCCTCAAGTTACACAGGATTGATATAGCGCGCCATACTCTTTTTAGGCGTTCGGTTTCCGGTATTTCTGGCCGCCAATGAAGTCACCGTAATAAAAAGCCTCGCTTTCTAGCTGCAGACCCAGTTCCTGAAAAAGCCTGTCAAACGGAGGCAGTTTCTGTCCGGAGATATGACTTACCAATCTAAAGAAGCGGTACATGGTCCAAAGCATAGGTGTTTGCCAAAGCCTGTGCAGCACGTCTTTGCTTGCATGGAAGTCTGTGTGCAGCCAGAGCCCGTTGGATAGTAGATGGGCGGCTAGTTTTTGCATCATGCTTCTGGCCTCCTCCAAAGAGAATAAATCCAGCACAAAAGGCGTCATTACCACGTGGAACCTCTCCTCTGGCAAAAGGTCAACCTCAGTGCCAAGCCTGAAGATTACCTCACTCTCGTTAGACACAGACATCTGTTGAAGCCTGGCCTGCGCTTGCTGCAGCATCTTCTCTGAGGCTTCCAGAAACAATACCTGCCTGGGTTGGGTCACGCGCAACAGCTCCGTCAAAATCCAGCCGGTGCCACCACCAACTATGAGCACGTTGGCACCTTCTGGGATGGAAGATAAAAAACGCGATTGTGCTTGTTGCTGAGCCCGGCCGTAGACCAACTTCGCCAGTGGGTCATACACGGGCGCAATCAGGTCAAAGTTGGAGGAAGGGGTTTGTTTGGGCATAAGCTGTACAGGAATCCGTTTTGAGCTCTTTTCTCAAAAGTAAGCCAAAAACGAAAGGCAGATAAGCAGACTTATAAAACCTTGTGGTTAGTCATGCAGAAAATGCCGTTCCAGCGTATCTGACAGCTTCTGGAAGATGAACGCCACCGTTTGATCCCTCATTTTCTCAGGTGATCCTTTGAACACCTCGCGGTACTCTTCTACTTTCTTCTGAAAAAGAATGGACACAAAGACAGTGCCCACGGGTTTCTCCACGGTCTCAGAGGCGCCGCCACCAAATAGTCCTGTGACGGCTACACAGACATCGGCTTTGAGCAAACTGTGCACACCCAAGACCATCTCATTGGTGACCTGCTGGCTTTCGGCGGTGTAGAGGTCCAGGGTCTTTTTTTTGACCTTGAGCACTTTCTGCTTGACGGCTTCGTCATAGGTGACCATGCTGCCCAGAAAGACGCCGTTGGTGCCGGTGGCTTTGGTGATTTCGGCGGCCAGACTGCCCGCGGTACAGCTCTCCGCGAAGGCCAGCGTAAGGTTGCGGTCTTTCAGTTTCAATACCAGGGGCGTCAGGTCCTTCGGTTTCATGGGCAAGGCATGTTGGGTTGCCAAAACATACTCTTTTTAGCCTGTGTGGGTTGTCTGTGCTTAGAATAAGTCCAACGTACGGCCCAGATACACGTACTTTAGGAATTGCTTCCGTTTTTAGCCTGTTTTCTGGAAACTAGCCCAAAAACGGAAGCCAGAGCCTTACAACTGCTATGACAAAAAGAATAAGAAAATTTCTGGCCTCCTCAGCTTTGTTCACACTGGAGCTGGTAGTCATTTATATAGTATTTCTTTTGTGCCTGGTGGTATTCTTCTGGTTGGCCAAGGAAGTTCTGCCGGGCAATGAACTGGGGTTTGACAGGCGCGCCTTTGCCTGGGCAGATAGCATCAACAGCGTCTTTCTCACGGAGCTTATCAAAGGTGTCACGTTTCTGGCGTCCAGGAATTTTATCACAGGCGCGGCGCTCATGCTTATTGCGTATTTCTTGTTCGTGAAAAAGCACAAGTGGTATTCCTTGAAAGTGCCGGTGATTGCCGTGGGCAGCATTTCCTTGAACCTCATGCTGAAATACCTGTTCAACCGGCCCCGGCCTTTGATTCCGCATTTGGTGCAGTCTTATGGGTTGAGCTTTCCCAGCGGGCATGCCATGATTAGTGCCTCCTTTTATGGCCTGTTGATTTACCTGGTCTATAAAAACGTTGAGAACGACCTGTTGCGCTGGGGCTTGATCACCCTGTTGAGTGCCTTGATTATGTTCATTGGCTTTAGCCGGGTGTATCTGCACGTGCACTACGCTACTGATGTGCTGGCAGGATTGGCCGCTGGTCTGGGCTGGGTGATTCTGGCGGTGCGGTTGTTGCGCCTCATGGAAAAATACTCCAAGCGCAACCTCAACCCGGTGGTCATAGACGGCGAACTGCCCGTAGCCTAAGCTAAAATTCTTTTAAAATAGTCCTGCATCACGCTTTGTAGGTTTTTAGAAACTGTTACCTTTGTGCTCCCTGCTGCAAACGGTGGGGCATTTCTTGCGCTGGTGGCGAAATTGGTAGACGCACTGTCTTCAGGTGGCAGCGCCTTCGGGTGTGGGAGTTCGAGTCTCCCCCAGCGCACAACAAAAAAGCCGATCTCTTAAGAGGTCGGCTTTTTTGTTATAAGGAATTTCAGTTTTTTGCGGCCTATATTCTAATGCGGAAGCAGCTGATTCACATTGACATGGGCCACGTAGCCTTCTAAAGCAGAAGTATCTGTAACCGCTGTGATTTTCTCCGTTTTATGGTATGTTTTGGAGGAATATACCTCCACTAAAAAATGCCTGGTCCAGTAAAGCCGCACCGTTTGTTCCTGTTCTGTTCTAAGCATCAGAAACCTACCGTGCGTCAAGAGAAAATCTGCACGACCGGCCAAATCTGAGCATAGAAAGTGAACAAGGGGTATCATGCCATACATACGCACTGCCCATTCTTACTGGATGTTGAAGCGCTTGTTTTCTTATTTCACAGAAGCCTTCTGCCAGTTAGCCCGTATATAATTTCTAGTAAAACCATGCCGTTTTTGTGTCAACCTAACCCCGATACATGCCACATCCACAATCTAAAAGAGACCATTGGGCCAGAAGAATAGGGGCGTTATTTGCCACGCTTACCCTAGAGGTGCTGTTGCTCTGGTTGGTGTTTGTGGGGTCTGCGCTGTTGTTTTTCTGGATGGCCACCAAGGTCTTTGTGGAACAGGAGAAAGCCTTGGACCAGGCCGCCTTTGCGTTTGTAGGAGATTTTACCACGCCTGAGCTCACAGACGCCATGTATTTTGTGACGTTCTTCGGGTCAAAGTATTTCTTGATCTTCGGGTCCTTGGGACTGGCGCTCTTCTTCCTTGTTTTTAAGAAATGGCGGTTCTATGCCATTAAAATCATTGCCATTGCCGCCACTACCACGCTGTTCAACCAAACCATGAAATGGCTTTTTGGTAGACCCCGGCCAGAAACGGCCTTTCTAGAGCAAGGCGGCAATAGCTTCCCGAGCGGGCATGCCATGATTGGCGGGGCTTTTTGGGGCCTGCTGCTGTACCTGATTTGGACCAACGTGAAACATACAGGCTTACGGTGGTTTTTGAGCGGCCTGTTTCTGCTCTGGATTCTTTTGATTGGCTTTAGCCGGGTGTACTTGAACGTGCACTATGCGTCAGACGTGTTAGCTGGCTGGGGCGCAGGGTTCTTCTGGCTGGTCATTGCCATTGCCCTGTTAAAAAAGCTGCAGAAACGCATGGGCCGCAAAATTGAAGAGGAAGTAAGCGACGAAGATATTTCAGAGGAGACCTTTCAAAGGGAGTAAATCAAGCAAGGCTCGTAGCTTGTAGAAAGTCGTTTTTGGGTTGTTTTCCAGGGAATAGGCCAAAAACGGCTTTTTACTTGAAAGACACACTCTCATGCCTTTGTTAAAGCCTATTCTTTAAAAGCTTTTGGTACAAGCCCAGGTTTTCTGCGTCAAAGACCACAAAGGAGACTTCTAGTGGAAAGGCGTGGTTTTCTAAGTACTCCTGCACCGTCTCTACCGCAACTTTGGCGGCCTGGTCTTTGGGATAACCATAAATGCCCGTGCTAATGTTGGGGAACGCGATGGACTTGACATCATGCTTGGCCGCTAACAAGAGAGAATTACGGTAGCAGTTGGCCAGGAGGATTGGTTCGTTTTTGTGGCCTCCGTTCCAGACGGGGCCCACGGTGTGAATGACATACCTGGCAGGCAGGTGACCAGCGGTGGTAATGACGGCCTCGCCGGTTTTACAGCCACCTTGTTTGGCGACAATCTTTCGGCAGTCTTCTAAAATGGCCGGCCCGCCTGCTCTATGAATGGCCCCGTCAACGCCGCCGCCGCCCAGTAGACTGGTATTGGCCGCGTTCACAATGGCCTCTGTATGAACCTTGGTGATGTCGCCTTGGACAAGGTGGATGCGGTGGCTGTTTGGCATGGCGTTTTTGGGTTGTTTTCTGGAAAATAGGCTAAAAACGATTCTCTACCGATCACTCATTCTACAGTTCTTTCAATGCCATCTAATAGATAGCTAGCACTTCACTTTTACGCGCAAGGCTTTTAAACCGCTCACGCCTTGCAGGTCTTCAATCTCCAGTTGTTCTACGTCGTCGGTTAGAATGTTTTTGTTCTGGAGGTATTCAATGTACTCCAGGTATTCATTGGCTTCGCGGGCCTGGGAGTAGACAATGGCAATCTTGCCGGGCTGCGTGAGGCGTTCATCTGTGGTGCGCACCAAGGCCTTGTCCACACGCTTTTTGACAATCTCATAGCGGATGTTGTAGGCGCCGTCCACGTCAAATTTGCGTTCATCCTGCCTAAACCTGATGGCCAGGGGTTGGCTGTGCATCAAGATTAGCTGCGTGGTTTCTAGCGGGACTTCCAGTTGCGGTTTGAGGGCGGCGGTGAGGCGCGTCACTTCGCACATGACCATGAGTTGCCACAGGCGCAGGTTGCGCAGGAACATGATGTCAAAAGGCTGTTTTTCCTCCAGAGAAGAGCCCACGTAGATGTTGAATTCCACCCCGTCCGTCTTGAACTTCTCAAAATAATGCGGGTACATTTCCTGGGCCTTCAGTTCTTCCTGCTCAATGTAGTTAGAGATGGTCTCATTGATAAGGGTGAGGCTTTCTTCAAAAGCTTTGCGGCGTTTGTACAAGATGCCCAGCTGCGGGTCCATGGCGTTGCGGTAGTTCTGGATGTAGGGCACCAGGTCCTCGTGCGTGGCCTCTAAGAAGGTAAACATGGGCTCTACCTGCGTGCGCAGCATCTCAAAAATCAAGATACCATCCTGGAGCAGAACGCCTTTCTTTAACTGTCGCAAATGCTTGGACACGGAGAAACGCAACTCGTCCAGAATGGGCAGGGTGTGCACCTCAATGGCTTTCTTTAAGATGCGCTCTGCCAGATGCAGGTGCTCGGCTAAATCGCCTTGAATGGCGGTGTTTCTTTCTGTGCTGGAACTACGCACGTCTGCCACGGCGTACAGCGGGTACACGTCTTTAAACACAATCGGCTCCATTTCGGCGGGGCCATTGAGTTGATTGGCTTTGTTGAGCATGTTCAAGGCCGCTTCTCTAAAACGCCACTCCAGCACTGGATGGATGGCCGTGAACTTCTCCCGGATGACCGCCTGCACCCGTGATTCTACCTCCTCAGAATTTCTATTGACCGCCACCGCAAACAAAGGCAGGAACTGGTCCATTTTGGCCAGGGAAAAGTTGTCCAAGTCCCCAGGGTTAGGCGAACCCAATTCCAGGATGCCAATGGGCTCATCACCGTAGCGCAAAAGGGCTAGGATGATGTTTTTGATGCCCATGCCCAGCATTTCTTCGCGCACGCCGTCTGGCAGCAGCTGGGTCACAGATACGTCTTTGATGACCAACGGCTTGCCGTCCCGCACCAGGTTGTCATAGATAGACTTAAAGCCAGCGTAGCTGCTGCTGTCTGGGTCGCTCTGCAACAAGAAACTGTGGTTGATCTTATTCCCGAAGTTCACAAACGTACTCCGGTTCTTGTGAAAAGCGGCCACACCCAGTTGTAAGTGCGGACGTTTAAAGAAGATGCGCACCTTTTCCTGTAACTGCTCAAAGCGGTCTGGAGCCAGCATTACATCACGCTCTAGCAAATCATTCTTAAGCGAAGACAAAACCTCCTGTACGGTTACGTCTACCAAATGCAAAGTGTAGAAACCGCTAATCTCAAACAGCTCTGGCGGCAAGGCCTGCATCCAGAGGTCCATGTCCCGAATGTTGTCCAGCATGAACTGAATGTCTGACTCGGCTAGTTCTGGGAGCTCATGCCTGGCGGTTATCTCCAGAAACTGGGTGTTAATCTCCACATTGAAGTGGCGGTACAAGCCCAATTGGTAGTCTGGAACAGTGTAAATCAAGAACTCCTCATGGGGCACCTGCACGCCGTAAAACTTCTCCAGCACCAAAAAATAGACCATGCGCACGCGGTTGAACAACATGCGATTCTCATCAATGTTGAGCGGGCGTTTTAGGTGGTTTTGGTCCGTGAGGATAATCTGCTTAAACAGGTCTGTATGGTAAAAGCTGGCATCATACAAAGGGCCCACGGTACCAATAGCCTCTACCTCTTGCGTGGCCGGCGGAAAGATGGCCGTCATCAATAAATCAATGAGACACTGGTGCTTCTCCAGAATGCTTAAATCTGTGATGGGCTGCAGGAGTTCTGGTGCGGCTTTGAGTTGCCGCTTAATTTCATCGGCGCAAAGAGAAAAGCTGCTTCGGCAGCCAGTTTGCTCATTTTGCCAGTAAGTAATTATAGGTATCAGGCTGAAATGCGCCTTAAAGGGAAACGTAGAAACGCTTATCTGGTGTTCTTGGGAGTGCATACACGGCTTTAAACGGAAATTCTACAAGTATGTCCGAAAAAAGCACCATTTACTTTCCGCATTTTCAGAGATGTTTTTCAAGGGAAGCCGGTCTTAGAAAAAGAAGGCTTTGGTGCCGCCTTTTATCAGATAGGCTTGGTAGGGAGACTGATTAATATTAGCTGGTGTAAAAGTTTTCTAATTATTGCGATTAAAATTAAGTTGAATTAACTTATTTAGTTATCCTTAAAAAGGATGAAATATGCTAAACAGTTGAATTTTAATTATGTTTTAATCTGGTTAATGAAACGAGTTAATAGCGGAAATAAACTCTAGTTTATAAAAAAAACAGCCCACTAAAAGTGAGCTGTTTTTTCTGCTAATGTAAATCTGTCAAGATTACATGGTTGGTAAAACTACAGCATCAATTACATGGGTAACGCCATTGCTAGAGATAACATCTGCAATAGAAACTGTGGCTCCGTTGATCATGACCATGTTGCCCTTGCGGGTAACAGTTAAGGTTTCTCCATTCACAGTTTTTAGTTTCTGTCCGTTTTTCAGGTCTTTGGCCTGCAATCTGCCTGGTACTACGTGATAGGTCAACACGGCTGTCAACTTGGCTTTGTTTTCAGGGAGTAAAAGCGACTCTACCGTGCCAGCTGGCAGTTTCTCAAAGGCAGCGTTGGTAGGAGCAAACACCGTGAAAGGACCTGGGCCCATCAAGGTTTCTACCAAACCAGCGGCTTTAACAGCGGCTACCAGGGTAGTATGATCGCTGGAGCCAAGAGCGTTGGCCACAATATTTTTAGAAGGCACCATCATGGCGCCACCCACTAGCACACCTTCTTTCTTCTCCATACCCGTGGTTTTGTCCATCTTGGTTTTAGAAGTAGTTTGGGCAGAGGCATCAAAGGTGAAGAAAGCAGTTCCGGCTAAGGCAAATAATACAATAGACTTTTTCATAATGATTAGGATGGCTTTTATGTGTGTAATGCCTCACTTACGAAGCTCCCTATATCACCGGATTTTGGAATTGAAAAAATATTTTATTCAGTACTTAATTGCTTTAGAATTGTATGATGTATTTAAACCGAATTAAAGCTTTGTATTAGACGGAAAAATAAAAATTGTATAGATATAAAAGTGGAAAGGCTTGCGCAGATGCTATACGTTTCCTTGGGAGTAAATATGTCATGAGGGTTTGTGAACCAAGTGAATGGTTTGACTCAAAGGTGCACAACAAGCTGTCCAAAGCTTCCTGACTAAGGCAACGGCATACCGAAATTAACCGATTTTGGCCTGGTTTCCAGAAAATAGCCCGAAAACGGTTTTACTCCATCTTGGCTCTGGAGGAGAGGATGGCTACCGTGATGCCCATCAAGGCAATGATGGCAAACGAGATGCGCAGACTACTGAAACCAGCCACCACGCCAATCAAAGGCGGACCCACCAGGAAACCGGCAAACCCGATGGTGGTCACCGCCGCCAACGCCGTGCTAGGCGACATGGTCTTGGAGCGGCCGGCCTCTCCGTACACCAGCGGTACCACGGCACTTACGCCCATACCAACTAGTAGAAACCCGATGATGGCCGTTACCAGATAAGGAAAAATAACCGCTATCGCTAAGCCAATTGCCGTCAAGGAACCGCTCAGTACTAATACTTTCGGGAGGCCTAGCTTGGTGGTGAGCCAGTCGGCTATGAAGCGGGTGAGGGCCATGGTGCTCATGAAAGCCGTGTAGCCCGCAGCCACCCAAGCCTTTTCGGCGCCCACTACTTTCTGGAAGTAGATGCCACTCCAGTCAAACATGGCCCCTTCGCAGATGAGGGAGCAGAAGGCAATCATGCCCAGCACTATCAGAGACTTATCAGGCATCACAAACAAAGGCTGCTTCTCAGTAGGAGTATCATCCTGAGGCAGAATGTACCTGAAGCTCACCGCCACGCCTAGAACCGTCAAGGCCAGAATGAGCAGGAAGTGGTGGAAAGGAATAATGTTGGCCCCAATCATCAACGTACCAATGGCCGCACCCGTGAAGCCCGCCAAACTCCACAAGCCATGAAAAGACGCCATGATAGACTTTTTGTACATGTTCTCCACGCCCACGGCCTGCGTGTTCACGGCAATGTTGGACATGTTGCTTCCAAACCCGAAGAAGAACAGCGCCACCACCAATTGCCAGGTATTCTGGGCCAGCCCAATGGACACCAGCACCAGGCTGTAAAACAAAAGGCCTACGGTCACCGCGTTCCGGCTGCCCACCTTAGGAATCAACCAACCCGTGAACGGCAAGGACAGCATCAAGCCCACCGGCAAGGAGAACAGCACCATGCCCAGCTCAGCCTCAGAGAGGTGCAGTTTGGCCTGTATGCTGGGAATACGGGAGCCCCAACTGGCAAAGCACAGGCCCAGCAGAAAGAACAGGAAACCCACGGCCACGCGGTAAGTTCGGCGCGAATAAGGAAGAGATGGGGAAAACGTCATACACGGTAAGCTCAGAAAGTACAAAAGTAGGCTAAACGGCTGGGAAATCGATTTCGTTTTTGGCCTGCTTTCTGGAAACCAAGTCAAAACCAATGGCACTATCCTAATAGAAACTAGCGTGGATTTTGCTGGAGGCGCATCTGTCCAGGCTTTTTGTGCGTTGGGATAAAAGAAAGAAAATGTTCTCTTTTTAATTTCGCATCTTTAACCAGTCGAGCTGAATCTTCTTCAAAAAACAAGGGATTCAGCGAATAGTATCACCTTTTATCATTCCCCATGGATCAAAATCAAAGCGCCAACAACCTCGGTAACACTGTCAAAAACACCATTCTCATACTTTTAGGTATCGTCTCCGCGGCCTTCGGTCTGAAGGGCTTCTTGCTGTCCAGTCATTTCATTGACGGCGGGGTAACGGGTATCTCTATGTTACTTTCGGCGGCGTTTGGGTTGCCTCTGGCTATTTTGATTCTGGTCATCAACCTACCATTTATTGTGCTGGGGTATAAGCAGATGGGCATGCGCTTCACCTTGAAAAGCGCGGCGGCCATTGCCGGTCTTTCCCTGGCCTTGGTGGTAGTGGAGTTCCCAGACGTGACGCATGACAAGTTGCTGACGGCGGTGTTTGGGGGCGTATTTATTGGCTCGGGCATTGGCCTGGCCATGCGCGGCGGCGCAGTGCTGGACGGCACAGAGATTGCCGCCCTGATCGTGAGTAAGAACTATCCCTTGAAAGTGAGTGACTTCATTCTACTCCTCAACATTCTCATCTTCCTGTCTGCCATGTTGGTGCTGGGCACCGAAACCGCACTTTATTCCATTCTCACCTACTTTGCCGCCTCTAAGATGATTGAGTTCTTTATACAAGGGATTGAGCAATACACCGGCGTGACCATTGTTTCTGAGCACAGCGAGAAGATACGCCAGGCCGTCACAGAGAACCTGGGCCGCGGCGTGACCATTTACCAGGGCAAGCGCGGGTTTGGCAAGCGAGGTACCTCTAACGTAGACATTGATATTGTCTTCACGGTGGTGACCCGCTTTGAGCTGCCAGACCTGAAGAAGGAAGTAAAACAGATTGACCCCAACGCATTCCTATTCCAGCACAGCATTGATGACACAGAAGGCGGCATGGTCAAGCGCCGGCCTCTGCATTAATCACTTGAGTTGATGGATAAAACAGAAAAGCCTGCCCTACTACATGAAGGGCAGGCTTTTCTGTTTATAGGCTGTTTTCTGGAAAACAGGCCAAAAACGAGATTCTGATAGATTCTGGGGACAGGAAGAGGCCGAAGAAAAGGCTGGAATCAACCTTTGTCTTCGGCCTCTTTATATGGTCGTGCTTAAGCGTAGTGAGACTTACTTCTTCTCAGTGCCTTTGATGATGTTGAGTAATTGCATCTCAATGGTAGGGTAGGCCACTTCTACAATTCGGCCAAGTTCCTTACCGTCTTTGTAGACAATGAAAGTGGGCACGGCGCTGATGTTGAGCTGTTTTTCTTCGCCGGTCCAGGTGCTTTTGTCCTCGCGTAGGCTCACCATTTCCAATTTAGTGAGTGGCACGCGGCCCATGTCCAAGACTTTGAAGAACCTAGGCACATCACGCTGGCTGTCTATGCACCAGCTCCCCATATAGGCCTTGAAGGTCACCGTCTCCAGCAAAGGCGTCAGCTCTTCCATGATTTTGGCATTGGGCGTGTACCGCTGATACCCCGGGTGGAACCAAGCGCTGTGTGGGGCCTGGTCAAAGGCGACGCGCGTGGTAGGGCCAATCAAGATGGTTTCTCCCGTGGGAGATTTCTCTTCGCGGTTCTCATTGGGGTTGATGCCCGTAGGAGCCGGAGATGCGCTGGTGCTTTGTTTGGTGCCGGCGCAGCTTCCTAAGGCCAAAACCGTTGCAAAAAGAAGAAGTGACTTTTTCATATGCGCTTCAATTACGTTTAGACACCCGCAAGCTGTTGCTTAATTCTTAGATAGACTCTAGTGGTCTTGGCTCGTCCAGGTCCACAAATTCGCCTTCCCAACGGGCAATGACGGCGGTGGCCAGACAGTTGCCAATCACGTTCACAGAGGTGCGAGCCATGTCCATGAGTTCATCAATACCTAAAATGATAAAGATTGGTTCTACCGGAAGGTTAAAAGAAGCAGCCGTTCCCAGCAAAATCACCAGAGAGGCTCTTGGCACGCCGGCCACGCCTTTACTGGTCAGCATGAGGGTAAACACCATCAAAAGCTGCTGCTCCCAGGTCAAGTCAATGCCCGCGGCCTGCGCCACGAAGATAGAAGCCAATGACAAGTACAAAGTGGTTCCGTCCAGGTTGAAGCTATACCCCATAGGCATCACAAATGCTACCACTTTACGCGGTACGCCAATGGATTCCATGGCCTCCATGGCGCGCGGCAAAGCGGCCTCAGAGCTGGTGGTGGCAAAGGCAATAGACACCGGCTCGGCGATGGCCTTGGCAAACATCTTGATAGGAATCCTGAAGAACAAGGCCACCGGCAACAGCACCAATACCAGGAACGCAATGAGGGCCACATACAACGTGGCTAACAGTTTAAACAGGTTGATCAAGATCCCGAAGCCCATGTGGCCCACCGTGTAGGCAATGGCCGCCCCCACGGCTATAGGCGCGAAGTACATGATGATGTTGGTGAACTTGAACATGGTCTCAGCCAAGCTCTCGGTTACTTCTAGCAACGGCCGGCGCTTGCGCTCATTCAGCATGGCCAGGCCAATCCCGAACAACACGCTGAACACCACAATCTGCAACACTTGGCCTTCAGCGATGGACTTGGCAATGTTCTCCGGGAAGATGTGCAGGATAATGTCTTGCCAGGTCTGCGGCTCTGGTGCTTTGATCTCGTCACTGGTGGCCCCTTTCAAGACAATGCCTTCACCGGCCTTGCTGATGTTGATAGCCGCCAGACCAATGAACAAGGCAATGGTGGTCACCACCTCAAAGTAGATAAGCGCCTTTCCGCCCATCTTGCCCACTTGCTTTAGGTTGGAGTGACCGGCAATGCCCACCACCAACGTGGCAAATACCAGCGGCGCGATGATGGTTTTCACCATCTTTAAGAAGATTTTGCTGAACACGTTCAGGTTCTGCGCGAAGTCTGGGAAACTGTAGCCAATCTCGGCGCCAATGACCATGCTCACCAGAATCCAGGTGGTCAATGATTTTTTACGGTACGCAAATAGAACCAGCACAAGGATGCCAATCCAACGGGCAGTAGCCAGCACCAAGTCTGGAATAGCCACCAAGGCGTGGTTGTGCATGACAGTCAGGACAGCAGAGATGGTAAGCACCACAAACGCCACCAGCGCAAGAGTAGAATTTTTCATAAGATAATCTGCGGTCACACCCAGAAGAAGGTGTTTGGCAATGGGTTAGATGATTGGAAGTAGGCCATGATAAGGATGAAGCCCACCAAAGCGAAGCCAAATATAATTTAAAACTATGGTTTCCTAAAGGGGCAGGCCAGCGATAGTTTCCCTCTTTTTTCTGGCTTTTGATGCATTTTTGCTCTAAACTTAAAATCTCATCCACTACCCCCATATGTTGAACTGGCAAATAGAGACCCTTGACCTGGCGCTAAAGTTTACCTGGAAAATCTCCAGAAACGCCTCAGACATGAAAACCAACCTGCTGGTGACGGTGGGCAATGAGCGCGTCCAGGGCAGGGGAGAGGCCGCGCCCAACATCCGCTACGGCGAGACGCCTGCCCTCTTACTGGAGCAGTTTGCAAACCTGCAAAAGAACGGCTTATCAAACGTAGAGACTGTAGAAGAACTGCAGTTTTTGACGCAGCGCGAAGCCGTGATGCCTGCACTGCGTTTTGCCCTGGAGTCTGCCTTGGTGCATTACCTGTGCAGGAAAACGAACAAGTCCGTGCCTGAATTTCTGGGGGTGCCGGCGGTGGCTTCTACGCCTACCGCGTTCACGTTCCCCATCATGGACCCGGGCAAGATTGCGGCCTTTGCGCAAGAGCACCAACTCAAGCGCTTTCAATACCTAAAAGTAAAGGTGAACGAGGAGTCTGGCTTGGACATGATGGGGCAGGTTTTCAAAGCCACGGCCCAGCCCTTGATTGTAGACGCCAATGAGGCCTGGCAGGACCCAGACGCGCTCATCCGGTTTATGGAAGGCCTCAAGAAATACCCCATCCTCATGATAGAGCAGCCCATGCCCGCCGCCTTGGATGAAGAATACCTGTATTTAAAGCCTTACTCGCCCTATGACCTGTTCGCAGATGAGTCTGTCACCGACCACGCCGACTGGGATCTGTTGAAACGCCAGTTCCATGGCGTGAACATGAAGTTGATGAAGGCCGGTGGTTATTTGATAGGATTGGAGATTCTGCAAAAGACGCGGTCTTTGGGCCTGAAAACTATGATTGGCTGTATGATGGAAACCTCCATGGGCATCTGGTCGGGCATTCAACTGGCGCACGGCGTAGATTATCTGGACCTGGACGGCATGCTGGTGGTCAAAGACGAACCGTTTGGGTATGTACAGGAAAAAGACGGAATACTAACTCCCATAAAGCAACCGTAGCTTCGTTTTTGGTCTATTTTCATAGAAATAGGTCAAAAACAATATTAATGAATAATGACCAATGAGGAATAGTGAATATTCCTCATTGGTCATTATTCATTAATCATTCAAATTATTGTTTCTTGCCTTCGGCTTGGGTAAGCTGTTGCTTGATTTTTGCCAGGTCAGCGTCCAGTTTCTGAAGTTCCTTGGATTTGGTTTTGTTTTGGGCGGCGCTTTCTAATAGGGTGTTTTTCTGCTCCAGTAATTCGCGCTTGCGCTGTAGTAACTCCAGGCGGGTTTGTAGTTGC